>CASFOT010000130.1 GCA_949296305.1 uncultured Erysipelotrichaceae bacterium
CCAAAAGATTTAAACAAGATCGTAAAAAAATCATGAAGATTAATCCACATACAACAAATCCTGAACAAAAGATAGTGCTAGATTTCCCTTTATTCAAAGGTGTTTCTAGCACTTTATCTTTCTTTAACTGTTAAACTCGGGTTAGTATATCGTATGAGCCAAATGAATGTCAATAGCGATTTCAAGCGCACGCTCAGGCAGTTCTCCTTAGTTATTTCAAGAGTTTCTGCGGTCGATCAATGTTTTAAAACGAATGGAACTTGCATATTGGACAATACCAATGACAGCACAAAGATAAGTATACGCCAATTGATGAAAATCAAAAGGATGAAATATGATTTTTATAAATACATAATCTAAAAAAGTCATGATCAATGCAATCGCAAAATCTTTGATTTCAAGTGAGTGACAACTCGCCTCACGATACACGCCATGCAAAGATGGGCTGATCACAGCAAAGAGCAAGATCAGCCAAATGCAATCGACACAAATGAAACGAAACAGTATGCCTAAACTAATTACGATAACGTAACTGCATAGTGCTGCAAAATAAGTTTTCATGGATATCACCAATTTCAGTGTACCCTTCTTTATTCACTTTATGTCTTGATCACGTTGATTTACCAAACAATATGCTTTCGATCTGCGCTTCATCGTCTACTTTCACAGATAAGATGCATTTCATTCCCTGATAGACATCGTATTGGTCATCATTCTCTAAAATACGATAACTATTCGTATCTTGTAAAATGATCCATTCTTTAACAACTTCTTCATTTTGTTCAGCATGGGTTGGTATGCACTCTTTTTTAATATATTCCATTAAATAAACGTAACTATTTACCTTTTCTTGTGCATAAGATAGCTGCAGCAACGCTTCGCATCGCTGTTGCAATACAAAAGCAAAGCTTAGAAAAATCGACAATAACAACAATCCAAACACACTAAAGAAGCCTTCAGTCAGCAAGCTTTGCCTGCCATGTCTGATCTGCTCTTTTCCATCGTATATATAACTTCTCTCCTTTCTTGAAAAAGGCTGCTTCTTCAATCCCTTGCATAAAGATTTCATAGCCTGGACGCTTGACAAGACGTCCATTGTGATAAGCATAATAAACATTCTCTTTTTCTTGTTTTGCAGCCAACTGTCCGTCTTGGATCGACCATGTATCGCATTGTGCGATATCTAAACGAAGCTGTAACACAGCCATTTGATCCTGTAAAAGGTCTTTCTGTGATAATGTAGACTGGATCACCCACTGGACCATTATTGAAAATAACGTACAGCAAAACATTACAGCTCCCAACGCCAGCAATAATTCACTAAAAGTAAAACCCTGGGAATATTTCCATGTCTTCAATGATCTGACCCTCCATCTGCTTCATCGTCTGTGATCCAATCAATAAAAAATGAGCTAATATTAAACAAATGAAAAGCAATAACAACGCATCTAGCAAAAAATAGCCTTCTTCTTTTTTAACGGATGTCAATTCTCCCTCTCCCTAATTGAATGACAAGAGAACGTTCTCCTTCTTGTTTGCAATGAATCGTTCCTGCCGGAGCACTCGTGTACTGAGGGTAATAATAAACCACAGGACCTTCACACCCTATGTTTGAAGGCAGCTGCAAGATTTCATCATTTGCGATCACTTGATTTCCAGCAAAAGTGACATGATATATTCTTCCTTGTGCAACTGCTTGATTTTGAATTTTTTCTAAGAAACTTTGCAATCGATACATCGTTAGTGTCAGCGTATGATCATTACTGGAAAGCGGCAATACAAAAACCGATATGAAGATCGTGATCAAAAACAAGACAAGACACATTTCAACGAAGGTAAAGCCACGATTATCATCGAGCATAAGCTTGCCCATTCGAAATCACGATCGAACGCCCATCAGGACATCTTTTCTGGGACTCCTTTAAATAGCCGCCGGCGATCAGTTGATCGATATTGGTTGGTGTATGCAGCGTATCAATTTCATATAGCAAGATCTGTGCATCTACTACTGCTGTCAGCGCTTCGCATCCTTTTTGTTCAATGATTGCTTCTTTCTGCTGAATGTTTGGAAGTGTCAATAAAAACAATAATGCTACGATTGAAAGAACGATCATCATTTCTAGGATTGTGAAACCTTCCTGCAGTTTTCTCTTCTTCATTTCATCACCTTCTTTTTACATTTGATTCAGCATATCTAATGGCATCAAAAGCATCTGATACATACAAAAGACCAAAACAGCAATCATTACGTAAACACTTAATTGTAACAGAATCCCTCCTTTTTTTAGCTGCTTCTGCCAACACTTCTGCTGTATATCCATAAAAACCATCAATGTATCCATCAAAGTAGAGCTGCGTTGACCAATAGCAAAAAAATGACGGAATCGGTCAGAAAAATAAGTTGAAGTTTGGATGATTTCTTCATATGAAAACCCTTTTTCAAGCAAATGTTTCATCTCTGTAATGCATGGATAGATTACATTCTTTGCTTCTAATCGCTCCAAAAGGGATAAGGCATCTAATGTGGATAAGCCTGCTTGCATCAGCGAGCTCAAATAAGCAGCAAATAAATAAGAAATAATAGATTGAAAAAAAGGCAAACGATGATGAAAATGCATAATAAATAGATTACGGGCATCTTTTTGGTAATATAAAAATAAACTAATCAACAAGATGGTCACACATAAAATAAAGAACAGCAAAAAAATAACCAGCAATCCATTTAAAAGGATAAGAGCATACGAATTTACCTCTGCGTCAATGCTCTGTTGCATTTGCGGAAAGATGGTCGACAAGAAAAATGAGATCAACACAAATGACATGATAAAGAGTAAGAACGGATAACTTGATTCTTTGCAGAATTGCTGGATCATTTGCCTCTGCACTTTGCATAGTTGTACGGAACTCGTAATTGCATGTGACATTGGTGCTGCGTGCATAAAAAATTGCAAATAATTCAAAAATCTGTTTGTACATATTCCATCTATAGAAAAGCAATTTTTCCCCTCTTTCAACAAATCTAAAAACGGAGCTGGATCATGAAACGAGAGCTTCAATGCTTCTTCTAATTGAATTCCTTTGTCCAACAACAATGCCAAAGACACCCATTCATCTAGCGGTATGTTCAAATTCGTACGTTTCTTTTGTAATCGTTCCCTCATCATACGCTTTTTTTAACAGATCCTCCATTGTCTGATGTTCTTTGTTCAATGTATTTGTTACACAATAACGTTCCAATTCTTCACCATATAAAATTTCATAGATACATTCACGCTTCATTTTTTGTTTCTGTCTGATCAATCGCTGGGTACTGACAAAAGTGAGGATTGCATGCAGCTGTTGACGATCAACACCTAATTCCTGTAAACGATTAAATACTTCAATACACGATTTAGCATGTACGGTGGAAAATACGCTATGACCGCTTAAAGCTGCTCGTACAGCCATTTGTGCTGTCTTTTCATTGCGGATTTCCCCAATCATGATGATATCTGGATCATGACGAAGCAATTGTTCGATACCAACTTCATAAGTAAAACCGCTTTTTTCATTCACTTGCAATTGAAGATAATGCTCATCATATATTTCAATTGGATCTTCTAACGAAATTACTTGACGATGGTATTGATGTGCAGCCTCTTTTAATAACACATGCAAGGTCGTTGTCTTACCACTGCCAGTCGGTCCAGAAAATAATGCCAGACCTTGTCTTCCTTGACACAAAGAACGCAAGATCTGCTGTTGATTTTTATCTGTACAGATGTCCTCAATTTGTTCAAACTGACTATGGTCCAACAAGCGCAAAACACCGGTCTGCATTTCATTCGTACATAATAATGAAAAACGAAATTGTAATGTCTTTCCATGAAATCTGCGATAAAAATTTCCTGATTGCGGTTTTGCAAGATCGCCAAGGTCCAGATGGGCTATATATTTTAAATAATGAAAAAGTCGTCCATCAAAAAGACCGTCATCCTGATGCTCCATCTTTCCCAGGCAGCGAAGCTGAAAATGAAAGACCCCCTCTCGAATAAAAAAATGTGCATCGCTCGCCTTTCTCATCAACATCAGATGAATGAATGCCTGTAACTCCTCTTCCAAATCATCACCTTCCTCCCACAATCTATCTATACGTCAGATCCGCTCACAGTCCCAAATAAAAAAAACGACTTTCGCCGTTTCTTTACGATCAAACAGATTGTAAATAATAATTGTACTGAATCTCTTCGTCAAGTGTCGTCGCAGGACCATGTCCAGGATACACTTTATAATCTGTTTCCATCTGCTTTAACATACGCAGAGTCTGAACCATTTTGGTATTGCTGCCACCCATCAGATCAGTTCTGCCGATGCTGCCTTGGAACAAAACATCTCCACAAAACATGCAATCCTCGATCAAGATCAAACAGCTTCCTTCACTATGACCAGGCGCATCTATGACTTCAACGGAGAAATCTCCGATCATCTGCTTTCCTCTTTTTAATAACTGAGGTTTGGCAGCAACGATCAATGGTGCAAAATCAGCACTGAAATTTAGATCAGGATCTTGAAGCATCCTTGCATCATCCGGATGGATGTATAACGGACATTGGTATAATTTCACAAAATAATCAGCACCTGCACAATGATCAAAGTGTCCATGTGTCAATACGATCGCATCGATTTTCAACTGTTCTTCTTCCACATACTTTTGAACGCTTCTTCCTTTTGAACCTGGATCAATGATCAAGGCATGGCCATTGTTGCTCACTACATAACAATTGGCTTGAATCAATAAACCTAGTTCAAATGTCTCTACTTTAACCATATTCTCTTACGAATAAAAAAGACCGCAAACGGCCCTTCTTATTTTTTCTCCTTATGCTCAGTTTTTTTGTTGCAGCGCGGACAGTATTTTGAAATAGTCATACGTTCCGGATGTTTACGTTTATTACGTGTACCAATGTAGTTTTCTTCTCCACATTCAGCACATTTGAAAGTAATTCGATCTCTCATATTGTACCTCCTCACACTCTATGCCGCTAAATTATAACATACTACGATTAAAAATAGCAACTCTTTTTCATAATCTTCAAAAATCGCATCTGCACTTTAATCAGTGTCCTTATTATCTTCATTCATGATAGAAAAATACTTGTCCAGCACTGGTCCCATAACTTCAGTCGTACAGACGTTGCTTTGCAAGTTTGTACCTGTATCAGAAGAAGTAGGCGCTACACATGCAAATGCCACATTTGGATTTTCATAAGGTCCATAACCTATAAATGCCGTACTTGTTGAATCACCAACTTCTGCTGTACCGGTTTTTCCTGCCACATCCTCAGATAAAGCATTGATTGCAGACCCACAGTTTCCTGAAGTGACACATGCTCGAAAGCCTTGTTGAACACGCTCTAAATAGTCAATGTTTCCGCTTAAAGTAGAAACCACTTGATTTTCATAGGAAGCTACGACATTTGTCGAATTGACTTCCGTCGCATAATTAAATAAATGTGGTTTTACCGTCGTACCATCATTGGCAATGGTAGATACATACTGCAAGATCTGAATTGGCGTATACATATCATATTGTCCAATCGCAAAGTCTAATAATTTACCTGCTTCCGTCGAATATCCCACATATCCCCCTACTTCATTCGGCACGTCTAATCCAGTGACGTTGCCTAATCCAAACATGGAGTAATACTGGCGCATCAACGCAAATGTAGAGGACGGATCACTGATACCAAGTGATTGATAAGGAACATAAGTTGCACCTGCTAAACGAATAGCAATATTGAACATATAGACGTTACTGGACACTTCCAATGCTTTGACATCATCAATAGCTCCATAATTTTTATAGGATGCTTTTACTGGTGTGCCAAGGATATGCATCGGTTCATCGACGATAATTTCACCTGGTTCTACTACGCCTTCATTCAGACTCATATACAAGGTAGCTCCTTTTACGATCGAACCTGGATTTGTATAACTTAAATAATTGCCGCTAGCAAACGGTGTTACTTTATTGGTTTCTTTATTTCTCTGATAACCACTCATGGCATACACTTCACCCGTGTTCGGATTCATCAAACACACGAATAAACTAGTAAAATCCTGACGATATGGATTATCAGCTGCTTCTTCCAGCGTTTCCTTAACCACTTTATCTAATTCTTTTTGCAGCTCAATATCAATGGTCAAATAAATATCGTACCCTTTTTTACCAGATGTCTTTTCCTGTATGATTGCATTCCCTTCTTCATCATACTCTATACTAGAAACTTTTTGTGTGCCGCTGAGTAACCCTTCATACTGATATTCCAATCCTGAACTTCCTACTCTTGCATTCAATGGATATCCCAGCGCTTGATAATAATCTGCTAATTCAGCAGGAACTCCTTGTGTGCTGGTCGTTACATTGCCTAACACATCACGCAAGGTATCTCCATATGGGTATTCTCTTTTCCATGATCCTAAATCAATGTCAAAACCTGGAAAATCACCTTTATGTTCTACAAGATTCGCTACGGTATCATCATCGACATCTTCCAATATCGTTTTGCTTTGCCCGCTGGTACCACTGATCATACGTGCATAAACGACATAGCCTGCTTCCTCTTCGTCAGTAAGCTCATTATCCAGCATTTCTTCTGTAATCCGCTCATACAGAATCTCTGTTCGCCTGCTCTCCGTATCATCGCCCCATACCTTATTCTTATAATCACTCAATTCTTCTTCTGTCATTAAATCATTACAAGCATAAGATGGATCGCTCACAGACAATAATGTATGTTTAAAGATATAGAGATCTTTTCTTTGTGAAGTTGATAATTCATTGTCATCTACGTTAAATGCTGCTGCAAATTTTTGTGCCAGCTCCCAGCGTTCCTCTGTTGTAATATCCTCAGGTTGAGTGTAAATAATATTATGGGATACGACCGTAGCAGCGATCACTTTCCCATTTCGATCATAAATCTGACCTCTTGGTGTAGAAGAAGACTGAGTCTTCGTATTAAAATTTTCCATCTTTATCGTATATTCATCATGATCCAAAATTTGAATTTGAAACAATCGGACAAAAACTGCGCCAAATAAAAGACTTATGATTATAGCAAAAATAACCAGACGTTTGGATACTTCTCCTGAAAAATCCATCGTCTGATTTAATTGATCACTGGAATGTTTCATATTTTCTAAATCAAATTTTCTAAATGGATTTTGTATCATTCAATGCACCACCTATGGATAACATTATAATACAAAACAAAATATAAAAGCTAGCAAAGTCACAAAAAAGTAAGAAAATCAGCTGTTATTCACAAAATCTGCTTTGTTGTAAATGCGGCTTAATTTGTTTATAATAGAATCGGTGATAACATGATAAGAGAAACTACAAGACAGATCAAAGTTGGCAATTTGACGATTGGCGGTCAAAATAAAGTTGTCATTCAATCCATGTGCAATACACCTACAAAAGATGCACAAGCAACCATAAAGCAGATCAAACAATTGCAAAATGCAGGTTGTGAGCTCGTACGCATGTCGGTCATGGATATGGAAGATGCCAAAGCATTAGAGACGATCAAGGCAAACACGTCTATTCCGCTTGTAGCGGATATTCATTTTGATTATCGTCTTGCATTAGCCGCTATTGAAGCTGGTGTCGACAAGATACGTTTAAATCCAGGAAACATCGGAAAACGAGAAAATGTAGAAGCCGTCGTAAAAGCGTGCAAAGAGCATCATATTCCGATACGAATCGGAATTAACAGCGGCTCTTTAGAAAAAGACATTCATGAAAAATATGGAAAGCCGACCGCAGAAGGAATGATGGAGAGCGCAAAACGGCATGTTGACATCTTAGAATCAATGGGCTTTTACGATATCGTTCTTTCATTTAAATCAAGCGATCCTCTGTTATGCATCGACGCATATCGCTTAGCAGCCAAGACATTCCCATATCCTCTGCATTTAGGCGTTACGGAAGCGGGTACCATGCTGACAAGCGCAATCAAAAGCTCAATGGCATTAGGAACTTTGTTAAATGAAGGTATTGGTGATACCATTCGAATCAGCGTAAACGGAGATCCTTGCAAAGAGCTGCCGATCGTCAAGCAATTATTAAAGTATTGCCGTCTCATCGATCATGTACCGAATTTAATCGCATGTCCAACATGTGGACGTACGGCATGGGATATGCAGCCCGTCGTTGACGAGATCGAAGCATTTTTATCAACGATCCAAAAAGATGTCACAGTAGCGATCATGGGCTGTGTGGTCAATGGTCCAGGAGAAGCGAAACATGCAGACATTGCAATTGCCGGAGGCAAAAAAGAAGGCTTATTGATCCGACGTGGAGAGATCATCGAAAAATTGCCACAAGAACAAATCGTTGAACGATTAAAAAAAGAAATCATTGAGTTTTAAAACGCTTGATCATAAATTCCGTATTGATCAAATTTACGATTCTTGAACTGAAAGGATGCATTTTGGAAAATAACAGAATGCATCCTTTTTTATAAATTTTTCTATGTTCATTCTCGTCGCGTCTCATTTCTTTATCTTTCCATACGCTTGCATATCATTTAAAATAACTCAATGATAAAATCTAAAAAAAAGGACTAATCCCATTATAGGAATCAATCCTCCAACATTTGATCGATTATAAAGCAGATTTAGCTGAATGTCTCATTTTTATATATCAATACACGTTTTTTACTGATTCAACTGTTCTGCCATCTCTGCACTGACCGTTTCAATGCGGATTGTTTTGATGATCACATCTTCCAACGGTTTAGAATTTTCGTCTACACGTACAGAAGCAATTGCATTGACTACATCCATTCCATCAACGACCTGACCAAATACAGTATGCACGCCATCTAACCATGGCGTTCCTCCAACCTCTTGGTATTTTTCTTTTACATTGTCAGGATAATCATAGTTAGCAGCCATCGTATTGTCATCGTATTGGCTTCCATCTTGCTGCTGAACAATGAAAAACTGAGAACCATTTGAATCTTCACCGCTATTTGCCATGCTCAAAGCTCCATTAAAATTGTATAGTTGATCACTAAATTCGTCTTCAAATGGCTCACCCCAAATACTCGTTCCTCCAGTACCATCGCCATCTGGATCACCGCCTTGGATCACAAAACCATTGATCACACGATGAAATGTTAAGCCATCATAATAACCATCTTTGGCATGCGTCGTAAAATTTTCTACCGCTTTTGGTGCTTGCTCTGGAAAAAGACGGATCGTAATATCGCCAAAATTGGTTTCCATGACCGCAATCGTTTCTCCTTTTGAAATATCGTCAAACTGAATCAGAGACGGTGCACTGCTGCATGCACACAACAGGAAAGCAAGCAAACATACAACTATTTTCTTCATTTATTTTTCCTCCTTGATCTTTTCAATCAAATCTTGATCAAAGATCCCACTTTTCAACATTTCAATCTCCAATCGGTAAGGGGCATGTCCGTCTACATATGGAGTTTCTAATATTTTGATGACATCCTTTAAAGCAGGATGATGAACAATTTCTTTCAACGCTGCAAAACCAATCTCTCCAAATCCGATATTGGCATGACGATCTTTGCGTGCGCCCCTGCTGTTCTTTGAGTCATTGACATGAATGCAGCACAGCCGATTCATCCCTATCGCATCATCAAATTCATTTAAAACAGCATCAAAGTTAGCAACATCATATCCAGCATCATGCAGATGGCAAGTGTCCATGCAAATGCCTAATTGCGCATTATATTTGCAATGCTCCATGATATAAGCAAGCTGTTCAAATCGGTAACCGAGTTCGCTCCCTTTTCCAGCCATGGTTTCCAGAGCAATATGGATGGAAGGATCCATTCCTTCCATTGCTAAATCCAATCCTTTGATGATTTGCTGCAATCCTGCATCTTCTCCCTGCTTAACATGCGCACCGGGATGCAAAACTAAAATTTTTGCGCCTATCTGGCTCACTCTTTTTAGTTCTTGGCGTAAAAAGTCCACACCTAATTCAAATGTCTGCTCATTGATCGTATTCGCTAAATTGATGATATACGGTGCATGAATGACCACATGTTCAATAGAAAGGTCATGTTCGTTTCCATAAGCGATCGCCTCATTGATCTTCAAACGGCTTACATCGATTCTTTTAGTATTTTGAGGAGCACCCGTATAGATCATACAAGCATTTGCTTGGTAATGATGTGCTTCTTCAAAAGCAGCCAACAGATAATTCGGTGCACTGAGGGAAACATGTGAACCGATGATCATTGTGCTTCCTCCTCACGTTTTGCTCGAATCTTTGCTTTTGCTCTTTCCTTTTGTTGTCGGCGGATATCTTCACGTATCATCTCTCGTCGTGCCTTTCGGCGCATCTGATCAATCTGCTGTTTCTGTTTTTTCTTATAGTTTGGCTTTACTTTTGTCTTTTTCTTTTTGACGATCTTGCTGATTTCTTGTTCTAAAGGATCATCTTTCTTTATTCGTTTTTCATGCAGATCTTTTAAAACAATCCATTCTCCGTTACGAATATTTTGGTGTTCAAAATGGATGCCATTCTTCTCCAAACTGCGAATAAGTCCATCATCTTCACTTCGATAAAGCGCATAGCAAATACCATCTCGTCCAGCTCGCCCTGTACGCCCGCTGCGATGAATATAAAAGTCTAACTCTCTAGGAAATCCTAAAGAAATTACATGAGTAATCCCTTCGATATCAATCCCACGTGCAGCGATATCCGTAGCAACGATATACGTTTTTGATTGTTGCTGAAGTTCTTTTAATGCACGCATGCGTTCCCTGGATGTAAGATCTCCATGCAGTTCAACCACTCCATATCCTTCACCACGCAAGAGATCTGCTGTTTCACTCGCCATTGCTCTGGTATTGGCAAAAATCAAACAAACATATGGTTGTATGCCTTTTAAAACATCAAGCAATTTTTCCGGATAGCTTTTGTGACGGCAAGGAACTAAAATATGCCGGATCTGAGGATGAAAGTCTTCACTGCTTTCAATCGTGATCGTTTCCGGGTTCTTCATGTATTTTTTCAAAAATGGTTTCAATCCATTTGGAATCGTTGCACTGAAGCTCATTATCTGCAAATCATTTCCCATACGTCCTGCAATCTGATCCACATCTTCCAAAAAGCCAAATTCCAGTGTCATATCAGCTTCATCGACCACAAAAATCTTCGCTGTGTCGCAACGCAGCGTCTGATCGTTTAGAAACAGATCACGAATTCGCCCTGGCGTTCCGATCACAATATGGGGCTGACGTTTTAATTGTTCGTTCATCCGGCTTTTTTCGATCCCGCCGCTGATCAAACGGATCCGTAGTTGTTTTTCTACCTGACACATTTTCTCTGCACGTTGATAGATCTGAACAGCTAATTCCCTGGTTGGTGCTGTTATCACTGCTTGCACTTCTTCTCTGGCCACATCAATTTTTTCTAAAATCGGTAATAAAAAAGCATGTGTTTTTCCTGTGCCTGTGTCAGAGATACCTATAATATCTTTGCCCTTCATTGCTAAAGGGATCACTTGTTTCTGAATCGGTGTCAGTTCGCGAAATCCTTCTAACGCAGCCAAAGCGGCGCTGCGTTCTTTTAAATCATTGATTTCCATAGCTGTCGCCTCCTTTAAATCTTATTTATTATACATGAATTCTGAATCGTTTCAAAATCTTTTTCTCAATTTCCTTTTCTCAAATGAACAAAACATCATTTCAGGACCGATTTGAGCTTTCTCAAAGATTATGACATAATAATAAAGAATGGAGCTGATTTCAATGAAAGTAATTAAAGTCACCCCTCGTGGTTATTGCAAAGGTGTTATACGTGCGATTTCTATTGCAAAGCAATGTGCCAAAGAATACCCTGAACAGCCGATCACGGTCCTAGGAATGCTCGTACATAACGAATATGTTAAAAAAGCACTGGAAGCCAAAGGCATCCATACGGTAGAAGATGCAACAAAGACGCGAATAGAACTATTAGATGATATACATGAAGGCATTGTCATTTTCACTGCACATGGGATCAGTGATAAAGTAAAAGAAAAAGCAATGAAAAAAGGCCTTCACTGCATCGATGCAAGCTGTCCGGATGTGGTGAAGACGCAAAACCTAGTACGTGATCATCTTCAGAAAGGATATGAAATCTTCTATATAGGAAAACAACATCATCCTGAAGCTGAAGCTGTTTGTGCTTTAAGCGATCATATCCATTTGATTACTTCGATAGATGATATTCCAAAAGACATTCATTCACCGCTTTTTGTCACAAATCAAACGACCATGTCCATCTTTGATGTAGAACGGATATTTCAGCAAATTCAAAAAGATTATCCTGATGCATGTTTAAGCGAAGAAATCTGCAATGCGACACGAATTCGTCAGCAAGCAGTTGCCGACTTGAAAAATAAAAATGTAGATGTTCTATATGTCGTGGGAGATTCTCACTCAAATAATTCCAAACGCCTTGCACAAATAGGAAAAGAACAAGGAATCCCTCATGTCTATCGGATCGATGATGTATATGGCATTCAAGCAGAACAGCTTATGGACTGTTCGACTGTAGCAGTTACCAGCGGAGCGAGCACTCCTACATATCTGACAAACCAAGTCATTGAAGTACTAGAGCATTGGGAAGAAACGATCACTTTCCCCACAATCTGCATCGAAAAAATGATCGACTAAATTTCTATTAAAAAAGTGGAAACTGTCTACAGAAGCAGTTCTTACGCTTGGACGACCAATCCAAAGAGATCTGCTCTGCTCCGATTTCCACTTTTTTTGTTTCATCGCTGCATCATGGACTCAATTCGAAGATATCGTTGTTTAACAGATGGATAACGTTCGTGTGATGAAGGCATCTTTCGCAAGATTTCTTCACATTTTTTCTTTTCTTTTTGCCAATAGCTTAGAAATAATTTTTCATTCTTAGCATAAACGCCAAAGAGAATTTCATCTTCTGTTAAAGATCGTGCTTCTTCGTCATGATGCGCTTTTATAATCTGATAATAGTGGCGCTCTAAAACGATGCGTTCATCATCAATCACAAAATGATGGTCACTTAAAAAGCGCCGCAAGTCTTCAACATCTGTATGACTAGCTAAAATAAAGGTTCTTCCATTTCCCCATCGATTTCTGCCTTCTAACAGGATTTTTCGAATTGTCTCAAAACCCATACCAGCAATGATAATGGTATCTGCTTCTGGAGGAACCTGTGCGATTCCATCTGCAAGCATCGGTGTGATCCGATCTTGTAGACCAGCTGATCGAATCGCTTCTTTTGCTCGATCCAATGGTCCGTTTGCCACATCGCATGCATATGCTTTGATAGCTGTATGACTTTCAATCAGTGCTATGCAAAGAAGACCATGATCACACCCGATATCTGCAATGATGCTATGGTCGTTTACCAGATCATGAATGCACTGAAGTCTTTTTCCTAAACGTGCCATTATGGTTTATCAACAAAATCTTTCAAACGTTTCGAACGCGTCGGGTGTTTTAACTTACGAAGTGCTTTTGCTTCGATCTGACGAATACGCTCACGAGTAACATTAAATTCTTTCCCGACTTCTTCCAATGTACGCGTACGGCCGTCTAACAAGCCAAAACGCAAGCGCAGCACTTTTTCTTCGCGTTCCGTCAATCCTTGCAATACCGTATTGATTTCATCTTTCAACAGCTGATTATTGGCGTATTCATCAGGTGAGAGTGTTTCTTTATCTTCAATGAAATCACCCAAATGAGAATCATCTTCTTCACCGATCGGAGTTTCTAAAGAAACTGGTTCTAAAGCAATTTTTTGGATTTCACGCACCTTCTCTGGTGTGATATTCTCCATTTTTTCTGCAATTTCTTCTGCAGTCGGATCACGCCCCAGATCTTGGACCAGCTGACGCTGGATACGTGTCAGTTTATTGATCGTTTCAACCATATGTACAGGAATACGAATTGTTCGAGCTTGATCCGCAATGGCACGCGTAATGGCCTGACGGATCCACCAAGTCGCATATGTAGAAAATTTAAATCCTTTCGTATAGTCAAACTTTTCAACCGCTTTGACCAATCCCATGTTTCCTTCTTGAATCAGATCCAGGAACAGCATGCCGCGTCCCACGTATTTTTTTGCAATAGAAACAACCAGACGTAAATTTGCTGCAATCAATGTCTTTTTTGCCTCTTCATCTCCTGCTTGGATCCGGCGTGCGATCTCTGGTTCATCTTTTGGATCCAACAAGTCTACCCGGCCGATTTCCTTAAGATACATCTTTACGGGATCATTGATCTTTGTATGTGATGTGTTCGCAAAAGATTGTTCCAAATTTTCCAGCTCGCTTGCTAGTGCATGATCAGAATCTTCATCTTCAAAATCTAAGCTATCATCACCAGACAAAACTTCATCGTCATCATCAACATCTAATACAAGGTCTTCATCAGCTTCATTATCAGCAAAGGTAATATCATTATCTTCACACCATTGAAATAAATCATCGATATCTTTGTCACTGAGATCCAAGTGATCGATAGAGTCCATCAGATCTTTCTGCGTTATGACTGTATCTTCGCTTTCCATTGAAGTAAGCAGTTCTTGTTTGATTTCATCTAATGTTTTATAAAGCTTTCCACCCTGTGTTTTTTTTGCGCTCATTCTATCTACTTCCTTCCTTTTGGATCAGCTCATTGCGCTGTGCAATCAATTGGTTTTTCTCTTTTGCGATCGCGGCTTTTCCTAATGGATCACTCACGTTTTTTGCTTTTTCATTCAAAGCCTGTATCTTATCCTGTAAAATGCACGCTTTCACTTTTCGAATAGCCTCCTGTAAAACATCTTGTTTCACCACGGCAGGCGCCAATTCCCACTGCGCTACGCTCAAAAGCAGATCCCGCACTCGCTCCTGCGGAATCTGATCATATAGTTCAGATACCGAGATATGATCGTGAGTGCGATAATAATCAATGATGTACATTGCTAGTTTGTTACTATCGTCGTCTTTAAAAAAACCAAGTTCTTCCTTAAAGAGTTCTGCAGCCGCCACACCTATCAACATTTGTGACAATATTTCATATTCTGCACGTTCTCTTCCAGTTTTTGGCAACAACAGATATTGCTTTTTCTGATAAGGTTCCTTTTCTTTTTTCTCTTGTGTTTTTTCTTCGCTGACTTCCATGTCAAAGCCAGAAAGTTCCTTCAGACGTAAGTAATAATTTTTTCTTTCAAAAGAATCGTGCACCTGTGCGATGACTTGAGCAATTTCCATTGCATACTCTTTTTTCTGGGTATAATTTTCCAGATTATAGCGCTTCTGCAGATAACTGAACAAAAAATCAACATATGAGATCGTTTTCTCGCATAATCTGCACAACTCTTCTTTTCCATACGTATCTACGATTTCATCCGGATCCAATCCGGTCGTGTTATTGACAATCTCTATTGGAAGTCCAGCTGTAATTGCCTGTTTTGCAAACTTATAAGTCGCATTTTGTCCAGCAGCATCGCCATCATAACAAACTGTAATGACTGCATGCAGTGCTTTTAATAGCTGTAATTGTTCTTTCGTGCATGCGGTTCCTAAGGTAGCCAATGCCGTATGGATATCCGCCTTCTCAAAAGCGAGAACATCCATGGCTCCCTCTACCAGAAAAACACGATTGTTCTGTTTTACCTGCTCTTTGACGCGATGATAATTGAACAACAGATTTCCTTTGTGATAAATAGTCGTTTCTGCTGTATTGATATATTTAGCTTCTTGTGAACGGTCATCCAAACGCCTTGCAGTAAAACCTACAGGATTCCCATAAGCATCATGGATGGGGATTACCACACGATTTGCAAATCGATCCATCATGCGTGCACCAAATAAATTTGCGACACCAACTTCAACCATATCCGCATCATCAAATTCTTTCGCATGCAAATACTGATATACGCTGTCCTCATGAGGATTGTACCCAATCTGAAACCGTTTTATAATCTCCTCATTTAATAATCGTTTCTCTAAGTATCGTTTTGCGAGTGCACCTTCTTCAGTATCAAGTTCATATTGCGTGTATTGAATCATCTCTTTTAGTAATCGATGCAAAGTGGCAATATGTGGATCCATACGCTGCACGTTTGCTTGTTCAAGCGGTGTTGATAGCGTGACCCCTGTATATTCAGCCACTTTATAAACTGCTTCGATAAAAGAGATTTTTTCATAATTTGATACAAAGGTGAACACATTTCCTCCAGCACCACAGACAAAGCACTTATAGATTTGCTTGTCCTCAGAAATGCTCATCGATGGATTATGATCGTCATGAAACGGACACAACGCTACATAATTTCTTCCTTTTTTATTCAGAGAGATATAATGTGAAAGAACATCTACGATGCTGGCACGAGAACGTACCAAAGCAATCTCTTGTTCACTCAAACGTGCCATGATCTGCCCCTTTAAAAACGAATGCGCAAAGAAATGTATTCCTCCAACTCATCCAATGAGATACGGACTTGTTCCATTGAATCACGATGACGTACAGTCACACAATGATCATTTTCTGTTTCAAAATCAACTGTTACACAGAATGGCGTACCAATTGCATCCTGGCGGCGATATCGTTTTCCAATGCTTCCGGCATCATCATATTCACAATTGGCGATTGTAGACAGTTTACGATAAACCTCCATCGCTGGTTCGCTCAGCTTTTTCGACAAAGGCAACACGCATACTTTGATCGGTGCTAAATATGGATGCAGATGCAGCACGATACGTGTATCTTTTTCCAACTGTTGTTCCTCATAAGCCTCAAACATCAATGCCAACATCATTCGCTCAACACCGACACTAGGTTCAATGCAATAAGGAACAAATTTTTCATTGTTTTCTTGATCAAAATATTCCAAGCTCTGCTTGCTTGTGTTCATGTGTGCTTTTAAATCGTAATCCGTGCGATCTGCAATTCCCCACAGTTCGCCCCAGCCGATCGGAGAACCAAAATTATATTCGATATCGCTTGTTCCATTCGAGTAATGAGCCAATTCTTCTTTTGTATGCTCGCGCAAACGCAAATGATCTGCAGATATGCCTAAATCTTGCAAGAACTGCATGCAATATTCTTTATAATACTCGTACCATTTCAAATCATCGCCTGGACGGGTAAAGAACTCCAGTTCCATCTGTTCAAATTCTCTAGTACGGAAAATGAAGTTGCCTGGCGTGATCTCATTGCGGAAGCTTTTTCCGATCTGTCCAATTCCAAAAGGTAATTTTTTGCGCATCGAACGCTGTACGTTTTTAAAATTCACAAACATTCCTTGTGCAGTTTCTGGACGCAGATAAATCGTGCTCTTCGCATCTTCGACTACTCCCTGGAATGTCTTAAACATTAAGTTAAACTGGCGAATATCCGTAAAGTCATGCGCTCCACAATTTGGACATGCAATCTGATGTTCTCGTATAAAGTTCATCATCTCTTCATTTGACCATCCGCTTGGATTCACCTCTCCATTGGTTGCCTGTTCGATCAGTTGATCAGCACGATGACGTGTCTTGCACTGTTTGCAATCCATCAAAGGATCACTGAAACCGCCAACATGCCCACTGGCCTCCCATACTTTCGGATTCATTAAAATTGCACTCTGAATACCTACATTATTAGGATTTTCCTGAATAAAACGTTTCCACCATGCCTTTTTCACATTATCTTTAAATTCAATGCCCAAAGGTCCATAATCCCATGTGTTTGACAATCCGCCATAGATTTCAGATCCCTGAAATACAAATCCGGAATTTTTCATATGAGAAACTATCGTATCAAATGTTTTTTCGCTCACAAATATGCCCCTTTCCACATTTTATCTACTTCTTTCTGCCCATTTGCGCAGCATAAAAAGGGCAAACGGATAGATAATATTATTTATATCATTTTTCTGCCCTTTTGTCTATAAATCAAAATATGGTTTTTGTTGAATTCATATCCTTTACATCTCTTCGTTTGGATCTCTTTTCCTCCATCTCTGCAACCTGGTGTAAAAAAGAAAATCCTTTAATATTTACACCGCTGTACTCATTAAAAAATGCAAAGATCTGCTTTAGATCCTCAAGACCATACTGATCATATGCTCTCAATTCATCCAGCTGATTCATCTTAGCATGACAAAGATACCGAAACCGCTGCAACTGTTTTCTTGTCCACGGAACTTCTCGTAGACGATCAATGCAATCTGTGCAGACAAAACCGCCTTGCCGTAAAGATAGTGTGGTAATATGATCATTTCTTCCACAGCTGATGCAGCCATCCACCCAAGGTGCAATTCCTTGAGCTAAACACAACTGATTTACAAAGACGCAGGCAGCTGTGAAACAATCATCGTTTTTATCCAGATCATCCAATGCAGATTTCAAAAGCGCATAACCGCCAGCAATATCATCGTTTTTCAGCATCATTTCACAATAAAAAGAGACCATGGCTTGTTTTAACAGCGACATACTGATCCTGCGGCGGTATTGTTTGATCTTTGCGTGTTTCAGTGTATGCAGATCTCCCCTCTCTCTCATCTGCAAAAGAAAGAGAGACTGCGCACCGATCAATAATGCGCCAGCATTTTTGCTTGTGATCTTTTGGATCCCTCTGGCAACAAAGCGAATCTTTTTATCTTCTTCCGTCAAGATCGTTAACAAGCCGTCATGTTCCCGATACTCACTAGTTGATAAAACGATGCCTTCGATCTCCCGTTCCATCATTCATCCAGCTCTCGATAACCAAACTGCTTCAGTTTCGATTCACGATTACGCCAATTCTTTTCTACACGAACATAGAGTTCTAATTCGACCGATTTATGCAGCATTTTTTTCAATTCTTTCTGTGCCGCAAGGCGAATGCTTCGGATCATCGATCCTTGTTTTCCGATCATGATCGCTTTTTGTGTCGACCGCTCAACGATCACCAACGCTTGTAAAAAGACCTTGTCTTCTGTATCTTCCCGATTCTCGATGATGACCGCAATGCTGTGAGGCACTTCTTCCTCCGTACGGAATAAGATTTTTTCACGAATGATCTCTGCAATCCGGAAATTCTCGCCATGATCACTGACCATTTCAGCCGGAAAATAAGCTACACCATCTTTAAGATAAGAGCGGATGACTTTCAGCAATTCATCTAAATTTTGTTCTTTTAAAGCCGATAGAGGAATGATTTCATCAAAAGGATACACCCTTTGCCATTGCAGCAAACGTTCCATGACTTCTTGTCTTGGCAGCAGATCAATCTTATTTACCAATAACAAACAAGGTACTTCACTACCTTGCAATCGTTTTAAGAGGAATTCATCCCCGCTGCCATAAGGCTGTGTGATATCGATGATCCATGCATTGATATCAGCCTCATCGATGGCTATGTATGCATTTTTATTCAATGTCCGTCCTAATTCATGTTTTGGTTTATGAACACCCGGAGTATCGATAAAAACATATTGCGTATCGTCAGTCGTTAAAATGCCCATGATATTATTTCTCGTCGTATTCGGCTTTGGTGACATGATAGCAACTTTTTGATGCAGCAAGGCATTTAACAAAGTGGATTTTCCCGCATTTGGTCGTCCAATGATTGCAATAAATCCAGATTTAAAGCTCATTTCATATCCTCCTTATCAAAAGCAAACGGCAGCAGTTCTTCTACCCGTCTGCTGAAACTTTCTTTTGTTCCAACCATATACACTTCAGCTTGAGGTTCCATCAGCTCGCTCATCACTTGACGGCAAGCACCGCAAGGAGCCGCTGCGCATTCCCGCTCACTTACAACAGCTAAAGCAACGATATCTTCTTTTTGAACGCCTGCACTGATTGCAGCAAACAGTGCATTTCGTTCTGCACAACAACAAAGACCATAAGATGCATTTTCTACATTTGCCCCTGTGTACAAATGATGATCTTTTGTCAATACACATGCACCCACACGAAAATGAGAATATGGTGCATACGCATGCGCTAATGCTGCATATGCTGCAGCAATCATCTCTTCTTTCATCAAATTATCTTTCCTCCTATGATAATTATTGCTATACAAAGTGCACAAATTGACATCAGCAACACCGCACCAGCCGCAAGATCTTTGATTTTCTTCGCCATTGGGTGTCGCTCCATTGATATATAGTTCACAGTTTCTTCAATTGCTGAGTTCAAAAATTCCATAGTGATCACTAAAAATATCATAATGAGGATCAAACACCATTCGATCTTGGACAGTGGCAAAAAAAGACATACAACGATCGTGATCAATCCAAGAACACATTGCAAGGCAATGCTGCTATCTTGTCGAATCCCATTAACAACGCCTATAAAAGCATAACCGAATTTATGCATCAGCTTATTTTTTAACCAGCGCATCTAAGATCTCATCCTGCAGTGCAAACATCACTGTTTCTTCCTCTTCTTCCATATGATCATAGCCCAGCAAATGCAAAAGGCCATGTGTAAAAAGAAAGCATACTTCTCTGCGTATCGAATGTCCATACTCTTTTGCTTGAGCACGAACCGCTTCAACGCTGATAAAAATATCTCCTAGCTGTTGTTCTTCTTCTGCAACTTCATAGTCTTCTTTTTCATCCTGTAACGCAAAGCTGATCACATCTGTCGGACGATCGATGTTTCGATACTCACGGTTGATGCCATGAATCTGCTGTGCATCGACAAAAATGACCGATAAGCATGCTTTCGGGTCGACTGACAGCAGACGTTGCGTTCGTTCAGCAACAGCTTCAAAATCATGCCGATAACGGGTCCAATTTTTTTCGCCGCTTTGATTCACGATCGTTATTTCCATATTTATCACCTATCCATTTTCGTACCCAATTATACCATACTCTATCTAAAAACAAAAATCGAACAAAAGGTCGATCCAGCTCTTATCTCAAAAAAAGAAAGTCTGCAGCTCGTTGAGATGCAAACAGCTTACCAGATCAATCAGTAAAACGCTGTCGTTCCCATCAAAACGAACATTCAGACTTTCAAAATATGTCATTAGATTTTTCCATAGCGATAAAGATCATCGATCGTAACCAATTGATACCCTTTTTTCTGTAACATAGGGATTACGGTTTCCATCGCTTCTACGCTGTCAATATGAATATCATGCAATAAAATGACCGAACCATCGTTGACATATTTTTCTATAATTGCTTGGATTGCTTTTGGATCATGACTTTCCCAGTCCCTCGTGTCAATGCTCCACAAGATAGAATCACGGTTCACTACCTTATTGTATAATTCAGAAACGCTTCCATATGGCGGTCGAACATGCGTCGGATCGTGTCCGCACGCTTCAAAGATCGCATCATCTGCTTTTTGATAATTGGCCCATATTTCATCTTTATCCGTCATTCGTGCAAAATCTTTATGTTCCCATGAATGGTTGCCAATCTCATGACCTTCTTGGTAAACACGAGCGACGAGTTCAGGATTGTATTTTACATTTGTACCTAACATGAAGAATGTTGCATGTGCATTGTATTTTTTCAATGTATCCAGCAATTGCGGTGTCGTATTTGGATTAGGCCCATCATCAAATGTTAATGCCACCATCGGTTTATCCGGATCGATCTCTTTTGTTTTTTCAACCGTTAACGGTTCCTTTTGATAAAGACTAGGGATATTAGGATCTGTTAAAGCGATATACTCTTTGTTTTTGCTATAATCGATCGTTTTTGTCTGCTGTCCGTCAAGATAGATCAAAACATTCTGTTCATTGATCTCAACCGCTTTAACATCATTATCCGCTGCACCATCTAACAGGTCTTGGCTATATTGGTTTCTTAATATCGTATCAACTTTTAGTAACTGTTTTTGCTTTTTATCATAATTCACGCTTCGATAAACGATTTGCTCCTGATCTTCAGATTTAACCGTTTCTTTGAAAAGAACGCTGATATAGTGATCATAAACAACTTTGCTGCGATAATCTAAGACTACTTGCTGATCGGCATCTGCTGCTTCTTTAGATTCATCGACGATTTGGCTGATCGAATCATCGATTGCAGCATCGTCAAAAACCGGATAACGTACCATCCATCCTTTTTCATCATCAATTTCCTGTGTAAGATTGCCGGCCTGTTTAGTCATGGAAGCATCTTCAGGAAAAGGATCATAGAAAAGCGTACGATATAAAAACCATACAGCCCCAATTATGACAACAATGGATATGATTCCCAAACCGATCAATAACGACACATGTTTCAAGTTTACTGTTCTGTGGTATGAATTTGAATACTTTTTCATTAAGCTATCACCGCCACTATTGTAGCACAGTTTTTTTATTAAACATGGAAAATATCATTATTGTTATAAAAAATCGTTTTATATATAAAATCTCAAAAATATTACTACTCGATATAAAATTCTTCCATCGTATCGAGACATAGACAAGCTAGTCTTCCTTCTGGAAAAACAGCACCGCAATCAACGGCAATCAGTTGAGGCCCATGGTAAATCAATGGCTTGTCATGAATCAGCAGTGTCGGAGTATGACCTACGACCATACATATATCGTCATTTTCAAAATAATTCACATCATAATCAGGCCGGATCCAAACCAATTCATCGATCGTATAATCTTCTAATCTTTTATCTTTCTTGAAATTGCCTAAACCGGAATGTACGAGTAAGTATCGTTTTCCATTTGCTTCGATCCTCTTATAAGGCAAAAATCGACCCAAATAACATAGCAGATCATTTCTTTTGCCTTTTTCTAATCTTTTCCATTCCTCGATCGTTGTCATCGCGCCATTGAGCACCCAGAGCGCAAGAGCAGATATTTGTTCTTCGTGCAGTTCTTTCAAAGAATCTTCTGTTATTTCTTTCTGTAACCAAGGTAAACATTGCAATGCCATCCATTCATGATTACCAATTATCGGAATGATATTTGGACGTTCCATCATATCTAACAAAGTTTCGATTCCTTGTTTTCCACGATCGATCACATCACCTAATATATATAAGGTATCTTGCTCACAAAAATGAATCTTTTCTAACATAAGCTGATATTTTACATATGTACCATGAATATCACTCATGACATAAATCATAGATGATCACTTACTCCTTTGTATATAACCTCGTGTATGTTTGATAATATTCATCATTTCGATTCACCTTCAGCTGCGCATTCAAGCTTTCAAATACAGGTACTTCTTTCCCTGCTTCATGAATGTGTTTTGCACTCAATACACTAAGCGCCCCAATGATAAATGCATTAGCCATCGATGAAGTAGGAAGCATTTTGCTTTCTACCCCTTCCACTGTTAAACAAGCATCACCAATTTCTCCGCAGTTATCAATCACAACGTCCGCTAATTCAAATAATCGTTTCCCGCATGCTGCACGAGATGCGCAAGATTTTGAGTGTGCCAAGCTCGTGATAGCAATCACAGATGCACCATGTTCCTTTGCATATAATGCTAATTCTACAGGATATGCATTTCTACCAGAATTACTGGCAATCAAAATCACATCACCCTGTTGAATACCATATAACTCTCCTAAAATGGCTGCATAACCGGGTAGTCTTTCGATATAAGAACTTTTTGTCGGATGTTCAGTTAATGTTAATTCTGTGGTCAAAATTGGAATAACAAACGCTAAACCTCCTGCTCTCCCATAAAACTCCTCACTTACTGTATGAGAATGACCACTGCCACTCACAAAAAAATGATGATCTTTTACGAATGCGTCTGCAATCAGAGCAGCTGCTCTCTCAATCGATTCTTGTTGTGTTTCCTCGATCTTTTTTACTACTTGAAGCCCTTTCTCAAAAACTGTATGGTACATAATTTCACTCCTTTGAGTCCATTATCTCATAAATTATCGAACATATTACAAAAATAATTATTTATTGCAGCATCTATCTTTTTTGTTTTACAAGCCGTCTCATGACTTAATCGATGAAGAAATGTGCTCTGCAATATATCGTTTCATTTTCTATAGTTAAAAAAGCACCCTGTTTATGAGTGCTACTCAATGATCAGCATATCTTCAGGATGTGGATATTCTTTAATCAAATTCTCGTATTCTTCCTGAGTAATTTTGCCGTCTTTCAATAATTGTTTTTGTCGTTCCCGTAACCGAACCCGTTGTTGCATTGTCAATTCAGTATATTTTACAGTTCTTACTTTTAATGGCTCATGAAAAAGCCAATCTTTTCTATTTTTATACTTTGGAATTTCATAATTAGACATCACTTTCTTTCTCCAACTTCCTCTAACCAAATATAAAAATGATTATTTTACCATATAATCTAAGGAACCTTAAATCCTCTCTTGCGCTTTTCTTTCCATTTTTCCAACATAGTCGGACACCAGCCAGGTGCTCCTTCAACAATTTTATATGGTTCTTTAATACTTCCATCCGCATTTTTTTCCAAATATGATAATAACCCATACCAACGCATCATCACTTCTACTTCTTCATCTGATACTGGTTCATTCGGTTTCTCCTGTCGGGTTTCCATTTCTTCATCATCAACAAAAGGTTCGATCTTTTTTCTCATTTTGTTATTCCTACCCTCTCTTTCCAAGCAATATGGAGACTACTGTTTTTGTAAATGGATTATCTCTGCCGGTAAACTCCACATAGCAGCATTCTGCTCACCCATCATCATATAACATAATATATGTGGAAATGAATAGCTAAAAGTACGTTATATTTTGCCCTTCTTCTTATTTTATAAATAGATATCTTTATATTTATACCAGTGAATTTACCAATTGCTCATAATTTATAAGAATCTCTGAATTCTAAAATCACATAACTTTTTTGAAAAAATACTTTCTGCTGTTTTTTAAACACATAAATTTTTTAATGATATTATTATTTCTATCGAAGCTTTTCATATTCTGTATCATTTCAACAAAACTCTATAGTGAGCTGAATTATATTCAATACTATGAAAAGCCTATATGTAAATAAAAACCACACCACGTGATTTTTTATTTCGCTATTCGATGCTCAACCGACTATAATCATCTATTCATATTTCTATGAATAGTACAATAAAAAAGCTTCTTTACGAAGCTTTCAGACTGTTGACAAAACCCTATGTTTTTCACTTGAAAGTGAAGAATATGGGGTTTTTCTTTTGTTTCGATTTCCATTTTCGTAATTTTTATAGTTTTTTGTTAGAATTTTGCTAAAACCATTAAAAAATCGGGAT
>CASFOT010000131.1 GCA_949296305.1 uncultured Erysipelotrichaceae bacterium
AAAGTGGGGATTATCAACCATTTTTCAGGTAATTTTATATAAATGATGGCTTAAGATTGCCTGTTTTCTCTTTAAAAGTGGAGATTAAAAAAGACCGTATGACAAAGTCTGCTCAAAGAGCGACTTTGTCAACGGTCTGAATGCAGCATCTGCTGCATCATGATTTTTCTATTTATAAGAAACGTACGATATTTTCCTGTTTTTCTTTCCGCAAGAAGTCTTCTGCCGCATAGCCGATTGCACAAGATTCCAAGCAAGTGAAATTTTCTAATCCCCAGATTCGCTTATGCTCTTTTCCTTGCAATGTCTTAAAATATTGTATGGATGCAGTGTGGATCCAGCAAGAGGCAAGATCCAGCTCGGTTGCTGCCAACAACATATTCTGTGTTGCCGCAGCCGCATCTTGTAAAGGCGTAATTGCTTTTTCCATATCTGCAAATACAAAAATAATTGCATTTGCACCATAATAAGGAGATTCTTCTCTTTTTAACACATATTTGCAATATTTGATAAAAGTCTGCATCTCTTTCTCTTCTTGCAATACAACAAAACGCAATGCCTGCGTATTTTTCCCCGTCGGTGCCTGGATTGCACAATGAACAATTTGTTCCAACTTTTCTTTTTCTACTTTGCGCTCACTAAATGATCGGGTACTGTGACGCTTTTCAATGCATTCGATGACGTTCATGGCTGACCTCCATTCTTATTTTATATAAGGTTTTCTTTACCTTTATTTTAACGGAGTTTTTCTTTTTACTCAACAGTTTCAAAAAAAGATCTGTTTGCTTCATATATAAAAAAAGTCCGGATCCCGGACTTTTCAATATCTAAATTAAGCAGCCAATGCTTTTTTAGCAGCATCACACAATGCTGTGAAACCAGCAGCATCATGGATAGCCATTTCAGAAAGCATCTTACGATTTACTTCAATATTAGCTAACTTTAAACCATGCATCAATTTTGAATATGACAGATCATTTGTACGAGCAGCCGCATTGATACGAGCAATCCACAGTTTACGCATGTTGCTCTTCAGTTTACGACGATCGTTGTAAGCATATCTGAATGAATGCATTACCTGCTCATGAGCAGTTTTATATAAAATATGTTTTGAACCAAAGTATCCTTTTGCCAACTTCAGGACACGTTTTCTTCTATTGCGTGATACAGTTCCACCTTTAACTCTTGCCATGTCTATTTCCTCCTAATCTACAAAAATTACTTCACTAACATCTCTTTGATACGCTTGAAGTCAGTTGAATGCACCGTAGCTGGTTTTGCCAGATGACGACGCTGCTTCTTTGTTTTACCGTGGAAACGGTGAGAAGTATATGCATGACTTCTTTTCAATTTTCCTGAACCAGTTAATTTAACACGTTTTGCTAGCCCTCTATGGGATTTCATTTTTGGCATGATCTTACCCTCCTATTTATTTCTTCTTCGGTGCCAGTACCGTTGACATTGTGTTTCCTTCCAAAAGCGGCTTCTTTTCTACAGAAGAAATATCGGAACACTCTTCAATAAAGCTGTCCATGATCTTTCTTCCAACCTCTAGACGAGTCATCATACGGCCACGAAAGCGCATATCGATCTTCACTTTCATGCCATCTTCCAGCCAATTCCGCGCATGACGCAATTTTGTCTCAAAATCATGCTTGTCGATGACCGGAGAAAGACGCAACGGTTTTACTTCCGTTACATGCTGTTTCTTTTTCGCTTCTTTTGCCTTCTTTTGCTGTTCGAAACGGTACTTTCCATAATCAAGTACTTTACATACCGGCGGCTGTGCTTTTGGTGCTACGCATAGCAGATCCAACCCCTGATCGAACGCAATATCCAAAGCTTCACGACGCATTTTAATTCCCAGCTGTTCGCCATCCGAATTGATGACTAGCACTTCCTTAAAGCGAATCTTTTCATTCACTAAGTCGTCGTTTACATTGTTAGGAATCACTTTTCTATTGATAACAGACACCTCCCGTATTCCTTGCCGAAAGAAAAGTGGGTACATAATATACCCACTTCTTTCATCTGCATAAATTTCATTTATGTGATGGCATTGACCCATGTCCGATGGACATCAGGTGAGAAGGGGTACTTCTAACTTTCCACTTGCTTTTCTGCTCAGTTATAGTATCATGTCCTTCTTCTTTTGTAAAGGTTTTTTTGTAAAATCATCTTTAAGATCGCCGCTTTTCTTATGGCTAATCACGGCTCATCACTTTTGGATACAACATGATCAAATATAACCCGCTGAGTCCCACTAAGATATAGATCAATCGACTGAACAGTGTATTGACCCCAAATAACGTATCCACCAAGTTCCATTGAAAAGCGCCGATCAATCCCCAATTCACAGCTCCGATGATGGCAATTGTCCATGCCGTTACATTTAAAAATTTCATATACATCCTCCTGCTTTTTACTCTGCCCGCAATTTTTGTTTTTATACCAGAAGTCAAGTCTTTTCTTTTAATAAATTTTTCTCATAATAATAGTGAAGAGGCGATTCAATGAAATTAGAGACAATTTTTCAAGCAAATACAGTCTTATTATCAACTGTGCCATTAACTTTGCAAGAACCTGGAATTGCATATTTAAATGACATCCATCTATGGGTAATTACATTAAATACTTGTGACCCTTCTTTTCATGATGGAAACATAACGATCAAGCAGATCACAGATTTGATGGAACATCATTGTTCTTGTTATCCTAATCAGGCGGAATACTTTGAAAAAGAGAGAAAGGCAATCATCAACCGTTTAAAAAAAGAAGATCCTAAAACAACGATCGATCATTTTTAACATTGGTTTTTCATCCGGTCCTTTCATAAAAAATTTACTTACATATTGACAATAAAGGCAGTTACTGATAATATATATGAGCAATCAGCAATGGACCCTTAGCTCAGTTGGCAGAGCAACTGACTCTTAATCAGTGGGTCTAGGGTTCGAATCCCTAAGGGTCCACCATGATTAAAGAAAAGCTCGAGAAATCGAGCTTTCAGACTGTTGACAAAACCCTATGTTTTTCACTTGAAAGTGAAGAATATGGGGTTTTTCTTTTGTTTCGATTTCCATTTTCGTAATTTTTATAGTTTTTTGTTAGAATTTTGCTAAAACCATTAAAAAATCGGGAT
>CASFOT010000132.1 GCA_949296305.1 uncultured Erysipelotrichaceae bacterium
AATGCGCGCATGGACATAAAACCAGCAATGGCCAATGGTGTGATCGCTGCCTCGCTTCCTCCAGCGACGATGATATCTTCGTATCCGTCACGGATCTTATGGAAGGCTTCTCCGATGGCATTGCTTGCTGCTGCACAAGCAGTAACGACACAAGAACAATGTCCTTTAGCACCAAGATCGATTGCTACAGTACCTGCTGCCAAATTCGCCAGTGTCATCGGAATGAAGAAAGGAGAAACACGGCTTGGACCGCGCGTCTCTAAGTTAACCTGCGCTTGTTCAATCGTTGCAATGCCGCCAATCCCGGAACCGATGATCACGCCGAAACGATCCATGTTTTCTTTTTCTGTATCCAGTTTGCTATCTTCCATGGCTTGTTTTGCAGCAATGCGGGCAAACTGTGTAAAACGGTCATTGAATTTCAGATCACGTTTGCTGAAATACTGTTCCATATCCAGATCTTTTACTTCAGCAGCCAGCTTTACTTTATAATCGCTCGTATCAAAATGAGTGATCTGATCAATGCCACAGCGTTTTTCTAAGATTCCCTGCCACAATTCTTCTGCTGTGTTGCCGATTGGAGAAACTGCTCCCATTCCAGTAACCACTACTCTGCGTTTCATGTTCGTACCTCCTACATTGCCATGCCGCCGTCAACCTGAATGATTTGTCCGGTGATATAACTGCTTTTATCTGATCCAAGGAATACAGCTAAGTTTGCAATATCCTCTACGCTTGCAAAACGTTTCAATGCGATGACTTTCATTGCAGCTTCACGTGCTTCTTCGCTTAATACTTTGGTCATTTCTGTTTCTACAAAACCAGGAGCGATCGCATTGACGCGGATATTGCGTGATGCCAGCTCTTTTGCAGCTGATTTTGTCAGACCGATGATCCCTGCCTTGCTTGCTGAATAATTCATCTGTCCGATATTGCCGGCGATCCCGACGATGCTGGACATATTAACGATGGAACCATGACGCTGTTTCATCATGATCCGTGCAACATGACGGATGCAGTTAAATGTTCCTTTCAAGTTGATATCGATCACCTGATCAAAATCTTCTTCTTTCATGCGCAGCAATAAACCATCTCTGGTAATGCCGGAGTTGTTGACCAGCACATCGATGCTGCCAAAGTCATCTGCGACTTCTTTCATCATCGCTTCCACTGCAGCATAATCTGCCACATTGCAGCGATAGATCTTTGCGCTTACTCCTTCTTGTTCACAAAGCGCTGCTGTTTCTTTTGCAGCAGCTTCGCTGCCGTTATAATTGATTGCTACTTGATAGCCTTCTTTTGCAAATGCCAATGCGATAGCTTTACCGATGCCTCTTCCGCCACCAGTTACCAAAACGGTCTTATTTTCCATCACCGTTTACCTCCTTTAAGACTTTCTCTAAGTCTTCCACTGTATCGATGCTGTAAACAGCTACGTCTCTTGATGTCTTGCGCACAAAGCCGCTTAATGCATGTCCTGGACCAATTTCGATAAACGTATCGATACCCATATCCAGCATGGTCTGGATGCTCTGCGTAAAATAGACGCTGTGACAGATCTGTTCACGCAGCACTTCTTTCACATCGCGTTCTTCCACTTTTCCGCTGACATTGCAGATGACCGGTATTTGTGCCGGTGCAAAAGAATACGTATCTAGCACATCTTTTAATTGATAAGATGCATCTTTCAACAAGGATGTATGGAATGCACCGCTGACAGCTAAAGGAATGACACGGCGTGCTCCGCGTTCCTTCAGTTTTTCGCTTGCAGCTTCTACGGCTGCCTTATCTCCGCTGATCACGATCTGACCTGGACAGTTATAATTGGCAATTTCACAAACACCGATGGTTTGTGCTTCTTCACATACTTCTTTGATGATTGCTTCATCCATGTTCAATACCGCAGCCATTCCGCTGGTTCCTGCAGGCAATGCCGCAGCCATGATCTTTCCGCGTTCACGAACAAGCGAAGCGCCTTGCTGAGGCGTAAATACACCTGCATATGCTAAAGCAGAATATTCTCCTAAACTAAGACCAGCAACTGCATCCGCATGGATACCGTTTTCTTTAAGTACGGCTGCAATCGCTGAAGAAGTCGTTAAAATACAAGGCTGTGCGATCGCTGTATCATTGAGCACTTCCTGCTCTGCATGAAAACAGAGATCTTTGACGTCGATATCGATTTGAACCTGATCATAGATCGCACGCGCACTCGGGTAACGGTCATAGAAATCCTTTCCCATTCCCGGATGCTGGCTGCCTTGACCGGCAAACAAGATAGCAATCTTCATATTAGTTCTCCTTTAGGGAAGCATCGGCTCCCTCTATCAATTCTTGCATCAATTCATGGACATGTACCAGATGATCGATCCGCCAAGCATTTGCCCCGACAAAGACCACGCCATCCTGCGCATCTTTGCTGACCGATGTGATCAATGCTTCACTGATACAATAAGGTGTATGGCTTGGATCACATGGTTTCATGCAATGCAGACAGTTCTGAATGCAGATCGTCTGTCCTTCCACCTTTTGAATAAAACGATTGTTTAATGCTCTTCCTGGTAAACCTGCTGGGCTTTTGATCAACCGGATATCTTCTTTTTTACAATCTAATACGGCTTGTTTGAAAGAATCATTTGCATCACATTCATAGGTTGCTATGAACCGTGTCGCCATTTGAACACCTGCCGCCTCTAAACGGATCATACGAGCGATATCTTCACCATCATAGATCCCGCCGGCAGCGAATACCGGAATTTTCTTTTGATATTTCTCTTCATATGCCGGAAGCAGCTGCAGCACTTCTGAAACGATCTGTTCCAACGGCTGGCAAGTTCCTTCCATCAGTTCTTCTTTGCGAAACCCCAAATGGCCGCCGGCTTCGCTTCCTTCAATCACGATAAAATCTGGGCATGATTCGTAGTGTTTATCCCAGCTGCGCAAGATCAAACGCGCTGCCTTTGCACTGGAAACGATCGGTGCAATCAAAATTTCGCTGTCTTTGGTCAATGCCGGCAAATGCAGCGGTAACCCAGCACCGCTGATGATCGCATCCGCTCCTGCTTCCACCGCTGCTTGAACATAGCGGTCATAATCCGTAGAAGCCACCATGATGTTCACACCGAGCAATCCGTTGCCTTCACTGATCATGCGTGCTTTTGCGCATTCTTCTTTGATCGCTTCACAATTGGCATGAATGCTGTCCTTGCGAAAATCTGCACGCGCATACCCTGGATGCGCAGCACTGATCACGCCCATACCGCCTTCTTTCATGACATGGCCTGCCAAAGAAGACAGCGAAACACCAACGCCCATACCACCTTGAATGATCGGTACCGGCAGTTGTTTGGTGCCTAGGCGGACTTCTTTTAGCATGCAGCTTCCTCCACCATCTTAGAAAGCTGTTCGCTGACTGTTTTTGTCTGATTCATCAACGAATCCAAGATCTCAGCAAGCGGGCGTACTTCATGGCATAAACCAGCAATTTGTCCCATCATGACAGAACCTGTCTTCATATCTCCGTCAAATACAGCACGGCGAAGCCCTCCCAGGGTCAGTTTTTCTAATTCTTCACGGTTTGCTGCCTGTGATTCTAATTTAATATATTGGCGGCTCATCGGATTTTTCAAGATACGTACTGGAGAATTCAAGCTTCGTCCAGTAACGACCGTGTCCGTATCTTTCGCTTTGATGACTGCCTGTTTATAATTTTCATGAATTGGACATTCTTCTGAAACTAACAGACAAGTTCCTACCTGTACACCGATCGCACCTAAACAGAATGCTGCACATACCCCGCGGCTGTCTGCGATACCGCCAGCTGCAACGATCGGGATATTGACTGCATCGGCTACCTGTGGCAATAAAGCCATCGTTGTCTGTTCACCAACGTGACCACCAGCTTCGCCACCTTCAACGATCAGACCATCAGCACCGCTGCGTTCCATGCGGATAGCCATCGCAACACTTGGAACGACCGGAAATACTTTTGCTCCGCTTTCTTTCAGCATCTGCATATAGACACCCGGATTCCCTGCGCCGGTCGTAACCAAAGCAACCTTTTCTTCGGCGATCATTTCCATCAGTTCTTTTGTGCACGGATTCATCATCATGACGTTAACGCCAAATGGTTTATCTGTAAGAGAACGGCAGCGTTCAATAGCTGCTCTCGCTTGTTCAACATTCATCGCTCCGGTACCGATCACGCCGATGCCGCCAGCATTTGATACGGCTGCAGCAAACTCAGCCGTTGCAATATTAGCCATTGCTCCTTGAATGATCGGATATTTTACATGAAACATTTCATTTAATAACATATTTTTTTCTCCTTATAGTTCCATCAAAGAGGCTGCATATGTCAAGCCTCCGCCAAACCCTACTAATATGATCTTCATTCCTTCGTGTAAGCGTCCCTCTGCTTTTGCCTGTGCTAGCGCAATCGGAACACTCGCCGCCGATGTATTGCCAAATCGATCTAAATTGACGTAGAAGCGGTCCATAGAAAGTTTCATATGGCGAGCTACATTTGCCAAGATGCGGACATTTGCCTGATGGGGAATGATCAAATCGATTGCTTCCAGATCCCACGGGCTTTGTTCCAACACCTGATGAATGGCTTCTTCCATCGCCCCTACCGCAAAACGAAAGACTTCTTTACCATCCATGCTCAGATAACGATATGCCTCGTCCACATTCACACATGGCTGATCGCTCAACGTTTTTCCAGGAATATCCAATACCCGTTTGGGATCACCTTTGCTTTGGGCAAAGTGCCAAACGTTCTTTCCTTGTGCACTTTTGCGGATGATGGCAGCACCTGCACCGTCACCAAACAAGATGCACGTACCGCGGTCGCTCCAGTCAATGATCTTAGAAAGATTTTCCGCACCGATCACCAAGGCACATTCATTCTCTTTCAGCATCGCACAGGCACATTGCAAAGAATACAGAAAGCCGCTGCACGCAGCATTGATATCAAATGCCATCAATCGTTGATCCATCATTCCAAGCTGTTCTTGTACCAGACAGGCTGTGCTGGGCATAGGCTGATCGCCAGTCAACGTTGCCACGATCAACAATGAAATGTCTTTTTTATCAATTTTTGCATCTTCGATTGCTTTCTGTGCTGCCTCTGCTGCCAAAAGACTTGTTGTCTCTGTGGTAGCTACATAACGGGCATGGATCCCGGTACGCTGCACGATCCATTCATCACTGGTATCGATGATCGATTCCAGATAATGATTATCTATGTGTTGTTTTGGATGCGCATAGCCGCATCCTAATAACTGTATCGTATTCATGATCAGATCACTCCGATATTTCTATATTTCTCATAACGATTTTTCAGCAGTACTGGCATTTTCACCCTAGTCAATTCATTTAATGAACGACGGATATACTGACGAAGCTGATCACAAACTGCATCTAGATCATTCTGTGCTCCGCCTAACGGTTCCCGAATGATGGCATCAATCATCTTCTTATCATATAGATCTTGTGCAGTCAGTTTCATTACCTGTGCTGCTTCTTTTGCGCGGCTGCCGTCTTTCCATAAGATGCTTGCAAATCCTTCCGGTGACAAAATCGAATAGATCGCATTTTCCAGCATGATCAAACGATCACCAACGCTGAGTGCCAAAGCTCCGCCGCTGCCGCCTTCCGACAATACAATGCAGATGACCGGTGTCTTCAAATTAGAAAATGTAAATAGACATTGCGCAATGGCTTCCGCTTGTCCACGCTCTTCTGCACCTCTTCCAGGATACGCTCCAGAGGTATCCACGAACGTGATGATCGGGCGATGGAACTTCTCAGCTTCCTTTGCTAAACGAAGCGCCTTTCGATAGCCTTCTGGATTCGGCATGCCAAAATTTCGTTTTAAATTCTCTTGCAGATCTTTTCCTTTTGCCTGAGCGATCACGGTAACCGGTGTCTGTTCAAACATAGCTACTCCACCGATGATCGAACGATCATCACCAAAGCAGCGATCTCCATGCAGTTCATAAAACGTTTGAAACAGGCGTTTTAAATAATCCTGTGCTTTTGGTCTTTGCGGATGACGTGCCAGATACACACGATCCCACGCATCCAGATCATGATACATAGACGCGCTCAATTCCCGGATCTGCTGTTCGAGCTGCATGCGCTGCACGCCCTCTTCACATGTTTCCAGCTGTTGCTGTAAAGCAGCCAGCTGCCCTTCTTTTTCTAATAAGCTCATATGCGTTTTCCTCCATGCAGCATGATCAGATCCGCAACCGTCTGACGCAGATCTTTTCGTTCAACAATTCGATCGATAAAGCCTTTTTCCATCACGAATTCCGCATGCTGAAATTCAGGAGGCAGTACTTCATTGACTGTTTTTTCGATAACGCGGCGGCCAGCAAAACCGACCAAAGCATCCGGCTCTGCTAAGATGATATCACCTAACATTGCAAAGCTGGCTGAAACCCCGCCGGTCGTTGGATGTGTCAATAAACTGATATAAAATCCGCCTTGATCACTGTATTGTTTCAAAGCAGCGGATGTCTTGGCCATCTGCATCAAAGAGAGGATCCCTTCCTGCATACGCGCACCTCCGCTCGTACAGCTGATCAACAACGGCAGCTTGTATTTGGTCGCAAATTCCACCAAACGCGTGATCTTGTCACCGACGACATGTCCCATGCTGCCCATCATGAAGCGTGAATCCATTACTGCAATCGCCAATGGATAACCTTTGACCTGTCCATAACCGCAGATCACGGCCTCATGCATGCCCGTCGTCTGCATCGCTTTATTCAACTTTTCATCATAACCGACAAAACCTTCGTCATTGCTGCTTTCAACCAATGCATCCCGCTCTTTAAAAGTACCTTCATCCATCAACTGACGAATGCGTTCACGTGCACTGATCTTTAAATGGCATCCACAGCGCGGACATACATAATGTGTTCGCTGCAATTCCAGATATGGTATATTTTCTCCGCAGTGATCACAGCTTTTAAATACATAATCCGGTATTTCTCTAGGCTGTGCTGTCTCTCTGCGTGGATTTCGAAAATTTTCGAACACATTCAGTCGATCCTGCCTTTTTTTAAATAAACTCTCCATTTTCTTTCAGCTCCTCGATAAATCTCTGCGCATATCCAGTATCATACGTACCTTCGATAAATTCGCGTTGATGCATGACCAAATAATGGAATTCCACATTGGTCTCTACGCCGTCAATGATCAATTCTTCTAAAGCGATACGCATCTTTTTGATGCATTCTAAACGTGTGGGCGCAAATGTAATGATCTTGGCGATCATTGAATCATAATAAGGAGGAATGCTGTATCCATTGTAAACTGCAGTCTCCACACGAACGCCTCTGCCGCAAGGAAGATTCATGAATTGAATCACACCCGGAGAAGGGGCAAAATCGCGATGGATATTTTCGGCATTGATTCGGCATTCCAGCGCATAACCATTTGCTGTGATATCTTCTTGTTTTAAGTTCAGACGTTGATGATCGGCGATACGGATCTGTTGTTTAACGATATCGATCCCGCAGATCTGTTCTGTAATGGGATGTTCTACCTGAATACGAGTATTCATTTCCATGAAATAGTATTTGCCATCTGCAGATAATAAGAATTCTATTGTTCCTGCAGATGTATAGCCGACATGACGGCAAGCCTTTAGTGCGTCTTCAAACATCTGTTGACGAATCGCTTCATCCAACACATGGCATGGAGCTTCCTCGATCATCTTTTGATTACGTCGCTGGAAACTGCAATCCCGCTCAAACAGATGCAGACAATTGCCAAATTCATCACAGAGCACCTGCACTTCAACATGTTTTGGATTTTCGATATATTTTTCCATATATACATCATCATCCCCAAAACATGCTTTTGCTTCGCTTTTCGCACTATGGTATGCATGCTCAAAATCTTCTTCCTTGCGCACGATACGCATACCGCGTCCGCCGCCGCCATTTGCTGCTTTGATGATCAGCGGATAAGTAATTTCTTGAGCAAGTGCCTTTCCTTCTTCTACGGTCTCAATGATCTGCTTGCTTCCAGGAACAACTGGTACGCCTGCTTCGATCATCATTGCTCGTGCCATAGACTTGTTTCCCAGTTTTTCGATGACTTCTGGTCTAGGGCCGATAAAGATCAACCCGCATTGTTCCACCAAAGTTGCAAACTGTGGATTTTCACTCAAGAAGCCAAATCCTGGATGAACTGCGTCACACCCTGTACTGCAAGCCGCTTGCAAAATGGCATTCATATTCAAATAGCTGTCTGCAGGACGAGGACCGCCGATGCATACAGCTTCATGTGCAAGCTGCACATGCAATGCATCTTTATCTGCTGTTGAATAGATAGCGACCGTACGTATGCCCATCTCTTTACAAGTACGGATGATACGCACAGCGATTTCACCACGGTTGGCAATCAAAATCTTTTTGATCATTTACTCACCAATGATCATCAGTTCTTCATCGAACTGAACCATATCACCGTCATGCACGAGGATCTCTTTGATCACGCCGCTTTTTGGTGCATGGATCTCATTCATGACTTTCATTGCTTCAATAATGCATAAGATATCTCCCTCTTTTACCGTCGTGCCAACCTCTACGAACGGTTTGGAAGTCTCGCTAGCAGCAGCATAGAAAGTTCCAACTAATGGCGAACGAACCGCTTCACCTAAGACAGCCGCAGGTGTTTCTTCCGCAACTTCTTTTAATGGCTCGCTCACATATACAGGCTCGTTTTTTGCATTCAGTACTGGCGCATTTTTTTGTAACGTGATTTTTAGATCGTCTGCTTCTAATTCCATACTGTTCAATGCAGACTGTTCAAAAATCGAAATGATCTCTTTGATCTTGCCGGTATCCATGTTTCTTCACTCCCTTTTTAAAATGAGCTAAGAAATCTTAGCTCATAAATGATTTATTTTTGTTTTTCTTCGATGATGTTGATGATGTCTTGTACAGTCTCTAATTTAGCTAATTCTTCATCTTCGATACGGATATCGAATTCAGTTTCCAATTCCAAAGCTAATTCAACAGCTGCCAAAGAATCGATTCCCAAATCTTCTTTCAAGTTTGCTTCAGCTGTAATTGTTTCTTCGTCGAGATTTAAAGCATCTACTAATACTTTTTTAATTTGTTCCAACATGTGTTTGTCCTCCTTAAAACTTTGATTCTCAAAGATTACAGCTAAGACTATACACCTTTTGAGATTCAAAGTAAATACTTTGATAATAAAATTTTTTATTTTTTTTGGAAAATTTGAAGAAAGCGCTATCGTTTTTCTGCGTTGTTTCCTCTTTTTTATTTCAGTCGTTTTTTTGATGATCAACACATATTCAAACAGCAAAACTTTGACAGTCCTTGCATGAAACGGCAGCAGTTTCAGCTCTTGATCTGATCTTCCTGCCGGCAAAAAACGGCCATTCAATAGAAAATTAAAAAAAGCGAGTATTCATCAATCGAACAATCGCTCCTTTTTTTATTTTGTGCTGTTGTTTCATCACAGCACTTTTTATCTTTTTATCAAATACTTGCCTGTTCCCGATACTCTTCACGAAAATACGTTAAGACATTTTCTAATGTTTCATTCAAGAGCACATTATCTTCCAGCCCAAGCTTTCCGATTGCTTGATCGATCATCTTTTCATGAAATTGTTCATGAATTTCCAAGATCGGCAACGCTTTTTCTGTGATTCGCAACCGTTTGATTCGCTTATCTTTTTCATCTTGATAACGTTCAACATACCCTTTTGAAACCAGTTTATTGATATTGATCGTCAAGGTACCCTGTGTAACCATGATCCGGGCCGCAATATGAGACATGCTGTTGTCGCTTGCCTTTTGAATGCTTTCCAGGATATGCACGTCGTTCATAGATAGCTTGACACCACTTTTTTTCAAGTTTCTCTCTTCTATATATAGGATATAGTTGAACAAGCCAACTAATAATTCATTTGTCGTATGCCGTAGATTTCCCATATCCGTCCCCCTTTCATGTTTGATATTATAGCACGGGAATCAAGATTTTCAATATTATTTTGAATATCTAACTAATTTTTATACATGCCTGTCTTTACGTTCTTCCCACATTTTCATCATCTGAATGCAAATCGTTGGCAGAATAGCCAACCCCACGATCAAACCAATCTGTTGCAAGCTGAGGGTCGTTACCGAAAACAACGTATGCAGCTGAGGCACGAACAAGATCACACCTAATAATGCTGCTCCCGCGGCAAAAGCAGCAATGGAATACCGATTCGAGAAGAAACCGATGTGATGAAGAGAATATGTGCTTCGGCAATTAAAGCCATGGAACAAACGAGCTAAGCATAACACTGCAAATGCCATGGTCGTCGCCTCTGCCCAAGAATGAGATAAACCAATAAAATAAGCAGAAATAGTCACGATGGCGATCAGTATGCCTTGTAAGCCCAAAGTTTTGATCGTATCCTTATCCAATATGCCTTGCGATGGATCTCTTGGTTTTTGTTTCAGCACATCTTGTGCAGATCGTTCCATTCCGATGGCCAATGCCGGCAGCGAATCAGTGATCAGATTGATAAATAACAGATGAACCGGTAAAAATGGCACCGGCAAAGCGAATAGCGATGCACATAAGACCGTAATGATTCCAGATAGATTACCACCTAGCAGATAAATGATCGCATTGCGGATGTTCGCATATACATTACGACCTGCAGCTACTGCTTTGATGATCGTCGCAAAATTATCATCAGTCAAGATCATGCTGGCTGCATCTTTGCTGACTTCTGTACCGGTAATTCCCATGGCAATCCCGATATCTGCTTGTTTTAATGCAGGAGCATCATTGACCCCATCTCCAGTCATAGCAACCAATTTCCCTTTACGCTGCCATGCATCTACGATACGAATTTTATGTTCTGGAGCAACACGGGCATAGACGCGGACTTTTTCTAAACAAGCATCTAATTGTTCATCATTCAACGCATCCAGCTCCATGCCATCCAGACACAGGTCGCCTTCATGGTAGATACCGATCTTACGTGCGATGCTGCAAGCAGTCACTTTATGATCGCCTGTGATCATCACCGGGATCATGCCTGCTCCTTGACAATCAGCCACTGCCTGTGCACTTTCCGCACGAGGAGGATCCATCAAAGAAGCGATTCCGATAAATGTCAGATGAATCTCATCCTCAATTGAAATCGTATTTTCTCCATCCATCACACGATAGGCTAATCCCAATACACGTAAGCCATTTTCAGCAAACTGTTCATTTTGTGCTAAAATTGCTTGCTTATCCTGGTCTTGGATCAGCGCTGTCCCATCTTTTGTTTCTATACGATCACAGCGTTTCAACAATTCATCACATGCACCTTTAACGATCAATATCTGACGATCATCCATCTGATGCAGCGTAGACATCATCTTCCGTTCCGAATCAAAAGGGTTCTCCGCCAAACGCGGGTATTGTTTCCGAAGCGCAATCTCATCTTTTCCAAAATGATGCGCCAGATCAACAAATGCTAATTCCGTCGGATCTCCGATTCGCTGTCCGCCGGTCGTTTGAGAATCATTACAAAGGACATAGCCTATTTCTAAAAGCTGATCGATGCGGGATGTGCCTAGATCTTTTGCTTCAATCGTTTCTCCAGCTCGATAAAACTGTTGTGTGCTCATTCGATTCTGAGTCAATGTCCCGGTCTTATCTGAACATATGATCGAGACACAGCCTAAACTTTCTACCGAATTGATATTTTTGATGATTGCATGCTCTTTCGCCATTTGAGACGTTCCCATGGCCAGTACGATCGTAACGATACTGGAAAGTGCTTCAGGGATCGCAGCTACCGCAAGTGCTACTGCAAACATCAGTGCATCCAGCAATGGATTTCCTTGCAGCACATTTAAACCGAAAACGATCATACAGATCACAATGATCCCAATGCTCAATTTCTTGCCAAAATCATCCAGCGTTTTCTGTAAAGGGGTCTTACGCTCTTTCGTCTGATTCATCAATGTTGCGATCTTGCCGATCTCTGTTTGCATTCCTGTGGCACAAACGACAGCGACTCCTCTTCCATACGTAACGAGCCCACTGGAGAAGACCATATTTTTTTGATCGCCCAACGGACATTGCGCTTCGATCACATCCGTATGCTTCTCAACACTTTCTGCTTCACCCGTCAATGAGCTCTCATTAACTTGCAACGAGTAGGATTCGATGACACGGGCATCGGCACTGACAACATCCCCCGCCTCTAACAAAAGCAAATCGCCAACGACCAGTTCATCACTTGGCACTTCCATTTTCATTCCATCGCGAATGACCCTGGCACTCGGCGTGGACAATTGCCGCAAAGCATCCAAAGATTTTTGGGCTTTGATCGTCTGGATCGTTCCTAAGATCGAATTCATGGTGATCACAGCCAAAATGACGATCGTACTTTCAATTTCTCCAGAAACCATGGATATCATTGCCGCGATGATCAAAATGATCACTAAGAGATCTTTAAACTGCGATAAAAAGATCATGATGGGATGCGGTGGTTTGCTTTCTTCTAATTCATTGCGTCCATCTCTTTCCAAACGTTCGTTCGCCGTTTGAGATGTTAATCCATGCAATGATGTGTGCAGATCTTCCATCATCTCCTGCGTTTCTTTTTGATAAAACTGTTTTTCCATATGGTCCATCCTTTCCTGGATTTAGTATGCCCTCGCACAAAAAAACGAGACCATAGAAAAATCCATTTCTATAAGTCTCGTCACTTGTGAATCCGGCCAGAATTGAAATTCGGGTATGTTGAACCTGATTCGCACCTTTTGTGCTGACTACTCCCTTATTGAGAAGTATTCTAACATTGCCATTCATTTTTGTAAATCACTAAATAGATATTTTACAATCATTTTACATTTTGTTCTCTGAATCTGTTTGTGTTTCTTGTTTCTTTTGTTTTGCTTGAATATCAATGATACATAAACGCGTACGATAATACATATTTAAATAAATGATGAAGACAAGCAGACACAAAAATGCCAATACACTACAGATGGCAATCATCCATGGGAAGCCATGCAATGCAACCTGCATACAGATCGCCACGATGCTGAACACAGTACATAATGCAACAACAGATAAGATTCCCTGCCAATTTTTTGTCAACCGTTCAAACAATTCCAAACGGCTGTCATTGTTCTCATTGTATTCCAGCATATCGCCTTCACCTAATTCTCGACGGAAAAAATGCCAGCTTCCTTCATAATTTACCGGTGCATGGAAGATATCTTCCCACCCCTCATTCTGCCAACGTTTTTTCTCTTCATCAGAAGGCTCTTCTTTATAGTAATCTAACAAATAAAAGTAATTCTTTGGCTCTCCTTTTATAAAATCAAAACGGAAACCATCATTACGAACAAAATGATAGCCTTTCAAAGACATTGAGCGTAAATAAGCAGCTTCCTTTTCATAGTCGGAGATATAAAAGACTTTATGCGAACATAATCCTTCTGCTGTTTCTTTCTCTTTAAGTCCGCGAAAGAAACGAACGATCTTATTTTTTATTCCGCCAACGACACGGATCACTAATTTTTTCACTTTCAGCCATCGGCTTTTTACCGCTTGTTTATTTTTCTCACAAGTAAGTTTCTGCCAGCCTTTTTGAACTAAATTCACACCTGCAAGGAACCCGTCTTTTAGCTTTTTATAAATCGGCTGCAGCTTCATGATCACCCCGTTCCATTTTGCCTTGATGGCCGCACGACGCTGTTCAGTGAAGATCCGGAACCAAATTTGTTTCAGTTTCTGTCCTATCTTACATACATAGGAACTGATCGTTTTAACGGCTGTTTGACCTTTCAACTTCATGGAAGCCCAGCTTTTTTTAATTGCAGCTTTTCGTTTTGGGGTCAAGAGGTGATTCCAAACCGCTTGGATCTTCTTGCCAAAATTACAAAGTGCTTCTTTTGTTTTATTCTTTGCTTTGACCACAAACGCAGTCATCGCATCTCTCATGTTCTTTATTTTCTCTTTACGTTCCTGCGTAAAAAGTTTGTTCCATGCTTGCAAAAAACGAAGTTTTCCATTCTGCATGGTCTTTTTGAAGCGTTCTCCCCATGCGCGCAGTTTATTTGCAGCCATCGTTCCTTTTGCCTTCCATTGCTTGCTGATCTCTTTAATGGCTTTGTTTTCATTCTCCTTCGTTTCAAGAATATCTGATTTGCCTTTTTTTGTTGTATGTTCCATTTCCGTCACGGTATCATTTGAACCATGTGATTCAGTTTTCTTTTCAATCTGACTCATCTTTGTTCCTCCTGACTTCATGTAGCTTTTTTGAGCTTATCAAAAAATCTTTCTTATCATAACATTGCCATGATTGCTTTGTCAAACGACCCTTCCCATTTCCGACAATCTTCATGAACTGTTCACATGTTCTTTGATTCTAACACAAAAAATGCAGCATCTGCTGCATCCAGCTTGTTGACAAACTATATACTTAAAAAGTATAGAAAAATAATTCGATAAAAGTGGGGATTATCAACCATTTTTCAGGTAATTTTATATAAATGATGGCTTAAGATTGCCTGTTTTCTCTTTAAAAGTGGAGATTAA
>CASFOT010000133.1 GCA_949296305.1 uncultured Erysipelotrichaceae bacterium
ACGATCAGCGGAACACCGTGTGCATGAGCAACGCGCGCATATTTTTCAATGTCAAAGATCGTTACGGTCGGGTTGGTGATGGTTTCGCCAAATACGCATTTTGTATTTTCTTTGAAGCATTTGTGCAGATCTTCCTCGCTGATGTCTGGATCGACGAAGGTGCATTCGATGCCCATCTTTTTCATCGTTACGCCAAAGAGATTGTAAGTACCTCCATAGATGGCACTGGAAGCAATAAAGTGATCACCTGTTTCACAGATGTTAAAAATCGCAAAAAAGTTAGCTGCTTGTCCAGAGGATGTCAACATGCCTGCGACACCGCCTTCCATGGCTGCGATACGAGCAGCAACCGTATCGTTGGTCGGATTTTGCAGTCTGGTATAAAAATAACCTGATTTTTCTAAATCAAATAATTTTCCCATATCCTCGCTGCTGTCATATTTAAAGGTAGTGCTTTGGTAAATCGGCACTTGTCTTGGTTCGCCATTGTGTGGTTCATATCCGGCATGCATACATTTTGTATCAATCTTCATTTTCTAGTCCTCCTTGATATCGTATGAAATGATTTTACACAATTTGTAAATGAGTTTCAATAATTTCTGTAAATGTTTCCAATACGTATGAAGATATTTCCGCATAATTATATGTTTGAGCTGATTTTTACGGATCTTGAAGAAGGTGATAAGAACAGCCCTAAAACAAACCGCAGAGGGGCTCTATGAACTGTCGTTCGCTTTTTTCTCTTGATTCGTGTATAATGAATGATAATATAAGCACAGGAAGGTGACTGAATGATGAAGATCGAAGAACTGACATTAGAAAAATATCCCGTACGTTTTTCGTCGCATAAAAAGAAAAATTTTTTGTTGGAACTGGATGAGGTATTTCAAGAGGAAGGGTATCCTGTTGTTATGGATGAGAAGCGCAGCTTTCGCGGAAAGACCCGAAATCGAATGTATGCATATGAAAAAACAGCGAAATTGTATATTGCTGTTCCTTATGATACACCTCAGCGCTTATTCTGGTATAAGTCAGAATATTATCCACTAGATGGAAATCGCTCATTAAATAAGAGCATGCTGGCTACTTATGTACCTGCTCTTGTGCTATATGGTCTTATCTTATTATTTATACTTTTTGTTTCGCCGAACATGCAGGATCTGGTTTTAAAAGCAGCGGCCAATCTTGCGGTAGCAGCTGCGACGATCTTTTTGATGTGGCTGTTGTTTCATGGCATAGGAAACCGTAAGAATGCCAATCGAAATTCTTCTTCGATCATTGCAGCCGTACGATTTATGAAAACATTGAACAATGATCAAAAACGACGAATTGGCTTTGTGTTTATTGACCGTTGTGATCAGAGTTGTTTAGGAGCGAAACTGCTGTCGGCATATTTTGCAGATAAAAAGAAAAATCCTGATATCATCTGGCTGGATTGTGTAGGAGTGGGCGATACGATCGGTATCGGTTATCGTACACACGGCAAACGGCTGGCTTCAACGATCCATGCAAAGAAGAAACAGGAATCGGTTCAGCTGTCTGAGATGGGCGGAGATCAATGTTTGCGCTCTGTCATGAGCTGTTTTGACAAGGCTGTCATGATTTCGGCAGGAGAAATCGATGCGAAAGGCTCGCTGTTGGTAAAAGATACACAGCGGTCAACCGATCGTGTGATCGATGATAAAAATATTGAAAAGATACTTGCTTTGCTACAAGAAGCAATTCCACGGAAATAAATGAGTCATTTGCCAAAGCGAAAGGAGTGTTGTTCATGAATTTGAAACGAGTGCTGAGTTTTTTTAAAAGCAAACCTTTTTTCGTTGGCATTTTGATCCTTACCCAATTGCTTGTATTGATCATATTGATCGTTTTGTTGAGCTATCAGTTTTATTGGTTTTATATCCTTTCTTTGATATTGAGTTTTATTGCCAGTGTTTATATAGTAAATCGAGAAGATAATCCTAGTTTTAAGATCCTTTGGGTGTTGCTGATCATGAGCGTTCCGCTTATGGGCGGCTTGTTTTATGTCTTGTTTGGCGGCCGGAAAGTACCAAAAGAATTACGCATCCGCGATCAACGTTCTTTTGAAGAATTTGCGCAAGTGATGAAACAAAATCAATCTATGATCGAAGCGTTGCAGCAGCACGCGCCAACCGCATATAAGCAAGCAAATTATTGTTGGCACAGTGGTTTTTTCCCCGTTTATACGAATTGTGAGGTCACTTATTTTCCTTTAGGAGAAAACATGTTTGACTCGCTTTTGACAGAATTGAAGAAGGCAAAGAAATTTATTTTTCTGGAGTATTTTATCATTGCAGAAGGAATCATGTGGAACAGCATCTTAGATATCTTAAAAGATAAGGTAAAAGAAGGAGTCGATGTACGGCTCATCTATGATGATTTTGGCTGTATCACGACTATGCCGCCGCATTATTTCGAAAATCTTCAGCGTTATGGGATCAAAACCAAAGGATTTAATCCGATCGAACCTCACTTGGCATTGCAGATGAACAACCGTGATCATCGCAAGATCGTTGTGATCGATGGAGAAGCCGCTTATACAGGCGGGGTAAATCTGGCAGATGAGTATATCAATCGTTATGAACGTTTTGGACATTGGAAAGATATGGGTGTTTTAGTAAGAGGGAGCGCCGTTCAAACGTTTACCGTTCTGTTTCTGCAGTTCTGGAATTTCGATGAAGAAGTAAAAAGCGATCCGATGCAATTTGTATCCAATGCTCAGACATATGCGGAAAGCGGATATGTGATTCCTTTCTGTGACAGTCCTACAGATGATGATTATGTTGGGCAGCAGACGCATATCAATCTGATCAATAGTGCAAATCATTATTTGTATGCAAGCACGCCTTATTTGGTCATCGATCAAGAAATGCGGATGGCTTTGACCTTGGCTGCCAAAAACGGGGTTGATGTACGGCTGTTGGTACCGCATATTCCAGATAAGAAGATCGTATTTGAAGTCACTCGAAGCAATTATGAGCGATTGATCCAGAGCGGTGTGAAGATCTATGAATATACACCTGGATTCGTTCATGGAAAAGTGATGCTGACAGATGACCGCAGTGCAGTTGTAGGAACCGTAAATATGGATTATCGTTCTTATTATCTGCATTATGAATGTGGTGTATGGCTGTATCAGACAAGCTGTTTAAAAGACATTCGAAGAGATTTCGAGGAATCATTTGCATGTTCGCATCAAGTAACGCTGGAAGAGTGTCAGAGTATTTCAATATTTAGAAGATTCTTCCGCGCTTTCTTAAATATCATTTCACCAGTTATGTAGAAGGAGCCTGAATATGGAAGACATAGAATTTTTAAAACAGATCAATGATCAAATCGTTCTTTCGGCCGATGAACCGATCTATCAAAGCGTAGAACGCTTCATTCATACCATGAGCCAGCAATTAGAGCTCACCCCAAAACAGATCAAGGATGCCCTTGACTTTGCTTATTTGGCAGATCGGCAGCGTGCTATAGCCAGACCGCTGATCGCAGCTTTTGTAAAGGAACATCCTTATGATCCGCAGATGAGCTATGAAGCTTACGCAGAAGAATTGCTGAAGGCTCATCCTGGCATTCATGTGGTGATGATCGAAATGTATATCAAAGACATGGAAGGGAAACAGCCTGTATCGGATCAAGAAAAAGCGTCCGATCTTCCTGCAGAAAATGCGCATCCTGAAGAGCAGCCAAAAGAGGTCAAATCAAAGGAAGCACAAAGGAGCGTGCAAGCACCTGTGTTGCCAACAGCAAAAGTGCCTTCCAGCTGGAAGCGGCTGGCATCGTTATTGCGTGTTTGCGGAAAGATCGTTTTCTGGGCAGCAGCTGTGATTGCTGGTTTGATCGCTTTGTCATCTCTTGTAACATTTTTTACTTCGTCGGGTATTTATTATTACGGCGCAAATTATATGTTTTCCGTTTTGTTAGGGCAGCTATTTATCGCCGTGCTCCTGCTTTTCAGCAGCTATGTGTTCGTTTTGATCTTAAACGCTTTGGCCTGCTTGTTAGATAAAGGAGATCCGCAAATTCCATTCCATCATTTTTAATCCATTTCATGCATGAAAGACGTTCAGTTTTTCATGCTTTTTTCTTCTTGACAAGGCCGTGTTTTAGGCATATATTTAGCTTGCGAATAGTTAGAAAGCTAACTAAATGGAGGGAATCGAATGAAGAAAGCATTTCATATGATGATTTTCCGAGTTCATCAATCTTATAAAAACAGGATCCGCCCGACGATGCAGGAAATAGGCATCAGCAGCGGACAGCCAAAGATCTTGCTGTATGTTCGTGATCATCCAAAATGCCGTTTGAAGGATGTGGCTGCTTATTGTGATATCAAACCGGCAACGACTTCACGGATCATTGATAAATTGCTGAAACAAGGTTTCTTAACGAGGACGTTTCCTAAAGATGATCGAAGAGCGGTGTGCCTGCAGATCACAGATCATGGATTACAGACATTGGCGTGTTGGATCGCACACTGCAAGAACGTGGAAGAAACGATGCTTCAAGGATTTGACGAAGAGGAAAGGGAGATGTTTTTTTCGTATCTCCTGCGTGCATATGAAAATTTGAATCAAGAAAAGGGAGGGGAAACAGATGAATGAACTGAAAAAAGTGTTTTCCAGCATGCGTCCATACCGCGTATCATTTGTGCTGGCAGTCTTATTTGTCGTGATCGAGACAAGTTTTGAATTATTTATCCCATTGATCATGGCAGACATCATCGATATTGGTATCGTGACTCAGGATATGGATTATATTCTGTGGAAAGGAGTACAGATGGCCGGGTGTGCCTTGCTTTCGTTGGTTACAGGATTGCTGTACGCAAAATTTGCGGCAATTGCGGCAAATGGATTTGGCGCAGTTTTGCGGGAAAGGGAATTTACACGGATACAAACCTATTCCTTTTCAAACTTAGATCATTTTGATTCTTCTTCCTTGGTTACCCGATTGACCAGTGATGTTACGGTGATGCAAAATGTAATCAATGCAGGACTTCGCCCATGTGTGCGTGGACCGGTGATGCTGGTATTAGGTATTATCATGTCCTTTTTGATCAATGCACGGCTGGCTGTAGTTTTTCTTGTGAGCGGACCGATCTTGGCGGTCATTTTGGCTATGATCGTAAAGAAGATCGCACCGATGTATCGATATCTGCAAGAAGCGATCGATCATGTGAATTCAATCGTTTCAGAAACGTTGACGGCGATCCGTGCGGTCAAAGCTTTCGTTCGCGGAGAATATGAAGAAGAAAAATTTGGCAAAGTAAATACCGATCTAATGGAGATCGGTCAACATACGTTTCATTATGCAGTGATAAACCTGCCTGCTTTTCAATTTACCATGTATGTATCCATTATTGCTATCTTGTGGTTTGGCGGACAGCTGATCTTTATCGGAGGCATGCAAGTAGGTGAATTGACCGGTTTTTTAAGTTATGTTTTACAGATCATGAATTCATTGATGATGATCTCAAATGTCTTCTTGCTGCTGACTCGTTCATTGGCCAGCGCCCATCGAATTTGTGAGGTATTGGAAGAACAAAGCGATATTACGGATGGGGATGCACAGCTTAGTCTGGAACATGGATCTATCGAATTCTCACATGTCAGTTTCAAATACCGCAAAGAGGCAAAAGAGTATGTGTTATCAGACATCTCTCTTGATATCAAAGAAGGGGAAACCGTGGGGATCATCGGCGGAACCGGAAGTGCAAAAAGCACTTTGGTCAGTCTGATCCCGCGTTTATATGATATCAGCGAAGGATCTTTAAAAGTGGGCGGACATGATGTCAAGGAATACTCGTTGACCCATTTACGAGATCAGATCGGCATCGTATTACAGAAAAATGTTTTATTTTCAGGAACGATCAAAGAAAATCTGTGCTGGGGAAATCCGCAGGCGAGCGATGAAGAATTGCGGGAAGCCTGCCGGATCGCTTGTGCGGATGAATTTGTAGAGCGTTTTGAAAAACAATATGATACTTATCTGGAAGAAGGCGGTGTCAATGTATCCGGCGGACAGAAACAGCGTCTATGCATTGCCCGTGCGTTATTGAAGAAACCAAAGATCTTGATTTTTGATGATTCGACCAGTGCAGTGGATACTGCGACGGATACCAGCATTCGTGAAGGATTGGCAAAACTGAAGGATACGACGAAAATCATCATAGCTCAACGTATTTCTTCCGTAATGCATGCTGATAAGATCGTGATCTTAGAAGACGGCCATCTGAATGCAGTAGGAACACATGAGCAATTGTTAAAAAACAACCCGATCTATCAAGAAATTTATGAGTCTCAGCAGAAAGGAGTGAGTGATCATGGCGAAAGCAATCAGTAATAAACGCCCGGATAATTTTTGGAAAACCATGCGTAATTTGCTTCATTATATGGGCAATCATCGATTTTTGCTGTTGATCGTTGCTGTTTTGGTTGCAGTAAGTGCCTTAGCCAATTTGCTGGGAACTTATATGTTAAAACCGATCGTCAATAACTACATCGTTCCTAGAGATGTGCAAGGACTGATCACTGCTGTGATCTTTACCGGCTGTATCTATGGTGCAGGCGTGCTGTCTGCTTTTGGGTATACGCAGATCATGGTCATCGTTGCACAAAAGATCATCAAAGAGATACGAGAAGATCTTTTTCATCGCATGATGACGCTCCCTTTGCGTTATTTTGATACAAATTCGAACGGGGATACGATGAGTCATTTTACGAATGATGTCGATACGATCGCTGATGCATTGAATAACAGCTTTGCCATGCTCGTACAAAGCTTCATACAGATCGTCGGCACATTGACATTGATCTTTTTGTTGAACTGGCAGCTCTCTTTGATCGTGCTGGTTTGTTATATCATCATGTTTGCTTATATTCAATTCAGTGGGAAAAAGAGCCGTTATTATTTTGGTTATCAACAAAAGCATCTAGGCCATCTGAATGGTTTCATCGAAGAGATGATCCATGGTCAAAAGGTTGTTAAAGTATTTAATCATGAAGAAGCAAACATGGAAGAATTTCGCAAACGTAATAAAGAATTACAAAAAGCAGCAACCAGCGCGATGTCTTATGCATCGACAATGGTGCCGATGGTCGTATCTTTGTCTTATATCAATTATGCGATCGTTGCTGTATTGGGCGGGATCATGGCTATCAAAGGATGGACAGATGTTGGTTCACTAGCTAGTTATCTGGTTTTTGTTCGTCAAACGGCGATGCCAATCAATCAGTTTACGCAGCAATCCAATTTGATCCTGGTTGCTTTATCAGGAGCGGAACGAATCTTTACGATGATGGAAGAAAAGCCTGAGGTAGACGAAGGTAAAGTCACTTTGACCAATGTGGCGCAGCATAAAGATGGCACTTTGTATGAGTGTGCACATAACAGTGGCTGCTGGGCATGGCGTCATCCAAGAAGTGATGGACGTGTGGAATTGGTGCCTTTAGCCGGTGATGTTCGATTTGACCATGTTCGTTTTGGTTATGAATCATCAAGGATCATCCTGGATGATATCTCGCTGTATGCGAAACCAGGCCAAAAGATCGCTTTTGTCGGTGCAACCGGTGCCGGGAAAACGACCATCACAAATTTGATCAATCGTTTCTATGATGTCAATGATGGAAACATCACGTATGATGGCATCGATGTTCGTTTGATCGCAAAAGACGATCTGCGCCGTTCGCTGTCGATCGTTCTGCAAGATACGCATTTATTTACTGGTACGATCGCAGATAATATCCGTTATGGAAAATTAGATGCATCTATGGAGGAAGTCGTGCAAGCAGCCAAGCTGTCGAATGCAGATTCTTTTATCCGACGCTTGCCAAATGGATATGAAACGATGGTCACGGGGGATGGAGCCAATCTATCGCAAGGCCAGCGGCAGCTGTTAGCGATCGCTCGGGCAGCGATTGCAAATCCGCCGGTATTGATCTTGGATGAGGCTACCAGCAGCATTGATACGCGAACAGAGCGTTTGATCGAAAAAGGAATGGATTCGCTGATGGAAGGCCGAACGGTATTTGTGATCGCCCATCGATTATCTACGGTACGTAATGCCGATGCGATCATGGTGCTGGAACACGGACGGATCATCGAAAGAGGAAATCATGAAGAATTGATCGCACAAAAAGGTCAGTATTATCAGCTGTATACAGGGATGTTTGAATTATCATAAAAATTTATACAATCAAAACAAATTGTATACTAGAAAAAACGGAAGATTCTGGTATAATTCATCAAGATGAGCGCACGGTGAGTTTTTTGTTGCGTCACCTAGAGGAGGGGTTTGATTGAAATTGACCTTGATCGTGCTGTTAGCCGTTTCTTGCTTAGACAGCTTTGTCGTCATGATGGAACGCGGATCCTCTATGCGGGAGTTGAAATGGGCAAAAGGCGGTTGTCATGCGTTGATATTTTCAATCGTAAATGCCGCGATGCTATTTTTAGGCATGCAGCTGTCTCGGGTAGTAGCTGCTTGTCATTGGATCGGAATCGACCGGCTGTTGTCCGCAGTGATCTTTGTGGGATTAGCCACGTTCTTATTGATGAAGGTCATCAGCCGCAAACGGTTTGAGGAGCGTCTGGATCTGGCATTCAGTTATAAGAAGAGCTTGCGGGAAGCCGTCTTTACGGGAATCGATACGATCGTTTTAGGATGCGCATTAGGATTGATCGGAGAACCGATCTTATCAACGTGTGCTTTGTTGTCTGTATTGACCTTCTTGACGACATATTTGGCATTGTGGATCGGATATTATTTAGGAGCTGCGTATCAGCGGGGAATGATCTTTTTCTCTTCTCTGGTTTATTATGCGGCAACCTTATGGATCTTGCTTCCGCTGTAGGTAGATAGGAGAAAAGAGGATGGAACACCGCAAATGGAAGATGAAAGACTTTTTGGCAGAGAGCTTGGAGCTGCTCATGCAAGAAAAGCCGTTCGATAAAATTACGATCAAACAGATCTGCGATCGAGCAGGGGTGATCCGTGCTACTTTTTACAATCATTTTGAAGATAAGTATGCTGCTTTGAATTATATCAGTGAAGAGCTGCTGCATGAAGAACAGAAGGTATTTGTTCCTTCTGGGGATATCGTCCATGTGATCTTGTCGTTGTGTGAAACGATCTATGATCACCGCAACTTTTTTGTTCGAGCATTCCAGGTACAAGGACAGAATGATTTTGATCATATGTTCGTGGCCCATATTGCTCAACTGATCGAAGAAATCCTGATTGTCGTACGCAATGATGAAAGTGAGACATCTCTTTACAGCAATCAGGCACTGTCTTTATATTTTGCAAATGCGTTTATGTATTTATGCAAACAATGGCTGAAGGAAGGATGCCGCTATACGCCGCAGGAATTTGCGGCTTACAGCAGCGGGCTGTTGCTGCATGGATTGAAAGATTATTTAGGGAAAACGATAGGAAGAGAAAACAAGAGGTGATGGAATGAGTTACCGTATCGGATTTGATATAGGAAGTACAACGATCAAAGCCGTTGTATTAAATGAGAA
>CASFOT010000134.1 GCA_949296305.1 uncultured Erysipelotrichaceae bacterium
GTAATACCACCAATTCCGATCGCATGCATAGCGCTCTGTAAACGATCAAGTTTTTCTGGTTTTGTTATGATGACCACTTTAGACATCTTTGGCAACAGAGAAACCACTTCTTTGACTGGTACTGCCTCTTCTGCAGTTACATGTTTGACAGGCAGATCATAAGCCGTGTCTCCAATGGTTTCCGTTTTATCCATACAGGATTCGGTTTCAAAACTAAATCCAGCATAAGCACTTTCCAAACCATGCTCTAGTTTATCTAAGCCGATCATTTCTTCTTCTGCTGTTACACGTAATCCGACCGTCTTTTTAATCAACAGGAAAACAATGGTCATCGTAATTGCTGTCCATGCACCAACAGCGATCAATCCGATACATTGTGTAAATAATAATTGGAAACCGCCGCCATAAAACAAACCCTGTGCTTGCGGCATCGTATCTGTACCACATGCAAATAATCCAACACAAATCGTTCCTAACATGCCATTTCCAAAGTGTACAGCAACAGCACCTACTGGATCATCGATCTTTAATTTATAATCTAACAGCCAGACAAAGAAACATACGGTAAAACCAGAAAGAATACCGATCATGCTTGCGCCAAAAACATCAACCGCATCACAGCCAGCAGTAATCGCAACCAAACCTGCCAAAGAGCCATTGAGCGACATGCTGACATCCGGTTTGCCATATTTCAACCATGTAAAGATCATGACAGTGCAAGTAGCTAATGCCGGAGCAACCGTCGTTGTTGCTAAGATCGTTGCTAATTGCAAACCATTTGTTGCTGCAGCGCCATTGAATCCATACCATCCAAACCATAGAATGAATACACCTAATGCACCAATCGTTAGGTTATGGCCTGGGATACCGCGAGGCTTTCCATCTTTATCATATTTTCCAATACGCGGTCCTAACATTTTTGCACCAATCAATGCAGTCAATCCTCCAACAAAGTGAATCGCTGCACTGCCTGCAAAATCATGGAATCCCATTTGTGATAACCAGCCGCCTCCCCAGATCCAGTGCGCTTCGATCGGATACACGACCAAACTAATTACAAAACTATAAATACAGTATGATAAGAACTTGGTTCTTTCGGCCATTGCCCCTGAAACAATGGTTGCAGCAGTTGCGCAAAATACCAGGTTAAATGTAAATGATGCCCAATCTGTTTCTATAAAATCAAACAACGGATTTTCACCAAAACCAATCAGTCCCATAAAATCCTGGCCACATAAGAAACTATACCCAAGGATCAAAAAAAGCGACCGTTCCTAAACAGAAATCCATCAAGTTTTTCATCAAGATATTGCCTGCATTTTTAATGCGGGTAAAGCCACTTTCTACCATCGCAAAGCCTGCCTGCATAAAAAATACAAAAGCTGCACCGATCAAATACCAAATACCAAAGATTTCACTCAATATTTCATTCATACAATTCCCTCCGTTCATATATTCAGGCCTGAACGAATGTACAAAAAAGAGAAAGGCGCTCTGGAATTTTATCTCCAAAGCGCCATTGCTTTTTTGTATACGCTTCGTCTAGCAAATGTCTTGAAAATTGTCAACAAAGAATGAAAAAATTTTCTTTATTTATCATGTAAACACTTTCACGCTTTTTTCTTTTCATATAAAAAGTGAATTTACTCAGCCGATGATTCCACTGAAATAAATTCACTCATTCCATCATTCATTTACTGTAATTTTTGATTGTCCGCATCATAAGAAGATCGAATGACCTCTCCAGCTTTCAAAGAAGCGGGCACGTCAATGATTCGTTGATTACTGCTTCCTTTAAATCGCAAACGATAATCTTTCTTTGCTAACACAAAACGCCCATCGACCAAAACGTCCAAAAGCTCTAAAAGTTTTTTCTTTTTGTCATCAGCCATGATTTCTTCAAATGTAAAACCGCTGTATGCCCATAAAGACAATCCGCGTTCTTTAGCAGCTTTTGCAATAGGAATCAACAGATCACTTTGCCAAAAAGGTTCTCCGCCGGATAATGTCAATCCGCTCTGCAATGGTTCCGATTTGATCTGTTCGATCAGATCTTTTACTGCAAACAGCTTTCCTCCATTAGGATCATGTGTTTGTGGATTATGACAGCCTTCACAATGATGCGGGCAGCCTTGCGTCCATAATACCATGCGGATACCAGGTCCATCGACAAAGCTATCCAGCTGCAAAGGCGAAGCCAGGCGGATCATTTGATCAGGCATGTTTTACACGATCTCTTTCTTCTGCACGTTTACCGTTATTGAAGCGGTCCACTGTCCCTACCAAATATCCGGTAATGCGGCGGATCTTTTCAAACTTATATTCGCTCTTTGAATCATCACGGCCGCATTTAGGACAAATATGTCCTTCGATGACGCCGCTATAACCGCAGCAAGGATCTCGATCGACCGGATGGTTGATGCTTCCATAACCAATGTTATTTTCTTTCATGCAACGTACGATCGATTCAAAAGCTTCCAAGTTATTGCTTGGATCGCCATCCACTTCCACGTAAGAGATATGTCCGCCATTGGTCAATGCATGATATGGCCCTTCTAAACGGATCTTATCAAATGCACGAATATGGAAATATACCGGGATATGGAAAGAGTTTGTATAGTACTCACGGTCTGTGATTCCTTCCAATTCACCAAAGATCTTTTTATCAATTTTTGTGAAACGGCCTGAAAGTCCCTCTGCCGGAGTTGCGATCAGCGAGAAATTTAGATGATATTTCTCGGTTGCTTCATCCATACGTTTACGCATATGTCCAACGATTTCAAGACCAAGCTGCTGTGCGTATTCGCTTTCGCCGTGATGCTGTCCGATCAATGCTTTCAGACATTCTGCCAAACCAATGAATCCCATGGTCAACGTACCTTGTTTTACCATTTCATCCAATGTGTCTTCCCACTCGAGATTCTCAGAACCAAGCCATACGCCTTGTCCCATCAAGAAAGGGAAATTCTTTACTTTTTTCTTCGCTTGAATAGCTAAACGCTCTAACAGCTGATCGATCACTGCATCGATCTTATCATCCAGTTCTGCATAGAAACCGTCAATATCTGCTTCTCCCAGCATTACCTGGCCATGTTTGATACCGATGCGAACCAAGTTGATCGAAGTAAATGAGTTATTGCCACGTCCCGTTGCAATTTCTGGACCATTTACATTTCCCATTACACGCGTACGGCATCCCATCGTTGCAACTTCAGTTTCAGGACGTCCTTCTACATAATATTGCAGATTGAATGGTGCATCCAAGAATTCAAAGTTCGGAAACAGGCGCTTTGCACTTACCCGGCAAGCAATCTTGAACAGATCATAATTTGGATCTCCCGGATTATAATTGATGCCTTCTTTTACCTTGAAAATCAAAATCGGGAAGATCGGCGTTTCACCATTGCCTAGGCCTGCTTCCTGTGCCAGCATCAATTTTTCTGATACCATACGTCCTTCTGGCGATGTATCTGTACCAAAGTTGATACTGGAGAACGGTACCTGTGCTCCCGCACGGGAATGCATGGTATTCAAGTTATGAACAAAGCCTTCCATTGCCTGATAAGTCAACTTATCCGTTTCTTTCGCAGCTTCTTTATAAGCAAATGCGTCAACGAGCTGAACTTGTTCATCACTCAAATCATAGTCATTTTTCAGCATTTCATTCAGTTTTTCAACAAATGCTGCATCCATGCGGAGTGCAGGGCGCACGCCTGTTTCTTCTTCTATTTTTTCAATTTTTTCTTTTACATCCGTATCTAATGATACGAGCAGTTCCAATGCTTTATTTACATTAGAAATATATGAACGGCAAAAGGTCTTGGCAACACCTTCTGCTAAATAATAATCAAATGCCGGAATACTCTGCCCACCATGTTGATCATTTTGATTGCTCTGAATCGCAATCGCAGCTAAAGCTGCATAACTTGTTATGCTTTGTGGTTCACGTAAATGACCATGTCCTGTAGAGAAACCGCCTTTTAACAGTTTATCCAACGGAATCTGACAGCAAGTCAATGTTCCCATATTCATAAAGTCCATATCATGAATATGAATATCTCCATCATCATGCATCTTGGCAAATTTTGGTGTCATCAAATTTGCCTTGCAAAATTCACGTGATACAGCGCTGCCATACTGCAGCATCGTTCCCATTGCCGTGTTTCCATCAATATTCGCATTCTCACGTTTTACATCTGCATCTTTGCTGTCTGAAAACGTAATTTCTTTGATTGACTGCATCAATCGAGTTTTCATATTACGAATACGCGTACGTTCAGCACGGTACAGGATATATGCTTCACTTGTTTTTGCATGTCCGCATTCAATCAGGATCTTTACAACCGCATCCTGTATCTCTTCTACATTTGGGATGTCATCCTGATAGTGGCGGTTTAAATAGTTAACTACCTGATCTGTTAACTGTTCTGCAGTCGAATAATCTGCAACTTGTCCTTCATCTTCTGCCACCTTGGAAGCCGCTAAAAAGATAGCGCGGGTAATTTTTTTGGGAGCGAAGTAGATTTCTCTACCATCTCTTTTTCTGATTTTTGTAATCATGAAGATCCCCTCCTTTACTACTCGGTCGCGTGAAAAACACAAGATTTCAGCGATCTGCCAAACCCCGCATTCTTTCTTATGATTCCACAAAATAAGATATCTCTCTGGATTCTCCCTCATTGATCTTCACGACGAACTACTCTAAATCCATATCTATTCACGACGCTGAAAACATTATACAACAGTTTCTAGTAATTTGGCGCTGAAAATGCTTTACATTTTTATGAAAAAACGAAGGGAACTTTCCGTCCTATAAAATCAAATCATTTTGCACTTTTCTTTGCTTTTTGTTATATGCTTTCATTCTTGATAAAAGAAAAAAGCAGGCAAAAGGAAACAAAATTCCATATTTTAGAATATGCTTCACTGCCCTGCTTTCTTTCACTCTCTTGTCTGCATATTATCTTTCTTAAATGCTTTGGTATTTAAAGTAAACCAGAAAGTACTTCCTTTTCCTTCTTCACTATCTACCCCGTATTCTGCCTTATGCAGCTCCAGGATCCCTTTTACGATGCTTAATCCGATTCCTGAGCCTACTTTTGCTCGTACATGCACCTTATTCCCTTTATAATAACGATCCCATACATAAGGAAGCATTTCTTTGCTGATGCCAACCCCATAATCTTGTACAGCAAAGTAGTATTTATCATTTTCCACCCGCTGATGGATCACGATTTCTTTTCTTTCTCCGCTGTAATTGATTGCATTGGTTATCAGATTATAGATTACCTGCATCAATTTTATTTCATCTCCATCAATCCATACAGGATCGATTTCTTCAAGATGAATCTCAAATTCTCCTTTTAACATTTTCTCGATACGCTGACATATCTGTTTGACCTGTGAAACGATATCAAATTGGGTGATTTCCAACGATTGCACCCCTACTTGAAGCTTGCTCATATCCAGGATCTCATTTACCAGATTTTTCAATCGGTCTGCTTCATCAATGATGACCTGTACATTTTCTGCATTGTTTTCACCAGGAATATCTCGCATCATTTCTCCATAACCGCTGATCATCGTTAACGGCGTACGAAGATCATGGCTCATATTTGCAATCAATTCTTTTCGCAGGTCTTCTACTTTTTTCAACTCTCTTGTCGCATAATTCAGCGTTTCATTTAATTCATCGATCTCCACATATTCATGATTATCAAAGCGCACCTCATAATTGCCAAGTGCCAGCTGTTTAGCTTGTTCATTGGTCGTTCGAATCGGCGATGCAATTTTTCTGGACAGGTAATAAGCTAACGCAATTGCCATCGCAATGACGATCAAAGAGATCACAAAAAACAATGTCTGCAAAGTAGATATCGTCGACTGGACAGGCGTCAATATCGTATTTACAAAGAAAATATATTGATTTCCATCAGCAGAATTTACGATAGACGCACTCGTCATATTCCGCATCACATTGCCATCATCCGCGCTTTTATCATTCATGATGATCGTGGCTGTTCCACTTTCAGATGCCCTTGCTTTCAAATACAATTGTTCATAGCGGTCTAACAAAAGCGGCTGGCTGGGACAGGCACGGAAATTGCCCGCAATTGCTGCAATGTAATAAGGTTCATCATCTGTTTCAGCCCCATAAGTATAGACGCAAAAATCTTGTGAGCTTGCAATTTCTTGTATTTGTTCATAATCATAACCATTTTGCAAACTGCTTTTAATTTGTTCGGTCGCCTGCTTGACATCATGTTCTTTGATAAACGTATAGAAATCTTTTAGAAAGACTACTTGCGCCAAATAAAACAAACAAAGAATAATGCCGATAAATCCTAATAAGTACAATAATACTTTTTGCTGAATCCGCAATTTGCTAATCTTTTTTTTCAAAACGATAACCCACACCTCGCAAAGTCACGATCATCGTACTGTATTCTTTTAAGCTCTTTCGCAACAGCTTGATATGTGTATCCAATGTACGGTCATCTCCGTAGAAATCATATCCCCATACGTCACGAATCAACTGTTCTCGTGTCAATGCGATCCCTTCATTCTCAATCATGTAAAATAACAAAGTGTACTCTTTCGGAGACATTTCGAACTCTTCTCCATCAATGAACACTTTACGTGCAGTCATATCCACTTTCAATCCTTTATACTCAAAGATGCTCTTTTTAGCTTTCTTTACACCCTGATAACGTTTTAAGATTGCTGCCACACGCATCATGAGTTCTCTGCATGAGAAAGGTTTTACGACATAATCATCAATCCCTACTTCAAATCCATGAATACGGTCATACTCTTCTCCGCGTGCAGACAGCATGATTACCGGTGTATCACAAAATTCGTGTATTTTCTTTACCGCACTAAACCCATCTAAATTCGGCATCATGATATCCATGATGATACAATCATAGACCATGTCCTCACACTTCTGTACAGCATCCATGCCGTCTACTGCTTCATAAACTTCATATCCTTCAAATTCAGCGAATTTACGAATCATCTTACGAATATTATTTTCATCATCTACAACGAGCAATCTGGTCATGAAATCACCCACTTTCCTATTTTGCTTTATTATATCGTATTTCTTTCAGCTTCGTGTGATATTTTTGTGAAGATTCAATTGACATCTTATGCATATTTTCTTTTGATATGCTATACTGAACAGCGATATAGAAACAGGTGATCTCGATGTTTACAAACGTACAGTTTTATACTCACAGCGAAAAGGAAACGAATGAAGATGCATATGGCATTACAGATACAGCTATCTTTGTTCTTGATGGAGCAACCGGATTAAGCAAAAAAGAATATATGCACCCTCAAAGCGATGCTTTTTGGCTTGTAAAAGAAATACATACTGCTTTGTTGAACCATTGGGATCCATGTGACTCGCCAATAACAATTTTAAAGCAAACACAAAAGCAATTATCTTCACGATACCATCAAGTTGCCGACCAGCAAATATCTTCGGCAGAAATGCCCAGTGCCTGTATTGCAATGTTCTATGAACACCAGGATGAAATTCATTTTTTTGGTATGGGCGACTGCTATGGAATCATCGAATTAACTAATGGAGAAACCAAAGTATTCTCAGACCCTGTATTAGAGAAATTAGATCATGCTGCCCTTGAACAAATGAAGAAAGTCAGCAATGAAAAACAAATTCCTTTCTTGGAAGCAAGAAAATATATTCAGCAGCAGTTACTAGATAATCGTATGATGCGCAATAAACCAAACGGTTATCACGCATTAGACCTTGAGTGGTCAAACTTTGAAGAAATTCCTATTCATAGATGGAAGAAAAAAGATGTAAAACGGCTTCTTTGTGCAAGTGATGGCTTCTATGAAATTATGCACTACAACATTATACAAGACCCTAAAGAATTACTAGACCACCTCTCCGCACACAGCGAAGAACTGATACAACAACTATTCCACGCACAA
>CASFOT010000135.1 GCA_949296305.1 uncultured Erysipelotrichaceae bacterium
AATGATGGCACATTTTGGTTTGTCTGCGCTTCCTTGCCATCACAATGGAACGATCATTCATGTAGCGCTGGATCGCTCTTATGCGGGCCATATCCTGATCGCCGATCGAATCAAACCGACTGCGAAGGAAGCAATCGCTCAACTGAAAACGATCGGCATGAAAAAAACGGTCATGTTGACAGGAGATGCGCGAGGAGTTGCGATGGCTGTCGGCAGTGAATTAGGTATCGATCAGATCTATAGTGAATTGCTGCCAGATGACAAGGTGACAAAGGTCGAAGCGTTGATCCAAACAAAGGCAGAAAAAGAAAAGCTGGCTTTTATCGGTGATGGCATCAATGATGCACCGGTCTTGAGCCGTGCTGATATCGGGATCGCAATGGGTGCTTTAGGCAGCGATGCTGCAATCGAAGCCGCTGATGTCGTCTTGATGGATGATGACCCGCTGAAGATCGTAAAAGCAATCAAGATCTCACGCAAGTGCTTGCGGATCGTTTATCAAAACATCGTGTTTGCTATCGGCGTCAAACTTTTATGCTTGATCCTAGGTGCAGCTGGGATTGCCAATATGTGGCTGGCGATCTTTGCGGATGTCGGTGTGATGGTATTGGCTGTGCTGAATGCCATACGTGCCTTGTTTGTACAAAAATTATAAAAAGAGCAATGGCCCTTTCGGATGGTCCGGAAACAGCCATTGCTTTTCTTATTTTTTATAAATAAAGGAGAAGTGGCGATAGGATGTGTGGTTTCTGCGATAAGAAAAACAGTTTTGTTCTTCTTGATAAGTATCCAGCGCACAGATGTGGATGTTTTCTTCCAAGATGCCCAAAGAAGCCAGCATCTTTACGTTCAGACCGACATTATCGCAAAGGGCGCTTTGGTCTGGCTGGAATTGCAGATAAGGGGCGGTATCGAAAGGCAAAGCTTGGACCTGCTTGATGACGTCTTCTTTGATCTGAAAAGAACGTTGATGGATGCAAGGACCGATCCATACACGGGTCGATGATGGGCATAATCCTTTTTGGATCAATGTTTCCACCGTGTGCATCGTGATCTGTTTGACTGTGCCTGGCCATCCGCTGTGGATGGCGCCGATATAGGAAGAAGTGGGGTCATAGATCAGCAAAGGAATACAGTCGGCCGTAAATACACCGATCAACAACCGGTCTTCGTTGGAATATAAAGCATCACAGGAAAGGATTGCGGAATCAGCGGCATAAGCGCCTTTGCCTCGGTCTGCTTGTGTTGCTTCATGAGCGCTTGCACTATGTGTCTGATTGGCAAGGCACCAAGCGTCTAATGGGATCTTGCATGCTTCGCTGAGCAGCTTTCGATTATGTAAGATTGCAGCAGCCGGATCATTGGTGTGCAAGGCGAGAGAGCCCTCACAAGGCAAAGTGGGATCACGCAAGGTACAGCCGGCAAACAAAGTTTCATCTTCATAAAGCGGGAATAGTTTCATGCGGGTCATCTCCTATTTTCTATTATTATAACGTATGCCGGATAAAAAAGAAGCGGTAAGAAGAAAAGACGGCGAATTATACAGACTTGGTTGACTGTGGAAACGGGATGTGTTAAGGTGTGAACGTTATAAAAATAAAAAAAGAGAGGAGAGAGATCATGAAGCAGCAGGGATTAACCAGCCAACAGGTCAATGAGCGGATCGCTTGTGGACAGCAGAATACATTGCCGCCTTCTGCGTCCAAAACGACCAAACAGATCTTTCAAGAAAATATATGCACGTTGTTCAATTTGTTGAACTTTTTGATTGCCATTGCATTGGCAGTTGTCGGTGCATGGACCAATTTGGTCTTTATCGCCATTATTTTGCTGAACTTGATCATCGGCATCGTACAAGAGCTGCGTGCGAAGAAGATGGTCGATGAATTATCGCTGCTGATCGTTCCGAAAGCAACGGTTATCCGTGATGGCGCCTATGTCCAGATTCCAATCGAACAGATCGTATTGGACGATGTGATGATCTTAGACAGCGGACAACAGATCTGCTGTGATTGCGTCATCATTGAAGGCGAGACAGAAGTCAATGAATCACTGTTGACCGGTGAATCAGACCCGATCAATAAAAGTGTGGGTGATCATCTGCTTTCCGGCAGCAGCATCATCAGCGGGAAATGTCTGGTATGTGTGGAACATGTAGGTGAAGAGAATTATGTTTCAAAGGTCACATCGGAGATCCGCAGCGGAAAAGGCTTGCATTCACAGCTGTTGGATGCCATGCGTCAAGTGACGAAGGTAACCACATTGATGATCATCCCGCTGGGAATCTTATTGTTCATAGAAGCATTGCTGCTGCGTCAAAATAGTCTCTATGATGCGGTTGTCGGCAGTGCAGCCGGTTTGTTAGGCATGCTGCCGAAAGGATTGGTGCTGCTGATCAGCGTGAGCTTGGCTGTCGGTACGGTCAAACTGGCGAAACGAAAAGTATTGATCCAAAATCTCTATTCCTTGGAATCGCTGGCTTATGTAGATACCTTGTGTCTGGATAAGACCGGTACGATCACCACGGGAAAGATGAAAGTCGAACGGACGATCGAATTCGCTCCTTGCAGTGAGGAAGATCTGGACCATTGGGCTTCTTATCTGTATTACAGCGATGATAATAATGAAACGTATCAGGCATTATGCAAAGCATATCAGCCCTGTGAAAAACATGAACCATCGAAGAAGATCCCCTTTTCATCTTTGCGCAAGTGGGGGGCAATGTCTTTCGATGGGTATGGTTCTTTGATCTTAGGTGCGCCGGATCGTTTGATGAAACAGCTGCCGGATGTGATAGAAAAAGAAATGGAACAAGGCAGCCGTATCTTGATCTTGGCTAAAAGCGATGCTTTGCCACAGAAAGATGGAACGGTGCATGCAAGGCCGTTGATGGCCTTTGTCCTGAGTGATGTGCTGCGCAAAGATGTCAATCAGACCTTGGATTATTTCCGCAAAGAAGGAGTAGACATCAAGATCATCTCTGGTGATCATGTCAAAGCTGTATCAGCCATTGCCAGAAAAGCCGGTTTTGCGGATTATCAAAGTTGTGTGGATATGAGCAATATCAGCGATGAACAGTTAGATGAGGATTTTGTCAATCAACATGCAGTCTTTGGCCGTGTAACGCCAAAACAGAAAAAACAGATCGTCTGCATGCTGCAGAACAGCGGGCATTGTGTAGCGATGACGGGAGACGGTGTCAATGATATGCTTGCATTGCAGCAAGCGGATTGCAGCATTGCGGTTGCTGCCGGCAGCGATGCGGTCAAACAGATGTCTCAGGTCGTTTTGCTGGAATCCGATTTTGGAGAACTTCCTTCTGTTTTATGGGAAGGAAGACGAGTGGTCAACAATGTGACCAGAGTGGCAGGGATCTTCTTTATCAAGACCTTATATTCCGTTGCCGTTTCTTTGATCTGTGTCTGCATGAACATGCCGTTTCCGTTTATACCGATCCAAGTAACGCTGATCGATCTGATGATCGAAGCAGTACCTTCGTTCATGACGATGATGGAACCTGACCCAAGCAAGGTGCAAGGGCGTTTCTTGTCTACGGTCATGCGCCGAGCATTGCCTTTTGCGGCAGCGGTCGTCATCAGCATGATCTTATTGATGATGGGACGTCATGAACAATGGCCAATCACTTTATATTTTGTGGTTGCTTCCTTATCGATGCTTGCAGTGATCCGCTCTTTTATTCCATTGAATCCCCTTCGCGTCGTTGTATGCATCTGCATGATGGCCGGATTTGTCATTGCGGTTGCCTTCTTCCCGTCGATCTTGCATCTTAGCAATCTCGATGTGGCATTTGAACAGTTTCCGATCATCTTTGCGATCGCTTTGATCATCACGATCATCTTATACGTTTGTATCGCACAAAAAGGATGGAAGAAGAAAGGATGAGCATGCAGCATGTCCTGTGCTTTATCAAGACCGTTGATCATCTGCTCTTTGAGCAGCTGAGTCATACGGTCTTTTTTTATAAAAACAGGTGATTTCAGGCTTCAGTTACCTAAAATCACCAGGATCGGGTTTGTTGTTCACTTGCTATGCCGTTGATCAATGCATCCAATGCTGTCTGGCATATTCAAGCAGTTTCTTTGTCTAAATAGACGTCTTGGACCGCGATGACATAATACGGCATATAAAAGGAAACGTCATGGATGGTCATCAATACATAAAATTTATAGTAAGGCAGATAATAAGCGTTTGTGGCCATTTGACCATAAACGATCTCATAATGATCACTTATAACGTTGTCATCAACGGCACTTTGGTAAGTTGGATAATAGTCACCTTCAAGCAATGCATCCAATGCTTCTTGTTTGGTTTTTAACGGATAATTGCCAAGGGAATGGGAAGTGTCGACTGTCTGATAAGTGATGGCATCTAATGTGCCATCGGCGGCTAAAGAAAGGGTATAACCATGCAGCTGCTGCTGGATCAAGGTTTCTGCTGCATCTGCTTTGTTTTCGCTGATGCAGATCTGCCAGCAGTTTTTATTCTCTGGCTGGCTGATGAGCAATACATCGATCAGCGGATCTTGGATGGAGATCCAGTCATATCGGGCTAGGAACTGCTGTGTCTTCTTTATGACTTCTTCCCGGGTGTTGCCGCTAAGATCGATCGAAATATCTTCATCCAAGATGAAAGAAGCGCATGTTTTGGAATATAAGATCAACTTGCCGTCCTTGTTTTGCAAATAGACATTTGCATTGATCATGGAAGGATCTGCCGTTTCATCGAAATGCTCGATCTGGTAGTCTTGCATATGGAACGATGCAGCCATCGTTTCTAAGATCGGGATCAGCGCTTGATCTGGCTCAGTGCTCAAATACAGGGAGTCTTGTGCATATGGATTGGCAAAAACGGGGAGTGCATCGAGATCTTTCAACCGATCTGATGTCTGATGTTTGAATAAGGAATCATCGTTTCCTAATGAAAAGCTGTTTCCGATGCCGGAAAGAACTTGTTCATCGTTGGAAACGATCGATAAGACGGCTAATGGAGAGTGGCTGCTATGTTGGTAAGCATAGATCGAGGTTACCAACAGCAAAAGACAAGCAATGAAGGCGGCAAACGCTTTACGGATCGGAAAGATGCGCATCGTTTCATGCTGGGCCATCTGCTGTTTGAGCTGTTCTTTGAACTGAGGATCTGCATGAATGCGTGATACTTCGTTTTGATACTGCTTGCTCATTGCTGACCATCTCCTTTCTCAAGCTGGAATTTCAGTGTTTTTCTGCCGCGTGAGAGCCAGGAAGCAACCGTTCCTTCCTTTGTGTGCATCAAAGAAGCGATTTCTTTGATGCTGTACTCTTCATAATAAAAGAAATAGATGGCATTCCGCTGATTGCTTGGTAATTTTCTCACTTCATCCAAAAGTGAATGATCATCTTGAACAGTAGAAGAAGCAGACTGTGGGAAAGCGCTTCGTTTACGCTGCCACCAATGCAGATGGTAGTTTTTGCATTGATTGATCGTGACCCGGTATAGCCATGCTTTTTCATGGTTCTCATCAGTAAACGCTTCTTTGTGTTCTGCATATTTGATAAATACTTCTTGTACGATATCTTGTGCCTGCGCTTGTTCATGTACATGATGCATGGCCAAACGCAGCAAAGAGTCGCTGTAAAGTTCCACGACTCTTTCGATTGCTTGTTGTGATAACAAATGATTCCCCTCTTTCAATGTTACTTTAGCTGAATGCTTTGACACTGTCAACAAGAAGGATGTATTGACCCTTTTCATTGGCAGTAAGGGTTCCTACGATGGCCGCATGACAATTGCCGATAGGGATTTCTCCTTGCAGGATGATAAAACGGGAATGATCGTCATTATACAGGATGCCGCGAAGTTCGCCATATTCATCCAGTACCTTTGTTTGCGGAAGGTCTCCTTGGACCCATACTTGTGTTTTTGTGTCCACATAAGAATCTACATTTTCCAACAGCCAATCCACAGACATCGGTGCATTATGCGGTGTGCCATCTGAGATCAAAGGACTTGCTGAGCTGTCTTGTTCATCTGGAATGGTCACTGCTTTTTCTGCGACGACGATCGTGATCGTATTGCTTTGCACATCGTCTTTCGAACAGTAGATCTCATAGGTGCCCGGCACATCGCTTTGAAATGAGAGATGGTCTTCCTGCAGGGTGATCGTACCGCCGTTGGAGTAAAAACAATCCTGTTCCAATGGAATCTCTGCAGGGGTGATGGAATAGGTGATCGTTGCTGTTTCATCGACGAGGAGCTCTTCTTTATCACAGGTGAGAGAGACGCTTTTTAAATGTTCAGATGCGCTTTGATTATTGCATCCACATAACATGAGGATCCCAAGCACAAGCAAGTATAACCATTGCTTTTTCATAAATGATCCCTCCTTCATCTTCTATACAAAAAAGGAGGGAGATTTCTTGCAGCAAATAAAAA
>CASFOT010000136.1 GCA_949296305.1 uncultured Erysipelotrichaceae bacterium
TAATCTCCACTTTTAAAGAGAAAACAGGCAATCTTAAGCCATCATTTATATAAAATTACCTGAAAAATGGTTGATAATCCCCACTTTTATCGAATTATTTTTCTATACTTTTTAAGTATATAGTTTGTCAACAAGCTGAAATGAACCCAACAAGGGTTCATTTCATTTGCAACATTCCTTTGTTATGAAAGATGAATGAAAACTGGTCCAGATCCTCCATAAGCGCTATAGATGACCGTACCGCTGCCATTCCATCCGCCATGAACAGCTTGACCATTACCGATATATACAGCAATATGTGCCATTCCTAAACCGCCATCTGCATAATAAATCAGATCGCCTGGCTGCGGATCGTTTGTGATCGTTCCTAAAGATAAGTATTCTGCTGGCCAACCATGGAAGTAAATTCCATTTGCAGCAAGTGCATTTGTAACTAACATCGTGCAATCTTGATTTACACCAACCTGCGCAAGAGCGGCTTCTACGATTCCTTCTCCTAAAGCGCTGTGTGCTTCTTTGGCAACTCCATTTTCACTGAAGACGTATTCAACACCGTCAATCTCCTGTGTCGTGTCTTTTAAGATCTTACCATGGCTATTGCGATAGAATGCGTTGCCATTTTCATCATAGTCCCAGCCGGTATACAGAACACCATATTCATCAAGATAGTAAGTCTCTCCATCGACCTTTATTTTGCCGACAGCCATGATGCCATCTTCATAAAAATAATGTTTCTTTCCGTTGATCGTCTTCCAGCCGATCACTTTTTTGCCATCTGCATCTACGTACACAAACGTATTTTCTTCAATTTCAACATACTGCTCTGTAATCGGATAACCTTTTTCATCATAAAGGACATCTTCCTGCCAGCCGCTTAACAGACGTCCGTCTTCAAGGAAGCGATACATCTGATCATCGATTGTCTGTTCGCCGGTAACCATCTTACCGTCTTTACCAAAGTAATATGTTTCTCCATCAATTGTCTGCCAACCATACAGCATTTCAGCTTCATCATTGAAGTAATAAGTTCCTTCATCAAGTCTTAGCCAGCCAGTTGCTTGTTCATGTGTAGATTCAAGAATGTAATATCTGTCGCTGCCTTCACCATGCCATCCCGGCTGTGCTTCATAGGCATATACAGCAGAGACAACAGGCACACATGTTGCTAGACATAGTGCGAACGTTATTTTCTTGCTGTGTTTTTCTAAGAAATTCATCCACTTCACCTCATTTAAAACACTTGAAGTATAACATTCTTGTAAGATTCATGCAAATTTTTTTGCTAAAAAGTGCAAATGCACAACTAAAAAATGCAATAAATATGACAGATTTGTCGGAAATATTCAATGGATTTTGAAGGTTTAACATCTATTGATCGCGCAGATACCAATAGGTGCTGCCGCTAGAGGATGGTTCGCCGCTTACAGGATCTACCTTCTTTTCTTCAATGGCATCGCTTGGTAAATACCAAGGGCCGTTTCGGTCTTCATATAAATGTTCAAAGGTGTTTTGAAAGATTTTTTTTGCATGTGTTTGATCTGTGCTGTTCAAGATTCGGTTATCATCATAACCGCTCCAGATCACTAGTGTGTATTGAGGGTTGTATCCGGCAACTAGTGAATCCCAGTCACTGGTTCCAGACTTCACTGCAGTTTGTACATGCGGAACAGATCCAAGCATCGAAGGATATGCATAGGTCTTGTTTTTCTGATCATAAGTAGCGGTCAGCAGCTGAGACAAAATCAAGGTTTCATCACGATGCAAAAGTTGTTTCATCTGTGTGTCATCTTGGTAAAGAAGGTCTTCTCCGCTTTCGATGCGTTTGATCAGCTGCGGAGCAGCATAAAGACCTTCAGAAGCGAAACTGTTGTAAATAGAGCCCAATTCATAGCTGCTCATATTTACGGAACCTAAAGCTAATGATGCATTGGCCTGTGCTTGAATACCGTATTGCGCCAATGCCTGCTGCAGCGTTTCTTCGCCAAGAAAAAGATGTGTTTTGACCGCATAGATATTGTCCGAAATACCGATGGCATTGATCATCGAGATCTCACGGTACGGATACAAGTCACCATAATTCCCCGGGGCATAAGTTTCATCGTTATCGAGATGAAAAGTTGTTGGCTGAGAGATAAAGGTCGTGGAAGGTGTAAATCCGTTGCGCAAGGCACAATAATATAACAGCGGTTTGATCGTAGATGCAATTTGCCGCTTAGAATAATACGCACGATTGTATTGTGTGAGCGTATAGCTAGTTCCGCCTGCCATGGCGATCACATGGTTAGTAAAGGGCGCGTAGATGACTGCGCTGATCTGCATTTCACTGTTTTCGCTCATTTCTTCTTGGATACCTTGATAGAGTGCTTGACTGGCATCCGGATCAAAATAGGTCTGCACAATGAGATGGTCTGCATTCAGATTCATCGCGGATAATTCTTGAAGGACCATATCGATGTAATAGGATCGGATATCATCCAGATTGGTATCATTTGCATGATCGATCAATACAAGTTTTTCTTTTAAGGCAGCTTCGTATTCTGCTGAAGATAAAAATCCCTGTTCTTTGAATACTTGCAAGATCGTTTGCTGACGCTGGCAAGCTTGCTCATAATGCAAGTAAGGAGAATAGGCGCCTGGTCCATTGACGATTCCTACCAGCATCGCTAATTCTGCATTAGTGAGATCGTCCATATCTTTTCCAAAAAAATATGAGGAAGCTTCTTTGATGCCATTGATCCCATGCCCAAAGTATAATGTATTGAGATAACCTTCCAAGATATCCTGCTTGCTATAGTGCATTTCTAAACGGACTGCATAAAAAAACTCTTCGATCTTACGCGAGAAGGTTTGTTCATTGGTCAAAAATAGTTTTTTTGCAAACTGCTGGGTGATGGTAGAACCACCTTGTAAAGTGCCGGATGAAAAGAGATTATGCTGAGCTGCTTTTGCTAAACGGATCGGATCAAAACCAAAATGATGATAAAACCGTTTATCTTCTACGATGACGAAAGCATCTTGAATGTTTTGGGGGATTTCCTCAAGGGTTACCCACTCACTGTTTTCTCCAAAATTACTTTCATAGAGCACATCGCCATTACAATCATATAATGTGATCTGTTGCTGCTGTTCGTCTAGTTTTAATGGAAAAAGCAAAGCATATGTATATATAAGGAGAAAGAAAGTGATCACTGTGAAGAGAAACCATAAGAGATAAGATGCTGATTTTTTCATTGTCTCCGCCTTTCAAAAAATATGCATTTTGTTCGTTTTTATTGTGTGCATATTCTCATGATTTAAACATCAAAGAAAGAGAAGGGAAAGCTTGATTTTGTGATCGAGTGAAGAAAAATGCAGATGAGAGAAAAAATAAGCAAAATAAGACTTGCGTATTGAAGTGTTTCTGATTATAATGCTCATGATATAAATTGGTGATAAAGCATGAAAAAACAAGTTTGTCTGGTACAAAGACATTGTGAAGAAGATACGGTTCTTCTTTCATATGAAGGAGAAGCGCAGGTAGAGATCGATGATCGAAAATGGAGCATTTTCATTCAAAATATTCAGCCTGCTTATGAGCTGAATCTGCATGTATATGAAGATGCGATGATCTTAGATCACCTCAGTCAGCAGCATACCAGACTTTCTTTTCGTAAAGGTCATCAAACGAATGCGCATGTGGAAAATGAAATGGGAAAGATCTGTTTGAACATGCGTACATATCAATATGAAAAGACAAAGAACAGTGTGTTTGTGCATTATGCGATCATGAACGGCGATCAAGTGTGTGACACATTTGAACTGACGATCAAAATGGGAGGAGGAATGAAATGAATTATATTGAGAGCGGATTGAAACAAGCAATGTGTGATGCCATTAAAAAAGCCTATGATTTAGATTATAGCGAAAATCAGGTGGTCATCGAAATTCCAAAAGACAAAAGCCATGGCGATTACGCTTGTAACAGTGCAATGCAGCTGACAAGAGTATTGCGTAAAAATCCACGAGAAATTGCACAGCAGCTGATGGAACAATTTGATTCAGAAGCTGCAGGAGTGGCTTCTTTTGAAATTGCGGGACCAGGGTTCATCAATTTTACGATGCGAAATGACTCTTTGACAAATGTGATCGTGAAAGTATTGCAAGAAAAAGAAAACTATGGAAAAAATGACAGCGGTGCTCACCAAAAGGTCAATTTGGAATACGTTTCTGCCAATCCGACCGGGAATTTGCATTTAGGTCATGCGCGCGGTGCTGCATGGGGGGACAGTGTAGCTCGTTTGATGAAAGCGAGCGGTTATGAAGTGACAAGAGAGTACTACGTCAATGATGCCGGAAATCAGATCGTTAATTTGGGGAAATCACTGCAAGCGCGTTATCGGGAGTATTTAGGTTTGCCATTTGAACTTCCGCAAGACGGCTACCATGGTGAAGATGTCAAAGAGATCGCTGTTACATTGGCAAAAGAACATCACGATCGCTATGCGCAGGAAAATGACGAAAACCTGAAGTTCTTCAAACAAAAAGGCATTGCGTTCGAATTGGCAAAGATTCGTAAAGATCTTGATTATTATCGGGTTGGATTTGATGTGTGGAGCAGTGAACAGGCAATTCGCGATGCAGGCAAAGTGGAGGAAGCTTTGCAAGTACTTGCGGATAAAGGCTTAACGTATGAAAGCGAAGGGGCACTTTGGTTTGCGACGACAAAATTTGGTGATGATAAAGATCGTGTTTTGAGAAAAACAGACGGCTCTTATACATACTTGGTGCCGGATATCGCATATCATAAGTACAAGATGGATCGCGGATTTGATCAGTTGGTTGATTTCTTCGGAGCTGATCACCATGGATATGTACCTCGTTTGAAAGCCAGCATTGCTGCGTTAGGCAACGATCCAGAGAAATTATCCGTTGATATCATCCAGATGGTGCGTTTGGTGGAGAATGGACAGGAAGTAAAGATGAGCAAGCGGTTAGGGAATGCGGTTACGATCCGCGAGCTTTGCGATGAAGTTGGTGTAGATGCTGCCCGTTATTTCTTTGTTCAGCGTGCACTGGATACACATTTGGACTTTGATTTGGGGCTTGCACGCAGTCAGAGCAATGATAATCCTGTGTACTATGCACAATACGCCCATGCTCGCATGTGTTCGATCTTGCGCCAAGCAAATGATCTGCCGCAGGCAGAAAAATATGAACGATTGATGAATGAGAAAGAAATCGATCTCATGAAGTACATCAATGAGTTCACCAGCGTTGTTGCTGATGCTGCAAAACTTCGTGCGCCACATAAAGTGTGCAATTATATTCAGAAGCTGGCACAAAAGTTCCACAGTTTCTATAACGCTTGCAAAGTTCTGGATCCAAATGATACAGAATTGAGTGCACAGCGTTTAGCGTTAGTTAAAGCAGCTAAGATCACATTACAAAACGCCTTGCACCTGATCGGTGTCGAGGCTCCTGAAAAAATGTAGGAGGATTCAAGATGAAAAAATCGATGGTGGATGTCGCTTTCGACTTAATGACAAGAAAGAAAAAACCGGTCGTGTTTTTAAAACTGTGGCAGGAGGTCAGTGAGATCATGGGGTTTACCACTGCCCAAGAAGAAGATAATATCGCTCAGTTTTACAGTGATCTCTCATTAGATGACCGGTTTGTAAATGTATCGGAGAACAAGTGGGATTTGCGTTCACGTCATACGTATGATGAAAGTGTTGTTGATCCAAGCGCGATCATGATCGATGAAGACAGCGAAGAAGGATACGAAGAAGACGCTGAAGAAAAAGAAGAAATGGAATAGATAATAGGGTGCGAAAACGCATCCTTTATTTTTCGGGCAAACAGAATCGTAGAAATAAGCAGAATTCTTTTGTTTTTTGAATGGCTCTACTTAACAAATGAAAAAAAATGAAGTATTATATTAGGTGTGAAGTAACATATGAAGGAGGAAATAGATTATGTTAGTATCCGCAACTGAAATGATTAATAAGGCTCATGAAGGCCATTATGCAATCGGTGCGTTCAACATCAACAACTTGGAGTGGACAAAGGCAATTTTAGCAGCTGCTGAAGAAGCAAAATCACCTGTTATGTTAGGTGTATCTGAAGGTGCTGCTAAATATATGTGCGGCTTCAAGACTGTAGTAGCAATGGTAAAAGAAATCCATGACAACATGGGTATCACTGTTCCAGTAGCTCTTCATTTAGACCATGGTTCTTATGATGGGGCAAAAGCTTGCATCGAAGCAGGATTCACTTCTGTAATGTTTGACGGTTCTCACTATGATTTCGCTGAGAACTTGGAAAAATCAAAAGAAATGATCGCTTTGGCTCATTCAAAAGGAATTTCTATCGAATGCGAAGTTGGCGGCATCGGTGGTGAAGAAGATGGTGTCGTTTCTGCTGGAGAATTGGCAGATCCTCAAGAATGCAAAACAATCGCTGAATTGGGCGTTGACTTCTTAGCAGCTGGTATTGGGAACATTCATGGTAAATACCCTGCAAACTGGGCTGGTTTGAGCTTTGACCGTTTGGGTGAGATCCAGGCAGTTACAAATGGTAAACCATTAGTATTGCACGGTGGTTCAGGTATCCCAGCTGATCAGATCGCAAAAGCAATCTCTTTAGGTGTATCAAAGATCAACGTAAATACAGAATTGCAGTTAGAATTTGCTGCAGCTACTCGTAAATACATCGAAGAAGGCAAGGATCAGGAAGGTAAAGGATATGATCCTCGTAAATTGCTGAAACCAGGTGCTGATGCAATCAAAGCAAAAGTAATCGCTATGATGAATCAGTTCGGTTCTGCTGGAAAAGCTGAATAATCAACGATAATGAAAAGAACTGCAAGAATGATCAGCAGTTCTTTTTTTATGCTTTAGCGAATGTCTTTTCTTTTTCGCTTATGATGTCAAACAAGACCTGTAGAACCGGAACTTCGATCTGATGTTGTTTTGCTAAAGGAAGGATCGTTCCAGAAAATAAAGCCAGTTCCGTTTTCCGTTTTGCACAGATATCTTGTGCCATGCTCGGCATACTGTTAGGCGATAAAGAATCAACTAATGTGATCCAACGATCGATATCTTCATCCGTTAGAGTAATACCTTGTGCATCCGCTACTGCTTTTACTTCTTTCATGGCATCGATGAACTCTTGATGATGAGGTGCATTGGTTTGACACCCGCCATAACCGCAGGTATAACGTGCACAAACTTGATTGATTCCGCAATTTAACATCAGCTTGTTCCATTGTTCTCGTAAAATATCTGTACATACACGGCAAGGAATGTGCAAGGATGCAAAGAATTCTGCCAGTGTCTGGACGATTGGCTTTTGATCTTCGCTTTCCGCACCGATTAAGATTTCGCCGATCTGTGTATAATGTACCTCATTTTGCAGATAAGTAGAATCCATTCCTTGGACGATGCATCGAATGATGGGATTGTGTGGATAAGATGCCTTACAGATCTCTTCGCTGCAAATTCCGTTGAGACAAGATAACAAGATGGTTTCTTTGTTTACAAAAGGACGGATTTGCTGAAGCGCAGAGGATAATCCGGCATATTTTGTTGTGATCATGATCAAATCTAGCGGATGTCCATTTTCTTCATAAGGGAAGAAGACTTGCTCTCCATTGATAAATAATGGCGTTGATTGATATCTTTCTTTCCGCTTAGTATCGATGATAAAACAAAAAGAAGAGAAACTGCTTTTTTGCATCAAAGATCCATATAGAGAACCAATAGCACCACGTCCAATGATGCCAACCCGCTGTATTTTTTTCATTTGAACTTCTCCTTTTTCTATTTTCGTACCAGCTTTATTGTAGCATATGAAAAAAAGACTTGCCAGAAGTCTTCTTTACGAGCAGATCGTGCAGGGAATCTGTGTATGGCAATAAAGCAGATCAGATTATAAGTGCATGGATGATGTGCAGAAAAATCATGAAACAGGTGAGGAAACCCAGTTTTCGGTGTATTTTCTTCCATTGTGCGTGATGGTTTCGAAAACGTGGAAGCGAAAGTACGATCAATAATAATAATAGACAGATCCATGATGCCTTTCCGCTGTATGCGGCAGGTGAACGTTCAGCTAACAGACCATGCAGCAAGGCACCGATCAAAGCACTGATTGCAAAAAGAACATGCAGCTTCTTTAGATATGTAAGAAAAGGGAAATGCACCAAAGCCGTTGAAGTAATCAAGGCACTCATGCATAATATTACAAACATTACGGTGATTATGGAAAAGAATAATGTATTCAAACAGCATACCTCCTATATAGTTAGCGTACACTAACTATGGATAGTATACTGGACTTTTGTTTGATTGTAAAGAAAGAATTTTTTTGGTCAGCAAAGAGAAACAAAAAAAACCGGTAGCCCGGTTTTTTAAAACTTATGATATAACGAAGATTTGCTTTGATATTGATCCTCACAAGTCAGATACATATTCAGCTTTCGGAACACGCCGCTGTCTACATCGGATAAAATGACCGAACTATGTACATCACAGCCATTCAGTTTGCTTAGCTGCTGCAAAGCCAAGTGAGATAATGGATTGGTCGTTGCAGAGATCGATAGTGCAATCAGTACCTCATCCGTGTGCAGGCGGGGATTGCGGTTGCCTAAAGAAGTAACTTTGAGCCGCTGGATCGGTTCGATGATGCTTGGAGAGATCAGCGGGATAGTGTCATCGATCTTTGCCAATGTTTTTAATGCGTTTAATAAAGCTGCACTGCTGGCACCTAATAAATCGGTCGTGCGTCCTGTAACGATCGTATCTCCTAAATCGATCGCAACGGCAGGTCCCTCTGTTTCCTGCGCGCGTTGATTTGCAGCGGCAATGCAAGGTCGTACATCTTCTGTGATGTTTGCCTGTGACATGATGAGCTGGATCTTTTCGATCATCTCTTCAGTAGCACGGCCGCGTTTCAGGTCAAGCTTAGCTTGATAATAACGACGGACGATTTCATTAGCACTAGCGATTCTTGCCGCTTCATCATCGATGATGCAGTTGCCAGCCATGTTGACACCCATGTCTGTAGGTGACTGATAAGGGCTTTTTCCATAAATTGAAGTAAACATCGCTTTCAGCACAGGGAAGATCTCTACATCCCGGTTATAGTTGACTGTTGTTTTTCCATATGCTTCCAGATGGAAAGGGTCGATCATGTTGATATCATTGAGATCTGCAGTCGCAGCTTCGTAAGCCAGGTTCACTGGGTGCTTTAATGGCAGATTCCAGATCGGGAAAGTTTCAAATTTAGCATAACCTGCTTGAATTCCGCGTTTATGTTCATGATAAAGCTGAGATAAACAAGTAGCCATTTTTCCAGAACCAGGACCGGGTGCTGTTACGACAACGAGCGGTTTGCTGGTCTCGATATAGTCATTGATGCCAAAACCTTGATCAGAAATGATCTTTCGAACATCATTAGGATATCCCTCGATCGCATAATGCAGATAAACAGGAACGCTCATGCGCTGCAATCGTTGGCGAAAAGCTTCTGCTCGTGCTTGTTTATCGTAACGTGTCAATACGACGCTGCCAACATAAAGGCCGACAGACCGGAACGAATCGATCAGACGTAAAACTTCATCATCATAAGTGATTCCTAGATCATGACGAAGCTTGTTCTTTTCAATATCACTTGCACAGATGGCTATGACGATTTCGACATGTTCTTTCAATTGCAATAACATCTTTAACTTGCTGTCAGGCAAAAAACCAGGTAAAACACGAGAAGCGTGTGTATCATCAAATAGTTTTCCACCAAACTCTAAATATAATTTATTGTCAAAGGAATGAATCCGTTCCATGATGTGCTGAGACTGCATTTTTAGGTATGCATCATTGTCAAAAGCGATTTTTCTCATAAACTTCCTCCTTATAAAATTAAATACTTACGCTATTATATCAAAAAACCGTTCGTTATACTATGGAAAAAATAAAATAAAAACGAATTAGATGTCTTCCGTTTAATCGTTTTTAATTTTCTTCGATTTAAAAAAATTGATAAGGAATGATTGGAAATTTGCATTCAGTATAGAACTCTCTTTGAAAATGATTTATAATATCAAAGATATGTTAATATATATATTCACATGGATTCTATGTTATCATATATTTATAGAGAAAAACGGAAGGAGTGTCTTTAAGACATGGAAGAAGTGATTAAGATTGAAGGAGGACACCGACTAAACGGTAGCGTACGCATCAGCGGATCGAAAAATGCAACCGTTGCTTTGATTCCTGCTGCAGTGCTTGCCCATGGACCTGTAACGATTTGCGGTGTACCTGATATTTCAGATGTACGCTCTTTATCCGTCTTATTAAATGAACTAGGTGTAGAAGTGACAAAGAAACAGAATGATATTATTATCATCGATCCGACAAAGATGGAAAATCGTCCATTAGTGGGGGAATCTGTTTCAAAGCTGAGAGCATCTTATTATTTTATGGGGGCGTTGCTAGGTAAATATGGGCGTGTAGAGATGAAGATGCCAGGCGGATGCTATCTAGGCCCTCGTCCGATCGATCTTCATTTAAAAGGATTTGAAGCATTGGGTGCAACCGTACAATATGTACGTGGTTCGTATATCATCGAAGCGGAAGAATTAGTTGGGAATAAGATCTTCTTGGATATTTCCAGTGTCGGCGCGACCATCAATATCATGATGGCTGCTGTTTATGCAAAAGGACGTACGACTATTGAAAATGCTGCAAAAGAACCAGAAATCATCGATATTGCAACGATGCTCAATAAGATGGGTGCACGCATCCGTGGAATGGGAACCAGCGTGATCACGATCGATGGCGTAGATAAATTGATGGGATGTTTTCATGAGATCATTCCTGACCGTATCGAGGCGGCTACCTACGTGGTTTTGGCTGCTGCGGCAGCAGATCAGATGATCATTGAAAATATCATTCCTCAGCATTTAGATTCTTTGCTGATGAAGCTTGATGAAATCGGCATCGATCTGGAAATCGACGTAGATCGCGTGATTGTTCATGGAATGAAAGATAATCTAAAGGGTACAGCAATCAAGACAAAACCGTACCCAGGATTTGCCACAGACATCCAGCAGCCTTTGACGACGTTGCTGACACAGGCCCATGGCCAGTCGATCATTACGGAAACGATTTATCCGGAGCGGTTTAAACATTGCGGTGAATTAAAGAAAATGGGTGCCCATATCGATGTGATGGTGCCAAGCTGCTTTATCAATGGACCGGTAAAACTGAGCGGGACGGAAGTCGTTGCAACTGATCTGCGCTGCGGAGCAGCATTGATCATTGCGGGATTGATTGCAGAAGGAATTACTGAGATCCATGATGTCTATCATATTGACCGCGGGTATGAGGATCTGGATGGCAAATTAAGCAATTTAGGAGCAAAGATCTGGCGGGAAACAATCGAAGGATAAAAAGAAAGAACCAAACGATGTTCAAAATGGAAAGTCGTTTGGTTTTCTTTTGGTAAAGAGAAGGGGAAGCACTGCAAATTTTTCTGGGAATGATTTATAATCCCAAGTTTGACACCTAAAAGATTAAGAAACTCAAGAATGTTCTTTAAATAAAGGGGATTCTTGAGTTTTCTTTATGTAATGATATATAGTAATATTATTTTATTTGTTTTGTTTGATGAATGATATTTCTCATTTTT
>CASFOT010000137.1 GCA_949296305.1 uncultured Erysipelotrichaceae bacterium
TCCCCTGTACGGCTTTCTCTTTATTTAGCAAAGATCACGAGAGAGCTGTCCATTGATCTTTTGCGACACAAGAATTGCATGAAACGACACTCATCTCAATATACCTATTCTCTTTCCGAATTAGAAGACTGCGTCGGCACTCAAACATCCAGTAAAGAAACAATTGATCTTTTGTTGTTAACAGAAACGATCCAATCGTTTTTAAACACGTTGCCAGAAGAAGAGCGAAGCATTTTTTTAGAACGCTACTACTTTATGGATCCTATTGCAGATATCGCAAAGCATCATGCATTTTCTATCGCTAAAACAAAAAGCATGCTATACCGAACAAGGAAGCGGTTGCGGTTATATCTTTTAAAGGAGGGGTATGATGTATGAAAAAAGAAGACTTGATGGATGCTTTAGGATCTATCGATGAAAAATATCTGATTGAGGCAGACGCTTATCGAAATACGCATCCATTTTCCAAAAAACCAATTCTTACGACATGGTTAACAAGCGCTATTATATGCATGCTACTCCTTTGCATAAGCATTTATGTCCTATCCTTCAATACTCGCCAACAAGGACAACACGTTGCTGAACCGGTAATCTTGCCGCAAGTCACACTGAATGATGAAACTTTAGGAGGATTTGGATATCAAGTATTGGAGTATCAATCTCCTTTTGACATTGTCAATGGAAATCCTTGGGACGAAACTGTATCAATTTCTTCTCTTCCTGTTTTTCGAAACCAAATTTCTTATAATGAACAGCACATGGTAAGCGGTTATTCATTAGATGATATGAAAGAGAAATTCTATGACATAGCCGACCGGTTGAACTTACCAAGCGGATCTTTTCAGATCCAGATCGATCGTACCCCCTATTCTGCTGTGATACAGGCAGAAACCGATGACTATCAAATTGCGGTATATGAAAACATGGATGCAAAAATCATATTAAACGCCCCTCCTGCTCTTCCTGAATCTTTGCGATCCCTTTCTTTAAACAGTTATGAAGAAAATATGGCAGTCGCAGAATATCTCTTAAGTACACATGCAGATTTGATCGATATGCAAGATCCGCAAATAGCAGTTAGCGGCGGTTACTGCAGAAGTGATGGGACCAAGCAGTACTGGATCAGTTTCTTTGATAAAGGAAAGACGATCAAAGAGAGCATGCTGAACTATAACTTTCATACCATTGATTTTTATGTGATAGATGGTCAATTAAAACATATAACCTTCCATCATTCCAGTTTTTCTTCTGAAGTTGGTGATTATCCGATCATTTCTGTTGACGAAGCTGAAAAATTGCTGCGAAATGGAAATTATATCGCCTTTTTTCCTCCTCAATTGATCAAAGAAAACTTCTCCATCGTAAAATGCGACCTGATCTATCGTATGGAGGTGATCGACACGTATTTTGTCCCTTATTATTGTTTCTATATAGAACTTGATCAAGAGGCTCATGCAGCCGGAGCAACTTCTTATGGATTATGTTACGTACCGGCCATTTCTTCTGAATATATCGAAACGATGCCAGTAAACGGCTCACTTTCTGAAGAATAGAAATAAATGATCATATTCTAATAAAAAAACAGTTTGATATTATGCTTTTGCAGCCAATATTCTACATGATCTTGATTTATCAGCTATAAATTTATTTAAGCCTGCCTTTTTATCTCTATTTATCATTTATTTATCGCATTTTTTATATATTATTGAAGGAGAAGGAAGTGTTACCTATGAGTAAAAAAATTCGACGCAAACTTATGCTTATTATCATCCTGTCTTTGATTTTATGCATTTTGCTTGGAATTGCATTTTCTTTGTATCGTAACAAAAATCAGTTAACCACATATGCTGCCACTTATGCTGATAAGGTACAAGAACTGGTTTCTTCCAATATAATCACAGAAAATAACAATTCTGTGATAACAAATGGATCTAGCTTGCTTCAAACATATATCGATGATTATTTGATCGAAAATAATATCAGCTCTGATTCGCTGCAATATTGTATCGAAGATCTGGAAACTCATACACGCTATTCACAAAACGAATATGAGAATGTTTTTGCAGCGAGTATTTACAAATTACCTTTAGCAATGATCTATTATGAAAAAATCAATACAGGTGAATATACATCAGACTCATTGTTCACTTATGAAGCGTTCCATTATGAAGCAGGCGGTCCGATCGGAAGCAACTGCAGCGTCGGTGATCAGATAGCATTAAGCAAACTGCTCCATGATATGATCTTGTGTTCAGATAATACAGCCGGCCATATCTTATTCGAAAATCTAGGTGGTTGGGTCAGCTTCAAAGAAGCTATTTCAAAGTACAGCAGCATTGCTCAAGAAGACTATTTTTATTCCTATGACAATGTATTGAATGCTTCCTTCGTTTCTGATGTTCTTTCTTATCTATATAAACACAGCAACGATTATACGCAGCTGATCGCTGATCTGAAAAACGCTATGCCTGACGATTATCTGGCAACAAGCGTTGATGCTGAGATTGCACAAAAATATGGTAATTATGGTATCTACAAGAACGCTGCCGGCATCATATATGGTGATCATCCTTATAGTATTGCTATCTTTACTTCCTTAGGCAATCAAAATACAGTCATCGGTGATATCAATGCCATTTGTTATGCATATTTCAATGGTAATTTAGTTGAATAAATTCCGCCATGATGCAGAAAGGAGAAATCTTTATATGAAAAAAATAGTATATCATTTTCTATGCTTCCTGCTCTTTTTAAGTGCATGCACTACACAAAAACCATTTGATTCTGATCTGACTTATTTTGATGATTATCCTGAAGTAATTGATATCCTTGATTATTTAGAAGTTGCTGAAGATGATTATCAATACATATTAAAGGAGAATGGCCATTTTATCGTCTGTCTACCAGATGAAGGTTCTTCTGGTTTGAATGACTACCTTAGCAGCATGGAAAAAAACGGTTTTGAGGTCAAAAATTACTCTGCAACGGTATGGACTATAGACGTTTTAACAAAGGATTCCTATGAAATCAACATCTCTTCGGTCTTGTGCTCTCATCTCGATGAATGGATTTCATACCGAGAGGAGCCAGACATTTACCAAACGCTGCAAGATCAAGATTTTGATTCAACATTCATCCTCATCTTTGAACTGACACAGACAAAATAAGGTATCTTGCTCTGGTTTTATTTATCCCCTGCTTATTTGGCCAGATCAGCAATTATCTCATCTTGTTTTCTTTCAGGATAGATTTCCATTCTTTGATCATTCTTCTGTTTTGAAATAAGAAAAAGCGAGCCTCCTAGCTTGGATGTCCAAACGTTGGGGTTCGCTTTTATATGCGGATGGTTATTCTTTGTTATTTCTATTGATTGATCTGTTTGATGATCTGTTCGATCTTATTTCCTTTTTCTAACGATTCATCATATACAAAGATAAGCTGCGGCACTTTGCGGATCGTCATGCGTTTTGCTAACAAAGAGCGTATAAACCCTTTGCTGCGTTCTAATGCTTTCATACCGGCATCGATTCGTGCCTGCTGACCTAAGAACGTGACATAGATCTTCGCTATGGATAGATCATTGGTCACCGTTACATCAGTAATGGTGATAAAACCGATCTTAGGGTCTTTTAATTCCATTTGAATGATTGAGGATACCTCTTTTTGAATAATTGCCTCAATACGATCTTTTTTTGTACTCATATTAAGCCACTTCCACCTGCTGATCTTCAAATGCTTCAATGATATCTTCTACTTTGATATCATTAAAGTTTTCGATCGTCATACCACATTCAAAACCATTCTGCACTTCTTTGACATCATTTTCAAAACGACGTAAAGATCCAAGCTTACCTTCATAGATCACGACACCTTCACGAATCAAACGGACCTTGCAATCACGCTTGATGCTGCCATCTGTGACCATACAGCCGGCAATGGTTCCAACCTTGCTGACTTTATAGATTTGACGAACTTCTGCCTGACCGATGACTACTTCTTCATAAACAGGTGCTAACATACCTTTCATAGCCATTTCCATTTCTTCCAACGCTTTGTAAATGATGTTGTGAAGACGGATCTCGATACCTTCTTCTTCGGCTTTCTTGCGGACCATTGCATTTGGTCGGACATTGAATCCATAGATGATCGCATGAGAAGCACTTGCCAACATAATATCCGATTCGGTGATCTGGCCAGCTGTTGAACGAATGACATTCACGCGTACGCCTTGTACATCCAAACGTTCCATGCTTGCTTTTACTGCTTCTGCACTTCCCTGCACATCTGCTTTGATGATGATATTGATTTCCTGCACATCTCCTTGTTCGATCTGACGAGCCAGATCATCCAAAGACATGGCGCTTGATGCATTACGTTCTTTTTCTACACGTTTCTGTAAGCGCTGTTCAGCTACCTGACGTGCTTTCTTATCATCTTCGAATGCTTTAAATACATCACCTGCAATCGGTACATCGTTCAAACCGATGATCTCAACAGGTGTTGAAGGTAGTGCTTTTTTGATCTCACGACCACGGTCATCGACCATTTTGCGCACACGGCCATAGGCAGTACCAACGACCAGTGCGTCTCCTGTATGAAGCGTTCCGGTTTGCACTAATAACGTAGATACCGGTCCACGGCCTTTATCCAATTTAGCTTCGATCACGGTACCTGTAGCCATATGGTCTGGATTTGCTTTCAATTCTGCCATATCTGCTACTAATAACAATGTTTCCATCAATTCGTCTACACCATCACCGAATTTTGCAGAGATCGGAACAAAGATCGTATCGCCGCCCCACTCTTCTGGCATGACTCCATGATCCGCCATTTCACTTTTAATGCGGTCAGGATTGATGCCTTGTTTATCCATCTTATTAACTGCAACAACAATTGGTACACCAGCAGCTTTTGCATGGTCAATTGCTTCTTTTGTCTGTGGCATGACACCATCATCCGCTGCAACTACGATAACAACGATATCCGTAACTTGTGCTCCTCTGGCACGCATAGCGGTAAACGCCTCATGTCCTGGCGTATCCAGAAATGTAACCTTACGGCCTTTCACACTGACCTGATAAGCACCGATATGCTGCGTAATGCCGCCAAATTCTCCAGCCGTTACATGTGTTTTACGAATGGTATCCAGCAATGTTGTCTTCCCATGGTCAACATGTCCCATGATCGTGATCACTGGTGGACGAGGAATCAATTTATCTGGATCCTCTTCCATTGCATTGATCTGTTCCTCCAGATCACTTTCTTCAATAATGATCTCTTTATGACACTCAACATTAAACTCCATGCATACAAGTTCGATGTTTTCTTCATCAAGCGTTGAGTTGATCGTTACCATCGTCCCCATCATGAACAACAGCTTGATGATATCACTCGCATTGCGATTGAGCTTCTCTGCCAGTTCACCGACACTCATTGGTCCGTGATATGTGATTTCTTTTACCTCAATACGCTCTTTGCGTGGTGTGAAATTCTTCGCTTTTCCTCCCCTTGCAGGTTTCTTTGGCGCTTTTTTCTGTGGTTTAGCCATACCCATCACCTAGCCTTTCATACAAGATTGAATCGATCTCGCAAATCCGCTGTCCAAAACAGCAACTGATTTGCGGTTAAATTGTCCAATAGCCTCCTCTATCATCGCCGAACTTTCTACGATCACATAAGGGACCTCATAGAAAGTACATTTATCACTTAACTTTTTCCGTTGATTTTCGCCGCAATCTGCTCCTATGATCACCAGTGATGCTTTCTTGTTTTGAATACTTGCGATCACGCGATCCCCTAAGGCAATACGGCGTGCCCGCATCGCCATTCCAAGAAGATTCTGCCACTTATTCATCTTCTTTGAACATCTCCATCAGCTGATCATAAATTTCTTGTGGAATCTCACATTCCAAAGATCGTGCCAAACTTTTACGTTTTTGAGCAATCAATACAGCTTCCTGGCTGCGCTTGAGGTAAGCGCCTCGACCATTCATTCTGCCAGTTTCATCGATCTTCACTTCCATCTGCGGCGTACGCACAATACGAATCAATTCCTTTTTTGGGAGCTGTTCTTGCGTCGCTACACATTTTCGCATTGGTATCTTTCGCATACCTTCACCTCATTAATCGTAATACTTGTCATATTCATCGAAATCGATATCATCATTGATCCAATCATTTTCACGTTCTTCTTCTTCCTGACGTTCGATTTCTTCCAATTCTTCTTCTGTATAAATTGGTTTGAATTCATATTCTTTGTTTGTAAAATCAAAAGTTGGACGACGTTTTTCTTCATCTTTGTCTTTCTTGCGGAAATTCTTGTTTTGTTTTTCGCTGCTTGGCTGACTAGAAGCAGTTCCCCCCGCAAGAGCTTCAAATTTAGAAGTATATTCTTGCTTTTCTTTGATATCCAATCCTTTTTCACGTTGTTTAGCTTTTGCGATACGTGCTGCTTCCTCGATGTCATCCTGTGCTTTTTCAACTGCTGTTTCTTCAACAGAAACCGGTTCTTTTTCTTCATCAGCAACAACCGTTTCTTCCACTGTATTTTCTACAGTTGGCTGGCTTTGTTCAATAAAGTCTTCCTCTACCTGATCATCATAATCAAAGTCTGCATCTTCCACACTGGCAATTTCTTTTTGCTCATTGAGTGTCGCAAACAGTTCTTTTTGTCGGCGTTCTTTTTCTTCTTGCTGCTGACGCAAGAATTCAGCGCGTTGCTGCTGAGCGATATCTTTCCAATCAATACCTGCTTCTTCCACTTCGCCCTGTGCTTTGATATCGATCTTGCAGCCTGTCAATTTTACAGCTAAACGCGCATTCTTACCACGTTTACCGATAGCTAATGATAACTGATGATCAGCTACAACGACCAGCAATCCGCCTTTTTTCTCTTCACTTGGAATGACCGCTAATACTTCGGCTGGAGACAATGCGTTCTTGATCAATTCGCTCACATCTTCGCTCCATTCAAAGATATCGATTTTTTCACCATGCAGCTCATCAATGATTACCTGCACACGTTGACCGCGTGGACCAATGCATGCCCCGATCGGATCGATATTTTCATTATGTGAGTATACTGCCATCTTCGTACGTTCACCTGCTTCTCGAGCAATGGCTTTGATTTCGATGATCCCCTGAAAGATTTCCGGCACTTCTTTTTCAAACAAACGTTTGACCAATGTAGGAGATGCACGAGAAACGAGCACTTGCGCACCTTTTGTCTCTTTATTTACTTCTGTGATCACAACACGGATGCGTTCACCTTCACGATATTTTTCATTCGGCATTTGCATATTCTTCGGCATCATTGCCAACGTTTTTCCAATATTAACGATGCAGAACTTCTCTTCTACCGTTTCGATCGTACCAAAGATCATCTCATCTACTTTATCACAATACTCTTCATAAACGATCTGCTTTTCTGCTTCACGGATCTTTTGTTTCATTACATTTTTCGCTAAGATAACCGCAGCACGTCCAAACTCTTGGATGCTGACTTCTTCATCTACCAAATCACCAAGCTGATATTTTTTAGAAATGCGCTGTGCATCTTCCAATGAGATTTCCATCTCATCATCTTCAACATTTTCTACAACTTCACGCTGCTGGAACACTTTGATCGCACCGCTGTTTTCATTGATATCCACGCGTACCAACGCATCCGGTATCTCAATATGTTTCCGATATGCTTTGATCAATGCTTCTTCCAATGCGCTGACAACGATTACTTTTGTCAGCTTACGGTCATTTTCGATTGCCTGCATGGCATCTACGAACATTTTCAGTTTCATCTTCCTATAACCTCTCTATATTTTTACGGATAACCGAATCAATGCTACATTTTGCGGGTCAATGACAATTTTTTTACGGACTGCCTTCGCCATATACTCGATCGTCAGACCTTCTTCATTTACATCAAGCAAAGTTCCTTTGACACAATCCATGCCGGCTTTTGGATCTTTTAACTTGACAAAGACATACTCACCAACTGCATCTTTGATTTCTTGTTCATTTCTCAGTTCTCGTTCTGCCCCTGGTGAACAAACTTCCAAAAAATACTCATGCGTAATGACGTCGCTTTCATCCAACAAAGATGAGATCCCCTCAGATATGGCAGCACACGTATCAATGTCCATCGATCCATCGGGATACATGACTGATACCTGTAAGATACGCATCTTCCCATCCTGTACCCACTTCAGATCATAAAGAGAACATTTCTGCTGTTGCAGTACTGGTTGAATCATCGTTTTGATCTTTTGAATTTGATCCATAGCATTCTCCTTTTAATCATAATGAAGGAGTGGGCATAACCCACTCCTCGTTGTTTTTCGATAAGATTTTAGCACAATTTCTTGATTATATCAACAGATAAACCAGGATTTTAATGATTTTCTGATTTACAAATTAAAAAAAACCGTTTCCCTTACCAGACAAAACGGTTTCTCATTGTCCTTTATTTCTCAACGATTGTCTGCCCTTTGTACTCACCACATGCACACATTTTATGAGCTAATTTGTACTCACCGCAAGATGGACACTTTACCAGTGTCGGTGCAGCTAATTTGTAATGAGTTCTGCGTTTTGCTTTTCTCGTCTTTGAATTACGTCTTTGCTGAACAGCCATGTTCGCACCTCCTATTTAATCTTCCGCT
>CASFOT010000138.1 GCA_949296305.1 uncultured Erysipelotrichaceae bacterium
CTCGCGGGTAGAGGCATAGCCGTTAAGAGCGAACGCGAGCAAAACACATTCGAGCATCTTCACGCCATCATATCCATAAGAATTGCGATGAGAGAAATCGATAAACTTAAACACATTGACTCCTTCCACGACTTCTTTCACTGTTCTGGAGATATCGTCAGGATCGACAGAATCTTCATAAACAAAATTCAAAGGGAATTGAAAAGATGGCTGAATTGCGTTACTATTTACTAGGTATTTGTACACAAACAATTATACCAAAAAGGCCGGGACATTTGACCTGTTGAGATCAAACATCCCGGTTCTTTTTTGTCTTATTTTAGGGCTTTGCTCGTTACAGCCCCTCTTTTTTTACTTATTCAAAACTGCACGGCAACGTTCGCATAATCCATCTTCAGCATTAGAAGAGGTAATGTTCCAACAGCGTGGACATACGACTCCATCGCATTTCTCCACTTGTACTTGACATACTTCATATGCTGAAAGATCTTCTTTTGTCAACGTAACTTTTGATACGATAAGCCACTGATGCAAAGTAGCCAGGAAGATCTCATCGATCAACTTTTGATCCTCTTCATTCACATTCAGCAAGACATGTGCTTCTAGTGACTTACCAATGATCTTTTCATTACGTGCATTTTCCAAAGCTTTCAGCACATCACTGCGAATAAGCAACAAACGTCCCATCTTTTCTTTGACTGCTTCCGCATCAAATGGAAGTTCAAGATCTGCAAATGCCCCTAAATGGATGCTTTCTTTTTCTAAATGCATGAAATCATTGACTTCTTCACATGTATGGCACAGGATCGGTGCCCATAAGCGAACCAAGACGTTCAATGCCGTATAGATCACTGTTTGAACCTGACGACGGCGTATGCTATCTTTTCGTTCGATATATAAGATATCTTTTGCATAATCTAAATAATATGCCGAGAAATCATTTGTCATCAAATTGGTTAATGCTGTAACCACATCTGAGAATCGATATTCTTTATATGCTTTACGAGCTTTTTCATTTACATCAGCCAATAAAGCAATCATATATTGATCACTGATCGGCAAACTTGCCAGATTTTGCAAATCTGCTGTCGTAAAATCTTCTTCCCCTACATTCGCCAATAAGAAACGAAAAGTATTTCTCACTTTACGATATGTTTCTGAACACTGCTTGATGATGTTATCTCCAATGCGGCAATCAGCCTGATAATCAATGCTGGTTGCCCACAAACGCAGGATATCTGCACCAAATTTATTTGTTACTTCTTTTGGCGAAACACTGTTCCCGCGAGATTTGCTCATCTTTTCTCCATTTTCATCCATGACAAACCCGTGGCTGAGCACTTGGCGATAAGGTGCCTTTCCATGAACAGCCGTACCAATGATCAAAGAAGAATTAAACCATCCACGATATTGATCGCTTCCTTCAAAATAAAGGTCAGCAGGATATCCTTCCCCGCGAGCGATCATTGCACCAGTATGTGAAGAACCCGAATCAAACCAAACATCCATCGTATCCGTTTCTTTACGGAAAATATTGTTAGGAGAACCTGAATGTGTATAACCTTCTGGCAACAAGTCTTTTGCTTCTCGTTCAAACCATACATTTGATCCATACTGTGCAAATAATTCAGCTACATGTTCAAAAACCGCTTCATCCATGATCGGCGTGTCATCCTCAGCATAAAAGATTGGAATCGGACGCCCCCATGCACGCTGTCGAGAGATACACCAATCACTACGGTCGGCAATCATATTATGCATGCGCTGTCTTCCCCATGTAGGAATCCAATCAACTGCATCAATTTCATCTAACAACTGATCACGGATCTTATCGATTGAAGCAAACCACTGTGTTGTTGCACGGAAAATGATCGGTTTTTTCGTACGCCAATCATGTGGGTAGGCATGTGTGATCCATTCCAGTTTCAACAAGCATCCCAGTTCATCCAATTTGGTCGTTACTGTTTTGTTTGCATCATCAACATATTGACCAGCAAGCCATTCACCGCAATCATCCATCATGCAGCCATGTTCGTCGACATTACAATATGCGCCAATACCATATTTTTGACAAACATAGAAGTCATCGGCACCGAAACCAGGTGCAGTATGCACACATCCGGTACCGGCATCTGCAGTGACATGATCACCTAAAATAATCAAGGATTCACGATCATAAAGCGGATGCTGGCAAGTGATCATCTCTAATTCAGCTCCTTTAAACGTCTGAACGATGGTCTTTTCCTGCAATCCAAATTTTTCCCACAAAGCATCAACCATTTCAGCAAGCACAATGAACTTTCCTTTTTCGCTTTGCACCAATGCATACGTGAAATCTTTATTCAAGCAAATTGCTAAGTTTGCTGGAATGGTCCAAGGTGTAGTTGTCCAAATGATAAAGCCTGTATCTTCATTCAAGATTCCTTTACCATCTTTTACTTTAAACGCAACATAAATCGTAGGACTTTTTACATCATGATATTCAATTTCTGCTTCTGCCAAAGCGGATTCAGAAGAAGGTGACCAATATACCGGCTTTAATCCTTTATAGATCAAACCATCCATTGCCATTTTTCCAAAGATCTTGATCTGATCAGCTTCAAACTCTTTCTTCAGCGTGATATATGGATGATCATAATCACCAACGCATCCTAACGATAAGAAACCTTTCTTCTGAGTAGCTACTTGCTGCATCGCATAGTCATAACATAATTTACGAAAATCCGATAAAGGCATTTTTTTACGATCATGTCCTAGCTTTGTGATTGCAGTTTCAATTGGCAATCCATGTGTATCCCAGCCTGGGATAAACGGCGCGTAATAGCCATCCATGTAATGCGAACGTACGATCACATCTTTGATGATCTTATTTAATGCATGTCCGATATGAATATCCCCATTTGCATATGGCGGTCCATCATGCAGTACAAAAGGTTTTGCATCTTTTCGGCTTTCCAGCATTTTTTCGTACAAATTTTGTTCTTTCCAACGTTTTTGAAAATTCGGCTCTTTGCTTGGCAGCTTGCCTCGCATTTCAAATGCGGTCTTTGGCATCAGCAGCGTGTCTTTGTAATCCATATCCATTCCTTCCTCCTTTAACAAAAAAAACGTCCTATCTAAGGACGTTATTCACGCGGTACCACCTTAGTTCACGCACTAAAGTGCGTGCCCTCAACCCAATTAACGCAGGGTTTACGTATTTTCCTACTCTATTCAGAAAATCAGCTCCAAAGTGATTTTCGATCATCTCCACCACAGATTTCCACCAACCATCTGCTCTCTATCGGCTTGATCAACGAACATGTCTTTTTCATCGCTTTTATTTTTCAAATAAATCTACTTCAGGAAAAGCAATGCTTTCAAATTCATCTAAAAGCCTTGCAATCCGCTGTGTCTGTTTCTGCATCGTTCCTTTTGCATCTTGTGTTTCTTGCGCTAAATGAATGATATCAGCTAGCATCTCTCTTGCATTCAGAAGAGCTTCACTGATGATCACATCTGCATTCTGCTTAGCAGTGGACACGATCGTATTCGCTTCCTTCATCGCAATGGCTACCATTTGCGATGCCGCATCTTCTTTTTGGCGAAGATTTTGAAATGCTGGCGAATAAACGCTTTCCAAATAATGTATCTGCTCCTCCAACTGTTTACAGCGGAGCTGATATGCTTCATTGATCCGTTGCAAACTATCGATGCGCATGTCCAATTCTTCTATCGCTGAATCAACCTGATATCGATTATATCCGTCCTTCATTCGATCGAAATGTTGTGTCATGCCCTCACCTCCAATTTAACAAAAGACGCGTACTTCAATTACGAAGCGGTTCTTTTTGGTCGTATGCTGTACTTCGATAAATTGAAAGCGACCATACCCACGAATGGAAACAGTACTATTATTATGACACAAAGAACTGCCTGTTTCAAGGGGAAGATCGTTTACTTTTACCATTCCTGATGCAATCAAAGAGGACGCCTTGGCCCGTGAAATCTGGCACATTCCAGCAACGATTGCATCCATGCGCAAAGAAGAAACATTATAATACCGCAGGGTAAATTTTTCTTCATATTCAAGCGAACCTTCATAACGCTCGAAATGAAGCGAAGTATGACGAATTTTCGTTACTTGATTGATCAAAAAAGAGCTGATTTTTTCAGAAACTGCAACATAAACAGCGTCCTCTTTAATCAAAAGGTCGCCGATCTGTTCGCGTTCAATTCCTTGATGTAAAAATGCTCCTAACACATCCCGATGCGTTAACACTTCAAAACGGGATCGATAAACTGCCTTTAACACACAAATCGGAAAGCTGACCGGCATATCTTCATAAGGCAGCAAGGCATAACAGCATCGCCGCGCATTTTTAAAACCACCGTCATATAAAAAAGGCTGTTCTTTTCCACACAACGATGTGAAGATCATTCCTTCTCCTTGCGATAAAAAAGGGGTGAAGATCACCCGGTTTTGACGTTGACACATGGTAATTTGGTCCATAAATCGTACCGCCAGCTCTTGCGCCCCTTTATAATGCTCAAGATACTCTTTCAAGCTTATTCCTCACCGCCATCAACATTGATAACTCCTTGTACACCAATGCTTTCAGGCGAACACAAAATTACATTTGTTCCGATTTTCTGGATCTTTCCATCCAAAGCAAACACGACACCTGTTAAAAAATCAATTGTCCGCTGAGCGAACTCACGATCCAATTTATGTAAATTAACCACGACTGCACGGCCTTCTTTTAAACGTTTTCCAACTTCATCCGCTTCGGAAAAAGAACGTGGTTCAAAAAGAACCATCTTTGTATTAGAGTTCATCGCATTCATATTTTTTGATTTTGCACGTTCATAACGAGCACGGGGTACTTCTTCCATTTCTTCTTCAACTTCTAAAATATCTTCGCCATCTTCATCAATTGGCGCTACAAACTCTTTAATTTTATCCACAACACCCATAAAACTATACCTCCGGTTATACGCCCATTATATCATTATCGATATCAAATAAAAAGTGGCAGATGTATAATTTTATACTTCTGCCGTTACTTTTTAACACGTCCGTACCAACAGAACATCCTTTCCGACACGAACAATCTCATCAACGCGAATCATACGTTCTTCATTTGCAAACAGCCAAGGTAACATACGTCTTATTCCGCATGGCCGAGCAGACACATATAAAATACGTATACGATAATCCTCATCAAATTCCAGATCATGAACTTGTCCTAGCATCACCCCGTCATCCACACTTATGACATCTTTATTCGCAAATTCACTAAAACGCATATCCTCACCTATTATCATCTTATGCAATCAAAATGAAAAGGTTACCGTTCCATCTCTTTTTTCAATGCACCAATTGCATTTTTTTCCAATCGTGATACTTGTGCCTGTGAGATTCCTAGTTCCTGTGCAATCTCCATCTGTGTTTTATCATCATAATATCTTTTTCGCAGAATATCATGCTCTCGTTCATTCAACACTCGCAAGCTCTTTTCCAGTGAAATGAGATCTCTTTCCCGACGAATATCATCATGCTCATCTCGTATTTGATCCAGCAGGTACAACTCATCCCCATCATTGCTGTATATCGGCTCAAATATCGATAAAACACTTTGACAAGAATCCATGGCATCCATGATATCTTTTTCTTTTACATCACATTGCTGCGCTAAATATGCAATTGTTGGTTCATGATGAAATTCTTGAATATATTGTTCTTTGATACGAAAGATCTGATATGAAAGGTCTTTTAAATGCCGAGATACCCGAATCACCTGATTGTCTCGCAAATAACGACGAATCTCACCCATGATCATCGGCACAGCATATGTAGAAAAACGCACTTCATGACCAAGATCAAAATGATCGATCGCTTTTACCAAACCTATGCAGCCAACTTGAAACAAATCATCCATATTCTCACAACGAGCAGAAAATCGTTGTACGATCGATAACACTAACTTTAAATTTCCGCAGATCAACTCTTCTTTCGCGCTGACATCTCCAGCATGATAACGCAGAAATAACTGTTCCATTTCTTCATTCCCCAACACTTTTAATTGTTCTGTAGGCATACCACTGATTACGACTTTATAGCGACTCATGTTCTCACTCCTCTTTTGTCTGTACTAGCAGTCTGCCCCTATCAACTTTCCACTATTCTTTGATCACTCCCCTTCTCTTTGTAAGTAATTGGAAACGAAAAACACTTGACAACAAAAAAAGCGGTTTCCCGCTCAACTTCCAGTTTTTATCTGAACTTTCAGTTTTTGCAAGATCCGCTTTTCTAATCGAGAAATATAAGATTGTGAGATGCCAAGGCGCTGTGCAATATCTTTTTGCGTCAATTCTTCATGACCAATTCCATAACGCATCTGCATGATCAATCGTTCCCGTTCTTTCAATCCATTTAACGCTCTCAAAAGTTCGCGTCGATTTTCATTTTTCTCAAATTCACGAATAACGATATCATCTTCCGTTCCTAACACATCGCTCAGCAACAATTCATTGCCATCATAATCTATATTTAAAGGCTCATCAAAGCTCACTTCATTACGACGCCGGTTTTTTTTACGTAAAAACATCAAAATCTCATTTTCAATACAACGAGATGCATAAGTTACTAATTTAATATTTTTATCCCTGCGAAAAGTATTGATTGCTTTAATCAACCCGATAGAGCCAATACTGATCAGATCCTCCATAAAGATCGGATTGGTTTCATAACGTTTTGCAATATAGACCACCAAACGTAAATTATGTTCAATCAATCGATTCCGTGCTTCTTCATCCCCGTTCTCCCATGCGATCAGCGCCTCCATTTCTGCTTCTTTATCTAACGGTTGAGGCAAAATATCATGCCCTTGCATATAATACACATACGATCCATCTCTTTCAAAAAAGAAACGTTTCAGCCATTTTAACAATTTCATTTTTCGTCACCTCATAGTCAACAATTTTAAATTTAAGAGCAAGGGATGACCCCCTTGGATGCGCAATCCTCGCACACATATCACATATGCTTTTCTCTTGGAGCCTCCATCCAATGAACAATAAACAAGCACAGCTTCCATCTCTTTTTTGTCATGAATGCTCCCCACTTGGATTTTTACGATCTTTCCTTGCAATTCATCACGAAAACCTTCATCCAAAAATAAAACCGGAATCCCCTGATAACACAATAAATTTCCGCTATCCATATAACCTGTCAAATGAATCATTTTCTTTCCATACAACGTGCATCGATAACAAAATTTCTGCTTGAATAATGTCATCGCATGGGTAGATAAATAAAAAAACATAATGGCATATATGACCCAGCACCAATAAATCGGTGTATGAATCCACGGAAAAAATGAGCCCAGATGAAAAGTACCTTCAAAAAAAACAAAACAAGTCGCATGCCAAAGAAACCGAAATAGCAAAGAAGCACAAAATAATGATTTCTGCCGATAAAAGACGTAACAAAATGCAATGCCTTCCAAAATTATCACGCCGAGCCACGCATCATCAAAATAGAACAAGGAACTATAGAACGAGGTTACCAGGCTGTACAACAGTACCCTCTTTCCACGTAAAGGACGTTGGATCAGATACAATGCCATCCAAACACTGATAAAATTGGTCATCCAATTATGCAGAAAGGCAACCTCCACATAACTTTCCAAGCAATCCCCTCCTTGCATTCACTATAGTGAAGCAAAGATACAAAACCTGTCACTTCTTGTTCTCAATGAAGAATATGTTTTAAAATAGGCAGTTATGCCTAATCATAGATGTTTATTTTTTTCCATCACAAATTCAGCTTTTAAAGTTGCTTTTACACCTCTTTCTCTTAATTGACAAATAATTGCAGATGCTAGTTCATAAGGACAACGAATTCGCTCACGGCAGTTCATCGTTACAGCATATTGTTTGTTCATGCGGTTATAATAGCCGATCCATCCTTCATTCACATGAATGCTATATTTCATTTTTTCATCTCCTTCCACATTTCACGGCTTTATTATAGTGATCATTCCTACATAAGTGCTGTATGAATAAAAAAAAGCCGGTAATCGATACCGACTTTATTCAGTTTCTATTAAGCCATAACCTCCAGCATTTCGTTTATAAACAACTGCAATGCCTTTTGTCTCATCATCACGATAAATGAAAAAGCTATGTCCTAACATTTCCATGCGCATGATCGCTTCATCAAGATCCATCATATCTGGATCAATTGTCTTCGTACGTACTACTTCATCCTCGCTTTCGTCATATTCATCACCCAACAGTTCATGATCAACGAAAGCTTCTGCAAGTTTTGTCTTATTTTTACGTGTCAGACGTGTTTTCTGACGACGAATTTGATCTTCTAACTTATCAACTGCCAGATCAATTGCTGCGTATAGATCATCATGAACGACCTCTGCACGTAGTACTGCATATTTTGTTGGAATCGTTACTTCAATTTTTTGCTTGTTCGGATAAACTCGCACGACTACGTTTGCTGTATCTTCCTCAGCAATGATAAAATACTTATTGAGCAAATTCAGCTTCTTTTCGATTTTTTCGGCGATGGCCGGAGTAACGGTAATATTCTTACCATAAATTTGGACTTTCATAAAATCCCTCCTTGTTTCTAATTCTATTATACCCCGCCATTCCGTAAATTACAGACTATGAATTTATAGAAATATATGATAGAATACTCATGTAAGGGTTTTCAAATTAGAATGAAAGAACACGCGCAGCATTTTCAAACGCTGTTTTTTTATATTCTGGATGCTCCTCTATCCATCGGGCAAGTTTCTTTGCACATGTTGGTTCTTCTATACCAAGGACGGCATCCTCACTGCCATCATAATATTCCATAAAATCAAATCCATAACCGACATGATCTGCTCCGGCGTATGTGCATAACCATTGCATCTGACGTAAGTAATGAAAAAAATCTTGTTTTTCATTACAAGGATGGACAAAAGGAGCTGCTGCCACTGCGCCGATCAAACCATTTCTTTGCGCAATCGCTTGTATCTGCTGTTGCTTCAGATTACGCGGATGCAAACATAGAGCTGCTGCATTTGAATGTGAAGCAATAAGCATTCCTTTTGTATATTCAAAAATATCCCAGAATGTCTGCTCATTGGCATGCGAAACATCGATCCGCATGCCAATACGTTCCATATGCTTTACCGCTCGAATACCAAGTGCAGTCAGACCGCTATTTCCACCTTTTGTCCCACAAGCAAGTTCATTTCGTTCATTCCAACATAAAGAAGCCATACGAACTCCTTGCTCATAGAGCCAGTCGATCTTTTCTTCGACATGATCATGGATGCCGCACATTCCTTCCACTGTAAGCATAGCATACAGCTGTTCATCCTCATAATTGATCTCCTTGGCATTTTTTACCAAAGTGACTTTTGGGCAAGCATCAATTTCTTCTCGTAAAGCTAAGATCATCGTTTGCATATCTTCCCAGTTCTGAGAACCATCAAAATAAGATGCCATGCAGATTGCTTTCAAGTTACCACTTTTCCAACGATCACAGTAAAAGGAAGACAGGATATCGTCATACCCTGCCTCTTTTTTCTTTAATACTGCATACCCGAGATCTGCATGTAGATCAAAGAGTTTCATTTGTTTCCTCCTCATAGATGATGTCGAAATATTGCATTAAGTGTCCTTCGCTCATCCCTGTATCATATGCGCGATCTTTCAAAACGTCACAAAGAATGTTACTATCTTCACCATCAATGATACATGCATACGCAGCTTCGATTGCTTTCATTGCAATGTCAATTGCCTCCTCATAAAGATCAAAGAAAGAAGCATTGCTTGAAATCGAAGAATCACAAGGATGGAGCCAAAAACGTTTTTTCATATTCATAACATCATAATGTTCATCAATCTGAGACGGCACGATACTTCCAGAGATCTTCCATTTTTGTCTCATAACCTTTTCTACGGTATTGATCATTTTATAGCGGCGCCCATTTGGATCATATAACAATTTTTGAACCTCTCGCCAAGAAGTCAAAGTTTCACGAAGATCATGGACCTTGACCTCGGTTCCATAAACTTGCTTTGAACAAGGTACATAAATGCGTGCAATCGCTTTTAACATATCTTCATCGAATGTACAGATATCGTAGCTATGCCAATCTTTAATGCTCATCGAACGTTTTTCTTTTAAAACGATTGCATCAATCATAGACTCCATACGATGATGATAACTTGCACTTTTCCCTTTACAATCGCCAGTGCGATAGAAGATGTACGGATGGGTTACCATATCAAGCGCCCAATGACATAGATGACCAAACAAGTACGCCATCATATCTTTTCGTACATTCGTCACTGTTTGCCGTGTGATGCAGTGGATTGCTTCGTCATAAAATGCATTGATTTTTTGAGCATGCATTTTTGATCCCAAGCGATTTAAAGCATGAGATTTATAAGACTCCCATGGTTTAGCATGCGAAAAAAACAAAAAATCCGGTCCATTGGCACCTATAGCAAAGAGATGAGGATTGCGATCGATAATCGCAGTAATCTCTGTATTTTTTTCATTTTTTGCTACATCTTGTGCAAATAAAACATGAGTGATGATGTTGGGCATACAACGCCCTCCTTTCCACTTTTCTCCATTATAGCACAAATAAAATCATTCGGAGGACTCCATAATCTTGTTCTTATGTTTATAAAAATTTTATTTAGGCTCTCTCCCCTGTATTTCATCAAACCTATGCATAGCATAACGCAGGAGGTGATAGTATCGCAACCGGTTACCTGCAAATCGAAGTATCGATTGCTGATGAAGCTTTTGCTTTAGAAAATGCATTGATTCGAGTCTACAAAATCAATCAGGGGGAAATCGTTTATGAGAATTTCTACGTAACCAACCGTGAAGGAAAAACCACAAACATTCCTCTATATGCTCCCGATATTGAGCTTTCTCTTGAGGAAGAAAATGATGTTCGGCCTTATGAAACGTATAATGTGGAATTCCGGCTGAGCGGATATGAAGTACAGGAGATTCAAAATATCCAAATTTTTGCTGAGGAAGCTTGCTATCTCCCGATTCATCCGACACCGACCAGAAGACAAGTCTTTCCAGGTAGGTCCATATCTCCAATCATTGACCATCATTTATTAACGAATTATGGTGGAAACAATCAAGGTCAGATGCCAATGAACCTTGGAAGGGTACGCGGTGAAGTAATCATCCCGACTTTCATAACCGTTCATTTAGGCAGACCGCAAAGCACTGCCGAGAACGTAACGGTCCCATTTCTTTATTATCTAAAAAATGTAGCCAGTTCTGAAATTTATCCAACCTGGCCCTATGAGGCACTAAAGGCAAACATTCTGGCACAGACTTCTCTGGCTCTCAACCGAATTTATACGGAGTGGTACCCAAGTCAAGGATACGATTTTGACATTACGAATTCAACTGCTTTTGACCAAGCATTTGTAAAAGATCGCAATATTTTCGATTCTGTTTCTGAAGTAGTAAACGAAGTATTTAATTTGTATATTCAAAAAGCAAACTATCAAGAACCCTATTATACCGAATACTGTGATGGCAAAATCGCTACTTGCCCAGGCATGAAACAATGGGGTACCCTTTCTTTAGCAAATCAAGGTTATACAGCTATAGAAATCTTGCGTTATTATTATGGTGACAGCATCCAAATTCGTGAATCGAATAACATCCAAGACATGAAGGCATCCTATCCGGGAATATTGAAAATCGGATCCCGCGGACAAGAAGTGATGGAAATGCAAGAATTTTTAAATGCCATCGCAATCAATTATCCAGCTATTCCGGTCATCTTCCCTGTAAATGGCATATTTGGAGAAAGTACAGAAGAAGCGGTACGAGTTTTTCAACGGCAATTTAACTTGACCGTGGATGGAATCGTCGGCAAAGCAACCTGGTATAAAATCAGCTATATCTATGTTGCTGTTCGCAAGTTGGCTGAATTAACGTCGATCGGTCGCATTGAAAATCTCTATAGCGGCCAATATCCTGGAAAGGTTATAAAAGAAGGCGATCGAGGCGTAGAAGTACAATTGTTACAATACTATCTATCTTGTATTTCTGTGTTTTATCCGCAAGTTCCTAATGTTGACATCGATGGAAGATTTGGTGCACAGCTGACCAAAGCAGTCGAAAATTTTCAAAATACTTTTGGCCTGATCGTCGATGGTATTGTCGGCGCAGCAACCTGGAATCGCATCTATGCAGTCTATGAAACACTAGAAGATAAAATTGTACCTGATGAAAGTATACCAGAATATCCGGGTCTTCCTTTGCAACAAGGAACAGCCAATGAAAATGTACGTCGGATCCAAAGCGCATTGAATAATGTCTCCTCACAATACCCAAGCATTCCGCCAGTCGTAGAAGACGGTATCTATGGAAGTGCTACAGCGAGTGCTGTCCGAGCTTTTCAACGTCAATTTGGCTTAACGATCGATGGTATTGTTGGACGACAAACATGGGATAAGCTCTTTGAAATCAGTGCACTGATCGATACTGGAGAAATTGACAGTGAAGAAATGCCGCCTTATCCGGGAACCTTATTACGTACAGGATCGAGAGGAACTGCTGTTTTGCTGATGCAAGAACGATTAAATGGCATCTCAATCTATTACCCAAATATTCCTGAATTAGATGCTGATGGTATTTTTGGCACCGCAACCAAGCAAGCGGTTATAGCTTTTCAACAGATGATGGGTATTCAAGCAGACGGCATCATCGGTCAGCAGACATGGGAATTGATCAATACCGTATATAGCGAATTATTCTTTTAAAAAAGGCCTCAATGGGCCTTTTAATCTTTCTCTTGCTCCATGACCAGCACTTCAGCAGATACGACAATTTTTGTATACTTGTAATAATCAACTTTGGCTCTTCCATTTGAATCGAGCAGATCAATAAATGTCTTTTTATCAATCAAAAATTTACATTTTTGCCCGTTCAAATCCTTTCCTTTGATCATATAATCCGTCTTCCCATCATCAAACACGCTTCCTCTATGCAATATATACTTATTGAAAATAACCGTGTTGATCTGTTTATGATAGAAATCAAGAGATGTCAGCAAGAGCTTTCGAACAGCAAACCACAAAGAAAATAAAGCTAACAGAGGCAAGATCACCATAGAATACCCCCATCCGATTTGAGGAAGTTTGACGATTGATAGAACTAATACAGAGACAAAGAAGATAAGGTAGATCACCCCTTTGCAAAAATTCATGATCAATCCCTTTTTTCCCTGTTTTGGAAAATAAAAAGTAAACAAAATCAGCACCATAGCAAAAGTAAAGAAATATGTCACATCTATCATCACTAGCCCCCCCTCATCATCTTCTTTCATAGTTAAGAAAAAAGATATCCTACCAATCTATTTTAAAATATATTTGTAAATGCTTCAATTTTTTAAGCATCTGCTTCCCGTTTTGAAAATCAGATCACAGTTTAAGAACATCGATTCTGATCATTGCCATTTGATATGATTGCATTACGATGGCAGTGCTAAGAATCGATTATTTTTTCTTCGTTATTTTGTTTCACTGATCATCTTTGTCAACAGGAACCCTACCATAACATATTTCATTATTGTAGAGTTAGAAGTGATAGCATCGATCAAAGAAGCGCTGTCAACACCTCCAAAATCTAACTAGATTTCAGAAACGATAATACATTTTCGCTCAACCATTAAAAATATACGCACATTTTCTTCTTTTCTTACTGTTTTCTAAAATAATGAAGCTTCTGCTATGATAATCGAAGCTCATCTGTTTTCTTGAAAAAATCCGCATTTGATAGATCTGCAACGCACCATTTTCATCTCTTGCTTATTTAACCATGATCATGCAAATAAAAGACTATATTGTACCAAACCGTTATGAGCACTATGAACATTTCTAATTAAATTACTCAATAACGTTCTCCTTCAATAATTTTTCAAGACCATGCAACAGCACATATTCGGCATAAGTATCCATGCTGCAATAGGTAAGAAGTTGTTGTTTGATTTCTTCTCGCTGTTCTTTCGAACATCGCTTCATCGCACGATATTCTTTTACAGCATCCATGCCGAATGAAATCTCTAATTGTTGATACGAGAGATCGGAAAAAATCGGCAAAAGGGTTTTCAGTGAATACATGCCATGCATCTTGACATGATGAACGACACCAGCAGAAAACAACAAAGATAGATCGACCATTCGATCACAAACAGCACGTAAGCGTGTCTCGTATTCTGGAAATTGTTTAGCAAGCTGAAGAAGACGCAATTTTTCAGCGCCTTCCATATTAAAAACCAAAATATTTCCTTGGGATGGCAGATCTCTCAGCAACTGTTCTATAAACGTAATACGACAATCTTCTTCTCCTAAAAACTCATGATGAATCAAAGCAGCGCCTGGATGCTCTTCCACATGCATGCTATATTGAAAACATAATACATCATACGGTTTCATCCCTTCATATGGCGGAACAGCGTATGTATCCCATTCAAAATCTAAATAGGTTAATGGATATACAACTGTTTTTTTTAACCAGGTACGCAATGCCAGATCATCAAAAGCAAATCCTTCATTTTGAGCTGCACGAATTTGAGCAAACTGGAAACGAAAACCTTCTACTCTTTCTAAATCTGCATCTTGCAAGCGTCGGATGCCTTCCTCATACATTTCTAATTTATGGGCCGACTGCTGCAAATACAAAATCGAATCATCCGGCAATGCTTGAGGAAAACAATGATCGAAATAATGGCATTTCCCCCCGCGTGTACAAACGTTTGTACGTTTGGGTGACGGAGAAACTTCTTGATCAATAACCGCTTGACAAGCTGCACTGACAGATGAGAGGTCACGCATCAGCGGATCACACAATTCTCGGATAGTATGACGCAGTTTATTTTTTTGGTTAAATAAGCGGTCGCTGACCATCAGCAATGAATGAATATCCAAACGATCTTTTCGCACATAATTGGCATTCAAGCATAAAACATATACATTCTGTATCGGAATCTGCAAAGTTTTTAATACCATCAGCTGATCTGCAATTGCCTGTGCCTCATTTTCATGAGGATAACAAGTACGATAACCAAAATAAACATCAAAACCCTGCTCATTTTTACGAAGCAACGTGATACGAACACGCACACCTTGTGCTTCAAAACGAGCATCAACTAAATTATCATATGTATCAAGTGCTTGTAAGGCACGACTCGGGTCATCTCCGACTTTCCCTTCATAAAACTCTTTTAGACCGAAATAACGGATAGTTAATTCTCCCATCGACGCACATGGATGGATAAAAGAGAGATACTTTTGCGTCTCATGACGAGAACGCCACAAAAGTATTGGACAACGCTCATATTTTCGTAAATCGCTTAAATGAATCATTCTTATCACCCGTTTCGCTCTTCATTATAACATAGAACGATCCACGGTTATATAGCGGGCAAGCATTCGTTTACATTCTTGAATGATCCGCTCCCGCATTTCATCAGGAGCAAGCAGCTCAACATCTTTCCCTAATTTTAATACTAATTCCATTAACGCATAATCGCTTTCCATCCAAGTCTCTACCAACAATGTCTGATCATCTTGCCAATATTTATGGCAAGATACCCCGATCGACTGTTCTGCCAATGTTCTAGCTTTTGCTCCTTTGACAAGCAAACGGGCAAAGATCAAATGTCCTTTGATCAAACCATTTTCGCCGATATATTTTTCTAATGCAAACCCTGGATCACGAGAAAATGAACGATCTTGTATCTCAAAATCGTACATACGTTGGTCACTGAAACGAAAGAGCCGGTAGTCATGTGCCTTCAAGGAATAGGCTAAACAATAACAAGCACCTTGATAATAAAGCAGTTCATATGGATGAATCAAAATCGTATACGGTTTTGCATCTGATAAGGGCTGATAAGTGATCTTAGCACACAAGCGATGCGAAATGGCTTGCTGGCATCGTTTGACATATTTCTGTTCTTGATCACTAATATCAGGCGCTTGAGGAAACACATAGATACCGCTGCTTGTAACTTCTTTTTTGTCGTTTGCCAGCAGTTTGTCTAAAGCTGAAGCAAATGCATCCAAATGCAGAAAATCTGGATGTGACCGCAAATATCCACGTGCTTCCTGCAGCGCTTGTTCCTCTTCTTCACTAAAAGCTAATGAAGGCAACAAGACTTCTTCCTTGAGTTCATATCCGCCATAGCGCCCTCTTGTCTGTGTTATCGCATATCCGGCAATTTCAAGTTCTTTACGAAATTCAGGTATATTTCGCGGATTGGTCTCCAAAACATCTGCCAGTTCACTAATCTTCATTCGTCCTCGTACTTTTAACAATTGCAGCATGCGGATACATAGTGCTGTACGATTCATTTTCCCACCCTTTCTATACAAAAGAAATTAAGCATGGTAGGCAATAAAACGACATGGGTATAGACCAAATCCTGGCCTTGGTTCATGCAATACCGGAACAACCCCTCGATAGGCCAATGGTGCGACCATCTCACCAATCCCACGATCAAGAGCAAATCCTAATGCTTCATCTACTTGACATGCTCCAGCATCGATCAATACATTCACAACATCCAGATTTCTTGTAAAAACTGCATGCAGCAAAATCGGATACCCATTAAAGATCCAACTAGGATCTGCGCCAAAATCAATCAATTCTTTTACTTTTTCTGCATCTTCATTCCATACTGCGCTTAATAGTTCCTTTGCCAATTTTCTTTCTTTTGTCATGTAGACACATCCTTTCTGATAACGTCTACAATATATCATCATTTCCAACATTATTTATGCCGTAATAAACTTTACCATATTTCTTTACCATTGCAAAGAAAAAGACACTGCTTTTTACACTGTCTTTTTCTGATTTATTTTAAATATTGATGAATCGCTTCCTCCAAAGCGCTCGCATCTGTATCCAGATCATATAACAGCAAATAGTCTCCATCAAGCATCCCTTTGTACTGCATCTTCTGTCCATTGCGCTCTACATTCACGATACTGTCTGCTTGTAATTGCTGAGCCAGACGCTGCATATCAGCATCCGCAGTATCAATGTAATACAAATACATTTGTTTTCCATTCGCTAAAAAGCTTCTGCCCTCATATGCAGCAAAAGGAATATCTTCAATGACCTCTTCTTGATCAATTCCATTTTGTGCTTCTTTTAAATACTGCATAAGATCTTCAATATTTTTTTCACTTTCATTTACCGCATCATCCATTGTGTCTTTTGCTTTTTCCGTCGTATCTTCTATTGATTTTTCTACACTTTTTTCCTGATTCGCACATCCGAAAAAAATCAATGAGCATGCGAATAAAGCGCATACTAGCTTCATCTGTTTCATACTTGCTACCTCCTGACATTGCTATTATGCGGATTTTTTTCTTTTTTATACATGAAAAGAGAGGTTTTCACCTCTCTCCTTCCTTTTTAACAAAAGATACGCGTTCTGCAATCACTTCGTAATTGCGATAGGTCACTCCATCACGCTGATGCATTCGGCATGCTAATCTGCCTTTAATAGCAACGACGTCATTGATCGTACAGATATCGCAAGTAGTTTGTGCAATACCTTTCCAAAGAGTTACAGCAATTTCATCTTGTTCATAAATTCCTTCACTATTTGCGAAAGGACGATCTACTTTCAAGATCATCGTCGCACATTGATATCCCCCAGAAGTTTCACGCATCACAGGCAATTCAATGACCTTTCCTACTAAAACTACAACATTCAATCAAAACACCTCCCTCCGGTATGAGTGCATACTCATTTCTATCACCCCCATCCACATGTGAATTCTACCATTTTATATCTGTGATTCCCAAACTGTCTATTTGCATAAAAATGCTTCTATTTTAAAAAAAACTGCCATATAATGACAGTTTTCTCATATAAATAGTCAAATACGACCATTTATTAAGGAATAATCGTTACAACGCTTCGATGATCTAAGCATAATGCTTGACATACATCCCGTATATCGCTGATCGTAATCGAATTGATCATGTCCATTCCTGCAAAATAATCATAGCCAGCAAAACTGCTCCGGATATAGCCGATAGCAATATCATCAAAGCTGTTTAAAGAACGGATGGCTTGACCAAAATAACGATGTTTTAATTGTGTAAGCTGTTCTTCATTCATCGATATCTGCTTCATCTGCTGGCATACTTTTGAAACGGTCTGTTCAAAAGTTTCTTTCTTTTCGGTTTCTGTATAAAACATCATTACACCATAATCTTCTCCAAACTCGATGTCTGCACCAACAAAATCGGAAATTATTCCTTCATCCATCCATTTCTGGTATTCTTTGTTCAATGTGGAAAAACAGATGTCTTGTGCCATACGAATGCACCATTCCTCACGAAGACGCTGCATCACATCGTTATTTGGCTGCAACTTATAAGCAACCGCTATTTTAGGGACGGTAATATCCATCGTAAAAGCATAACGCTCCCTTGCAACATTTTCAGGCTCATCAACGACCTTTCGCCGAATGGAACAAAGAGGTTCAAATTTCTTTTTCTGTTGATTTTGCCGAATGATTGACATCACACTTTCTGGATCTTTACCACTGACACCTACCAGCATCATCGTGCTCGGATGGTAATTATGCAGATAACAAGCATCCAGCTGTGCTTTGGTCGTTGCACAAACGCTCTTTTCATCTCCACCTATATCATATTTTAATGGATGCGCAAAAAACAGTGATTTATACAACTCCATAAGCAAACGGGAATCGCTCATTTGCTGATACATTTTCAATTCCGAAACAATGATCCCTTTCTCTTTCTCCACCGATGCTTCACTGATATCTAACTGCTGCACAAAATCAAGCAATAGATTCAATGGTCTTTCCACATCACCGCTTGTTGAAAAATAATAAGCTGTCTCATTATAAGAAGTAAATGCATTCACATTTGCCCCCATCATTGAAAAATCATTCATCACATCTTGATCTTGTTTTTCAAACATCTTATGTTCCAAAAAATGAGCAATACCAGCAGGATATGCATATTGTTTCCCTTGCTCATCCTCTTGTAACAGATCCATTGCACCTAAAGGAGTCGCCAGCATAAACAGTGATCTTGCATATCCTGGTTTATGCCAAACAACTACGCGCAACCCATTGTCTAAAGTTTCTGTATAGTATGTTTCCTGATACCGCTTATTCGTGATCTGCTTCATCCTCTGCCTCCTCACTCATTACGATATATGTCGCTTTATGTTCTAAACGTTCTGCCATCTCTGCGATTTCTTCCCTTGTTACCTTTTCAATACATTCGATGATCGTTTCATTTGTATAGTTTCTTTCTAACAGATCATTTTGAAATTGCAATGCGGCCAGGCTGTTCATATTGTCATCACCCGCACGCAATGAATTGATGATCATCGTCTTGCTGACAGACAACAGATCATCATCGAATAAATTCCTCTTCAAACAATCGATTTGCTCATCAATTAAAGACAACACCTGATCAATATCTTTTTTATTCGTTCCTGTTACGATTCCCAATGCACCATCAAAAGAAATCAAACTTGAATAGATCGAATAACACAAGCTATTTTTTTCCCGAACATTTTGAAAGAGGAGACTTGTTGAATATTGTCCCAGCATCGCATTTAATACACGAAGTGCATAATAATTTGGATCTTTCACATCCGTATGGGTAAAATATACTTTTATGAGCGATGATTGAGGAATTTCCCTTTCTTCTCTGATTTCTTTGCAAGTTCCTTGTGTATCGATTGCATAATATGTTTTATTCACATTCAATCTAGGCTTGAAATCGAATTTTGCACGAATACATTCCAAAACCTCATTTTCATTCAGATCCCCGCATATAATGATATCGAGACCATTTTCATCAAGCAAACGCCGGTGCGCTTCTTTTATATCTTCAAGCGTGACCTGATCTACCATCTTCTCTTCACCCAAAGCGGAAATTCCTAAAGGAAAACCTTTTCCAGCTAATTTCAGTCCTTGTGAAACGACAAATTGTGACGCATCATCCCGCATTCGTTTCAATTTTGCTAACAGCACTTGTTTTGCTTCCTTTAAACATTCTTCATTTAATAAAGGGAAACATACCATTTGTTTTAAGAAATCAAAACCTTGTTCTAAAAAATTATCCGTATCTGCGAACCGCGGATGAATCATTCGCAAACGCAATTCTAATACCTGTGATTGACCATAGCCAATGGTCTGTGCACCTACACCCATTCCATAAAGCTGATCCAAATGCGTGCTGATTGACTGTTTCGTAGGATACTTCTGTAAGCGGTCACTCATCATCAGAGCCAATAATGAATACATCGTTGCTGTATCTTCCCGCAATGGTTGGATAAAACGAACGAAAATTCCTATATCTTTAAATTTTTCACTTGGTATCACATGAAGTGAAACACCTTGACAAATTTCCATAACTGATCCTCCTTTATATGCACATAGTATGTGTATACTCTACCATAAAATACCGACCATTTCCATTCAGAAACCAATGCTTTGATCATAGGGCATTGATTGCCATCGCATGAATAGCGCCACTTGATCGTTAAAAAAAGAAAACACTCGCAAATCTTGTGCAAGTGTTTCATCAATCTAACCTATATGAATGAATACTGGTCCAGAGCCTGCGTAAGCACTATAGATGACCGTTCCTGAACCGTTCCATCCACCATGTACTGCTTGTCCATTTCCGATGTACACAGCAATATGAGCAGCACCCATACCACCATTCGCATAATAAATCAAATCTCCAGGCTGCGGATTGTTCGTCACTGTTCCTAATGAGAAATAATCTGCCGGCCAACCATGGAAATAAATTCCATTTGCTGCCAAAGCATTTGTTACCAACATTGTACAATCTTGGTTCACACCGACCTGGGCTAATGCAGCTGATGCAATTCCGCTGCCACTGCCATTATAAGAAGAAATCACATTAGACACAGCTGAAGACTGTTGCTGCTGAGCAGCCGCTTGCCGTTCCTGTTCCCTCTTTCGAGCAGCTTCTTCTGCTTCGAGTGTTTCTTTATCGGTAGCAATCCCATATTCATCAAAGACATATTCAATGCCATCAATTTCTTTAATAGTATCTTTATATGCTTTTCCGTATTGATTCAGATAATACATATTATCATTTCCATCATACTGCCAACCAGTGTAAAGAACACCATACTCGTCGAGATAGTACTTATGACCATCGATTTCGGTTGTTCCAACAGCCATCGTGCCATCTTCAAAGAAATAATGTTTACGTCCGTTGATCGTCTTCCAACCAGTCACTTTCTGACCATTCTCATCTACATATACGAACACTTCTTTTTCAATTTCAATGTACTGTTCTGTAACTGGATATCCATATCCATCATAAAGATGATCCTCGTTCCATCCAGTCAGCAATTTCCCGTCTTCTTGGAAATTATAGTTTTTTTCATCAATGGTTTGTTCACCGCTTACCATTAGACCGTCGCCATCAAAATAATACTGGAAACTGTCAATCTGCTGCCAACCGAACACCATGTTTCCTTCTTCATCAAAATAATATGTTCCTTCATCCAGATGTAACCATCCAGTTGCTTGTTCTCTCGTTGTTTCAAGAACATAGTAACGATCTGCCCCTTCGCCATGCCATCCCGGCTGTGCTTCATAGGCGTATACGGTAGAAATCACAGGTACACATGTCGCAAAACAAAGTGCAATTGCAATCTTTTTACCGTTTTTCTCGATAAAATTCATCTTGACTCACCTCAATTATCAACGTGTCCACTATAACACAACTTTCCATTTCTTGCAAATTTGTAAGATAAAAAAGAAGGAAGATCCAAGAGAACTTCCTTCTAAAACCCTTTTATTATAGGATAATTTGAGAATATGTGAGTTTGTGTGATTTCTTTTAAAATGGTCGTTTCAGCCATCAATTCTTGTTTGCAGACAAGGCCCATCAAGGCTTTTCATTATCTTCTCCAATCTCGATCACATGAATTTTCAACGCTTTACGATAACATAAAAACTTGCGCAAGAACAGGCATCCACCAACAAAAAGTAAAACCGAAAAACAAACTAGGCTTACAATGCCGATGATTCGAATATACTCGATTATTTCCTGTAAAGAAGTCGCATGAATTGCAAAATTAAATAAGAAACTGCATACAAACACATAAATAGCGATCAGCAACAAACAACACAGATATAACCGTTTATGTGAACTGTAGTAAATCATAAACATGCAAACGCCAAACAAGATCCACTCCCATATAGTAATGGTGGTACATGCTTGACATAGATAAGAAAAAAAGCCGCCTTGAACAACTGACATCATTGAAAGAACCATGCGGGAAACCACGAACAGCTCCATGGTTGGATCATTCAACAATGAAAACAATGATGCGTAATCCGCTAATACCATCAACCGACAAGCAGTATAGATTGCAAAGCAGCAAACCAGAAGGCAGCCAATCAGACAAAGCAATTGTACAGAAAACAAGCGTTTTTGCTTTGTATCAAAAAAACTGTCTAGATAATCAATCATGAACGATCCAATCCTCGCCTTTGATTACCTCTGTCTTTGATAGCCCCGGATAGTCAAGCTGACGCAATACTTCATATACACCGATGGCCACCGTATTGCTGAGATTTAATGACCGTGCAGAAGCCACCATTGGAAGGCGCATGCAATGATCAAGATTACGTTTTAATATCGATAGCGGAATACCCGTGCTTTCTTTCCCAAACACAAGATAAATATCCCCATCACATTGAGTAAAGTCAAAAGATGAAGGCGGATTCTTCCCGTATCTCGTCATATAGAAACAATGTGCTTCCCCATGTTCTTTTACAAAGCTGTCCCAATCAGGATATAGATCATAGTCCAATTCTTTTACATAATCCATTCCTGCACGGCGGAGATGCTGTTCATCCAAATAAAAACCAAGGGGTTCGATCAGATGAAGCTTACAGCTAGCTGCCATGCAGGTACGCATGATATTCCCTGTATTCTGAGGAATTTCAGGCTCATACAATACAACATGAATCATTAGGATTCCCCCTTTAAGAAAGCAAGAAGCTTTGTCAAAGCTCGTCCGCGGTGCGATACTGCATTTTTTTGTTCTTCATCAACATTCGCTAAAGTTGTTTGAAAAGGCGGATAATAAAAAATAGGATCATATCCAAAACCTTTTTCACCAATCATTTCTTTTGCAATTTCTCCATGTACTTCGCCAATGAACACATGCTCGGTTCCATCAGCTTCAACCAGGCCGATTGCACAGACAAATTTGGCCCCTCTCGGCTTTCCTTCTACTTGATCAATAATATATTGGTTTTTAATCGCATAATCTGTATCTTTGCCCAAAAAACGAGCCGAATAAACCCCAGGAGCACCATTCATGGCATCTACAGCTAAGCCGGAATCATCCGAAATGACCATTGTATGGAATCGATCGTGGATGGCACGTGCTTTGATCAATGCATTTTCAGCAAAAGTAGTCCCATTTTCTTCAATTTCAATAGACTCTTCAAAATCTAAGAGACTTTTTACCTGATAGCCCAACGGTTTTAGCATATGGGAAAACTCCTCTACTTTATGTGCATTGCTAGTAGCAATCAAAATTTCTTTCATAACTTTCACCTGCCTAGGAATCATTCTATCAGATTTAACTTACTTTTTCTATGTAACATGAATGAAAATAAAAATGACTGATGCTTTTTAGATCGATCACATCCTCTTCAACGGTTTTAAAACGATTTTCGTCGCATCAAGGAAGCATGAAACTTTTTCCAATTCAAAATCTATTAAAAATGTGAGCATTTTACTATTCTTTTTTTCACTTTTAAAGTATAGTAAAGATGTTGAGAAAGAGGAGGATTTCAATATGGCAAAATATGTATGTACGGTTTGTGGTTATGTTTATGAAGGAGACAGTGCTCCTGAAAAATGTCCAATTTGCGGCGTTGGCGCAGATAAATTCACGAAACAAGACGGTGATCGCACCTGGGCTGCTGAGCACGTTGTTGGCGTAGCACAGGGTGTGAGCGAAGACATCATCAATGATCTGCGTGCAAACTTTGAAGGAGAATGTTCAGAAGTTGGTATGTATTTAGCAATGGCTCGTGTTGCACACCGTGAAGGATATCCGGAAATTGGTCTTTATTATGAAAAAGCAGCTTGGGAAGAAGCTGAACATGCAGCAAAATTTGCTGAGTTGCTCGGTGAAGTCGTAACACCATCTACAAAGAAAAATTTGGAGATGCGCGTAGAAGCAGAAAATGGTGCTACTGCAGGTAAAGTAGATTTAGCTAAACGCGCAAAAGAAGCAAATTTGGATGCAATCCATGATACAGTACACGAAATGGCTCGTGATGAGGCCCGACATGGAAAAGCATTCGAAGGTCTTTTGAATCGTTACTTCAAATAACAAAAACGAAAACATCGATGTACATAAAATGCCGGAACACGCCGGCATTTTTCATTTATTCAAAAGCATTTGATATTTTGATCAAAAAGCGCATACGCCGATACAATTCGTCATAATTATCTCCTTCAATACGAACGGTGCATCGATCGATTTGATTGGTCAAAGGGACCCTGGCAACAAATGATGCATTTCGTTCTTTGTGAAAGGTAATATCAAGCGCATAATGATCTTCAGGATAAATTTCATAATGATCTGACATTGCTGCTTTGATTGTTTCAGCATAACGTTGTTGCAGCTGTTGTTTTGAGCAATTTAAAGCACATAATGAATTGATCGTTTTCTTTGTTTCAACAAAGTGAACTTGCCCTTTCAATTCAGATGTCAACTGTTCTTTCAATAGCGAATCACCGCTCACCATTATAACAGGAAGACCATAATACCAAGCTAAATGTGCATTTAATCCACTTTCTCCAATTTCTTCTCCATTAAGAGAGATGCTGCGGACTTGAGAGCCCCAGATCGTATGAGCCATGACTCCTGGTGTATTGCTTCGGCAATGATAACCTAAAAAACAGACGCCGTCAAAATCAGAGGAAATCCCTTCCATCATCCCATATTCTTTATATGCGCCATGAGAAACGATCATCTCGACCCGGTCATCCATTTGCGCCGGAATCAAATTGTCCATTCCCCCATGCCCATCATTCAAAACTACACGCTGTGCCCCGCAATCAAATAAATGTTGGATTGCAAGATTCACTTCATAAATCATGTTTGCACGATATTGCTCATAGGCATAGCCATCTTTCATCGTATAAGCACTATCGCTGTTTCCCCATATTCCCTCGATATCTGCTGAGAGATAAATCTGTTTCATCCCATTCACTTCCCTTTTCATTCTTTTAATTGATTATAGCATAGAAAAAGAGCGGATGCTCTCCATGATCTTCTTTTGGCTCCAATACTGAGGCATATCCATTCACAGCTATAGCAAGCAAAACACATTCAAGAATTTTCATTCCATCATATCCATAAGAGTTGCGATGAAAGAAATTGATAAACTTAAAAATATTTCCTACTTCCACGACTTCTTACACTGTTCTGAAGATATCAATGACAGCAATAGAATCTTCATAAACAAAACTCAAAGGGAATTACAAAGACGGCTGAATTGCATTATCATCAATTAGGTATTTAGACATAAATAATTATACCAAAAAGGACCGTAGTATAAGGACAATTTATCCAAATATTACGGTTCCTTTTTTATTTCTGAGACTATTTGACAAATGCTGTATCGATCCCTTTTCGTTACAGCCTTTTAGGCCTCAACTCTTAGTACATACCGCCCTGAGGCATAACTGGAGCAGGTGTATCTTCTTTGATTGCAGCTACGCCAGCTTCTGTTGTAATAAACAATGCTGAAATGCTCGCTGCATTTAACAATGCACTACGCGTTACCTTTGTAGGATCGATGATTCCTTTTTCGAACATATCTACCCATTCTCCTGCTTTTGCATCAAAGCCGATGTTTGTATCAGCTTTCTTCTGTGCATCCACGATTTCTTCTGCATTATAACCAGCATTTTCTGCAATTTGAGCAATTGGTGTCAACAATGCATCAAATACGATCTTAATACCTTTCTGCACATCAACGATATCTGACTTGATCTGTTCTTTCAAAGCCATATATGCTTCTACCAGTGCAGCTCCGCCACCGATGACGATTCCTTCTTCAACCGCTGCACGTGTTGCATTCAGAGCATCTTCGATACGCAGTTTCTTTTCTTTCAATTCACTTTCTGTTGCTGCACCTACTTTGATTACGGCAACACCATTATTTAATTTACCTAAACGTTCTGCTAAACGTTTCTTATCGTATTCGCTTGTCGTGTTTTCCATCTGTGCACTGATTTCTGCACTACGCGCTTCTACTGCAGACTTATCACCAGCACCGCCGATCATCGTTGTATTATCTTTTGTAACAACCAATTTCTTCACTTGACCTAAATCAGACATCTGTGCCTCTTTCAAGTCCATATTCAAGTCTTTAGAGAAGAATTTAGCACCGCATAACACAGCGATATCCTGCAGCAATTCTTTCTGATTATCACCAAAGCCCGGCGCTTTTGTAGCCACCACATTGAACGTACCACGCAGTTTGTTCACAACCAATGTAGATACCACTTCATTCTCAAAATCCTCAGCAACTAACAATAACGGTTTATTTGACTGCAACACTTGCTCTAACAGCGGTAAGATCTCTTGGATATTACTGATTTTTTGATCAGTAACAAGAACAAGCGCATTTTCCATTTCTACCTGCATTTTTTCACGATCACTGACCATATATGGAGAAACATAACCTTTATCGTACTGCAGACCTTCGCTGATTTCCAATTCGGTTTCGAATCCATTCGAAGTATCAACACTGATTACGCCATCTCGTCCAACTTTATCCATTGCTTCAGCAATCGTTTGTCCTACTTCGCTGCTGCCTGCAGAAATCGTTGCTACAGATGCAATATCATTGCTAGTTTCTACCTTACGAGATTTTTCTAAGATATGCTTTGCAATTTCTTTGCTGGCATATTCAATACCCTCACGCATCAAAACAGGATTTGCGCCTTTTTCAACAGCTTTCAATCCATCTTCGATCATGCTCTGTGCCAGAATTGTTGCAGTAGTTGTACCATCACCGGCTGTATCATTCGTTTTATTTGCCACTTCATAAACCAGTTTAGCACCCATATTTTCGAATTTATCTTCCAATTCAATTTCCTTAGCGATGGAAACACCATCATTTGTAATCAATGGAGAACCATACTCCTTTTCCAATACAACGTTACGTCCTTTAGGGCCTAATGTTACACGCACCGCATCTGCCAAAGTATTTACACCTTTTAACATTGCTTGACGAGCATCTTTTGAAAAACGAACTTCTTTTGCCATTATTTATACCTCCTTATGCGACAACTGCCAAAATGTCTTCATCGGCAATCACAATATATTCTTCTTCATCCATCTTTACTCTTGTTCCTGAGTATTCCTTGTAAACAACTTTATCACCTACTTGATAACCGGCATCTTTACAGCCATCTCCAATTGCCTCAACAACACCGATGCTAGGCTTGTTTTTGTTTTCGCTTGTTAAAATAATACCGCTAGCGGTCTTGTTTTCTACTTCTTCTTTTTTTAATACAACATTGTCATGTAATGGTTTTAGCATTTCAATTCCTCCTTTTAGAAATTAGCACTCTTTGTGCTTTACTGCTAACACTGTCTATTATACTCACTTTTAGCACTTTGGCAACCCTTCTGCTAACAAAAAAATATATTTTTTTATTTTTTTTATTTTCCTGTTGCAACGAAAAAAATGAAGACAATCAGACAGGTTTGCTTCAGCATTTTGCGGATAATGGATCATAGAGCTTGCACTGTAAGAATATTTCCACGATCAATACCATGTATGTATGAAAATATAGAATGCAAAAGCCAACCGTTTGTCCTTCGCACGTGTATGTCTTCCATCAGATCTTGCATCTGTTATTCATGTACATGCGCATGATAATGTTTTCAATCTTGTTCATCGTAATTATTCCAACTCGGATATTCTTTTCTTTTTGAACGCAAAAGAGCTTCCTTTACAGATCAGCTCAGTAAAGAAAGCTCTTCTCATTTTTCACTTTTTTATTTGCAAGAATGGGATCCGCAATCATGACCTTCTTCATGGTCGTGGTGCGTACAAAGAATAGATGGATCATCAGCTAATGCATGACGGGCAAATGCCTGAAGAGCCATGCGTGCATCCATGTTGACCCCTCGAATGATGGAAATCCCTTGTTCATTAAGCGCATTGACTGCACCTTGTCCAATACCGCCGCAGATCAAAGTATCTACATTCCATTGTTTCAACAAAACTGCTAATGCTCCATGACCGCTTCCATTCGTGGAAAGAAGCTGTTCATTACGAACATCTTCTCCCTCAATATCTGCTACCAAAAACTGAGCAGTTTTGCCAAAATGCTGAAATACTTTTCCATTATCATAAGTAACTGCTGCTCTCATAAATTTACTCCTTTACCAATAAGGCATCCAGATCTACCTCAAGATTGAAGATCTTGGCAAACTGCTCCAGATCTTCCTTTGCATCCTTTGCATCTACATAACGGATGTTCTGGCGTTCCCAAGATTTCACTGCAATTGCTGCACTTGGGATACCTAATGCATCTGCACCAAACGACTCGATTGCATCGCTCAATTTTTCACTATCGTTCGATGTGTCATTAGCAAATGTTTCGATTGCTTCTAATACGCTGCTCAATGCATCTTTTTCGCCTTTTTTTACAAAGATTGCTGCTTGCGGATAACCTTCATCTGCTGCTGTATCATTTTTCTCTGCATATAACTGCTGCAGATCAGCAATCACCTGCAAACTTTTACCGTTTTCTTTTGCTTTAGCAATCGTTGCCGTAGCTACTGGCTCAGCCAATAAAGCAACATCAGCCTTTCCGCTCAGCAACTGTGCTTGTGCATCACTAACTGCATTGTAATACGTTAATGTCGGCTGAATTTCATTGAGATCCATCGCATTTTCTAAAACCAGCTGTGGCACAGCTCCCTCTCCGAAGGCTGCAAATGTACCCTCTTTCTGCAGTGCGTCTTCATCGCTGCCTACCAGATACAGATTACCCCAAGTAATCACTGCAGCAAGCTCATAGTTTTGTGCTCCTTTTGAGGCTAATGCCATACCTAAATTGCTAGGCGCAACGATGATATCATATTCGCTGTCTTCTTTCGCCAGCTCCGCTTGCAAAACATCACTGCCGCTGACCGTTTCTATCTTTTCAACATTATCTGCCTCAGCAGCACCTAAAATGCCTAGAGCTGGTGCACCTGTAGGTGCTAAGATCTTCACAGACTCCTTTTGTGAGGCACCGCATCCAACAAGTGTGCAAGATAAGGCAAGAGCCATTAAACCTGTTACAAGTTTTTTCATGCTCTCTTCTCCTTGATTTCATTTACAAATGCTTCAACAGCTTCTGCCAATGGAAGCGTAACGCTTTCTTTATGCTGTGAACGACGGATCGTTACCGTACCGGCTTCACATTCTCCTTCGCCAACTACGATTTGCACCGGAACTTTTGCTAACTGCGCTTCACGAACGCGATAACCTAATTTTTCATTTCGATCATCTACATGACAACGAATGCCCGCTTGGCAAAGTGCCTCATATACTTTTTGTGCATATTCACCGTGTTTATCACCTAATACAGGAATGATCTCAACCTGTTTCGGCGCAAGCCACATTGGGAAATGTCCACCATAATGTTCGATCAAGATTCCGATAAAACGCTCGATCGATCCATAGATCACGCGGTGCAGCATTACTGGACGAACCTTTTTACCTTCATTATCAACATATGTACAATCAAAGCGCTCTGGCAGATTCATATCCATCTGGATCGTTCCACACTGCCAAACACGTCCTAAGCTGTCTTTGATGTGGAAATCCAATTTTGGTCCGTAAAAAGCACCATCACCTTCGTTGATATGATACGTTTTACCTGCCGCAACACAAGCATCACCTAATGCTTTCTCACACTGATCCCAAACAGCAATTTCTCCCATGAAATCCTCTGGTCGTGTTGAAAGCTCAATATCATAAGTCAAACCAAAAATCGAATACATACGGTCAATAAAACGAATCAGACGTTTCACTTCTTCTTCTACTTGGTCCGGTCGCATGAACAGATGTGCATCATCTTGCGTAAATGTACGCACACGGAACAATCCGTTCAATGCTCCACTAGCTTCGTGGCGATGCACCTGCCCCAATTCACCTACACGCAACGGCAGATCCTTATATGAGTGCAGCCCATTGTTATAGACAAGCATCGCTCCTGGACAGTTCATCGGTTTGATGGCAAACTCGCGATCATCAACCATGGTTGTATACATATTTTCTTTGTAGTGATCCCAATGTCCGCTTGTTTCCCACAATTCTTTGCTCATCATGATTGGTGTCTTGATGAACTGATATCCTTCTTTCGTATGTTCTTCATACCAGAATTGTTCTAAAACATTACGCATGATCATTCCATTCGGAAGGAAGATCGGCATCCCTGCTGCATATTCACTCATCATGAATAAACCAAGTTCACGCCCCAATTTCTTATGATCTCGTTTTTTAGCTTCTTCCAGCAACTGCAGATGTTCTTCCAGGTCTTCTTTGGTTTCAAAGCAGACACCATATACACGCTGCAGCATCTGATTATTGGCATCGCCTTTCCAATAAGCACCCGAGTGTTTTAACAGCTTAAAATTTTTGCATTGTTTCACTGTCTCAACATGCGGACCGCGGCAAAGATCAACAAATTCTCCTTGTCGATAGATGGTAATATTTCCATCATCCAGACCTTCGATCAGATCCAGCTTATATGGATCATCTTTAAACATTTCTAAAGCATCGGCCTTTGAAATTTCTTCACGAACGATGCGTTTGCCATCTTTTGCAATTTTTTTCATTTCTTTTTCAATCAAGACAAGATCTTCATCCGTGATTTTTTTATCTCCCAGGTCCATGTCATAATAAAAACCTTCTGATACGACAGGTCCTACCCAAAATTTTGCCTGTGGATAAAGACGTTTCACCGCCTGTGCCATCATGTGCGCACAGGAATGATTCAATGTGCTCAATTGTTCATTTTCTTTGATATCGATCATTTTCATCATCCTTTCCATAAAAAAAGACAGAAGTCAAAGGACGTTCTGTCAACCGCGGTACCACCTTTGTTCATGTATGTCTCATACATGCCCTCTCATCCGTTAACGCCGGCAACGGCCCTCTTTTCAGGGGCAACTCCAAGGTAGTAAGCACAGGCATCTTTCAAAAGGCTTGCACCATCCGCCTTCTCTCTTCATGCGATCACCTGTTCCCATGTCCTTTTCTCTGTTGATATTATTATCATAATCATTCACAAAATCATTGTCAATCCATTTGATAAAAGTTCCATGATTTCTTACAAAGAAAAGGATCTGATACATTTCGATCTTTAAATGCTTCAGATCGATTCAGTCGAACAATGTTCGAAGCACAATATCCATGTATAGATCCTGCTCTATTTACTTCTTCCTTTTTGGCAGAAGCCTGCGTAATGAAAAGTGTAAAAATCCTGCTTGTTTGATTGGCGGACGATAAAGTGTATTTTGTTTCATATAATAGAAACAATAATGGAAGGTGTGCCAAAACAAAAACGTATTAAAATGATCATATTCTTGCATCCCATCATACCATTGTGGCTGTTCCACTTCCAAATGTTCAAATTTTTTAGCCCAGATATCTGCCAGTCCCAATACATATGCATAAGGCAACATCTCTTGGAATAATTTTGGATTTCTTGAATTAAACTTGAGCAATTGCGGCTGCTCTACTGTTTCAATGAATTCTCGAATGCCTAAGATCTGAGATTTCCATTCATTTCCTTTCTGTGTTCGTTTATCCATGTACAGCATACAGAAGAACAATGCAAACGTAATGACCAGATAAATGACCAAAGCAAACCTTTTGATGCCATACAAATACAAAGTCACCGAGTTAAATGTCAACAAGATGAATGCGATAATCACCAAAACCGCTATCCGCAAATAAAATTGCTTTGCTTCAAGCGTAAAACGATGACGTATGAGATATACCCAGCCAATCAGATCAAGGCCTAATAACAAAGTAGGAACCATACTGCGTACAGAGAGTTCCCAAAGCTCAAAACGAGCATAGGTCATCAACCACACATATACGAAAGATGGCAGCAGTGTAACGATGACCATACAGCCTTGCAAAAACAACGAACTGTCTGTATAGACCTGTCGACGATTTTTCTTTGTAAAAGAACGTTCTAATAAATGTTTCGACCTTTCTAACGAAAACGCAACACGAGCTTCTCTTAATTCATCTTGATTCACCATGTTATTGTTTTGGAATATCGAATCAAAAAGCTCTCGTTCAAACGGTTTAGCATTCAAATCATTCATCTCTCGCAGCTTTTCCAATTCAAATGTCTCACCATGATCATGAATCATCAGAAAACCACGATTTCCCCAATCGATGAACAACGATAGAAGATCATCATCACGAGCAAAACGCTCCATGATATAGCCAATTTCCGTACTGCTGATGTCTTTTGGAACTTCTGTCTGGACATCAACAAAGACTTCTTGATCTCGGCCGAACCGCCAGAAAACCAAGCCGACCACACACATAAGCAAAAGAGAAAAAATAGAAGCAATCAAATTTCCATTGAGTGCTTGCGGAAACTGAAAATAATCTTTTGGCAAGTTGATTTTGATCGTAGCCATTTCGTTGTTTTCAAGTGGCTGTAACAGGTCTCCGCTGATCACATTGCCGTTCACCTGCATACTCAATGTATTCTTCACATCTCCATATTTACCTGTATTCGCATAGACTTCCTGTGGGTCGAAAGCCTTCGGCATCTCAATCTCATAATGCAAATGCTCTACTTTCGCATCTAGATTGGTCACTAATGTCCAATATAGCATCTGTGTATGATCTGCCATATTCAGATCACTTGTCTGCACAGTATACGATATGGAAAAAGTCTGCTTGCCATTCAGCTGATTCCCTTTTTCTCCCATCGTAACGATCGACCCTTCTTCGTTTCGTTCAACAGATAATAAACGGTCTCCCTGAATGTCACTCACAGGAAAATAGTAATCCTGATATACGATTCCCTGCGTAGTCGTCATCGGAATATGGTATGTAGAAGTAATACTGCGGACAAAGCTGCTTCGATAATAGTTAAAATTTAAATCATATTCTTCAGAAACAAAAAGTTTTCCATCTTCTTGTACTTGAATGGTGATATTCAGATCTTCGATCGTGTATGCCTCTACTGCTTTCGCTTGTTTCGGAAACAAAGCAAACAGAAATAACAGCAGACAGATCATGGTACATGCTTTTCTGCGCATATCATCATCCTTTCTTCTCTTCTTTTTTCAGTATATCATTGATTGGTTTTATGAACAACTGCAAATCCATGGAACAGAGGTTACAAAATGCTGCTGATCATTGAAATTCCTTCGTAAAATTTCCGTCTTGCATGATCATGATTTCGTTTGTTCCACAAAGGCCTTTCACACAGAGATCCTTTGTACCAAACATGAAATCCACGTGTGCCATCGACTGGTTTGCTCCCGCCTTCAACAAGGCATCTTTCTCCATGGAAAGGCCGCCTTGCAGACAAGATGGATAAGAGTCTCCCAAAGCCAGATGGCAAGAAGCATTTTCATCAAACAAAGTATTATAAAAGAGCAGATTTGACAAAGAGATCGGCGAATCATATGGTACTAAAGCCACTTCTCCTAAACGATTGCTGTTTTCATCAAAAGATAAAAGAGAAGCTAACGTTTCTTTTCCATTTTTAGCATCAAATCCAACTACTTTTCCATCTTTAAAACGCAGATAAAAGTCAGTGATCAGCACACCGTTGTAGTCAAGCGGTTTGCTCGCATAGACGATTCCATCTACTTTACTGCGGTGGGGCATCGTAAAAACTTCTTCGGTAGGCATATTTGCATTAAAAGAGACACCATTGCTTGTTGTCTCACTTCCGCCTTCCCACAAATGGTCATCAACTAAATGAACACGTAAATCTGTTCCTAAAGCATTTCTGAAGTGCAGCGCCTGAAAACGATATGCATTCAATTTCTCTACACGCTTATGGAAGAGCGCATTCCGTTTATTCCAGCATTCGATTGCATCCTGATGACCATCTACATGTACGCTTGCTAAGATTGCATCCCACAATTTCCGGATAGCTTCTTCTTGAGAACAATCCGGAAAAACGTTCATTGCCCACTGTGGGCTCGGCACGGCAATGATGCACCATGCACAAATATTGTTCATCGTATATTTCTGTATTTCTTCGCTTGCTTTCGCATAAGCCAGACGTGCCTGAGCAATTCGTCTAGGATCGCAATCTGCAAAAATACCCGGGGTATCTGTTACGATGTGCAATACACAAGCGCCTTCTTTCAAATAATCCAAGCGGGACTCCAATTCCCAATCATGAATCGTAGTCAGCGTTTCTTCTGATTGATATAAATAATGCAGACGAGACAACTTCTCATCACCATAACGAACGACCACCTCTTTTGCGCCATATCGATAAGCTTCTTCACAAACGATCTGTACGAATGAAGCAGCCATGACATCCGCATGGATCATCAGCGTCTGTCCTTTTTGCAAATGAACCCCACTGACCAAAGCCAACTGTGCATATTGACGTAATTTATTTTCCATAAGTATTCCTCCATTTTTGTTAGTATAACACAAATATCTTGATCCATCAGTTCATCAAAAGGAAAAAGACAGCTGTCAGCCGTCCTCATCCTAATGCAACATCAAGCATCATCATCACTGCAAAACCTAAAGAAAAACCAATCGTTGCTAAATTGCTATGCTCTCCTTGTGAAGCTTCTGGAATCAATTCCTCAACCACCACATACATCATAGCTCCCGCTGCAAAAGACAGCAAAACAGGCAAAGCCGGAACTAAATAATGGGATAGCGCCAACACAAGCAAACCTGCGAAAGGTTCAACAACACCACTGGCAGTTCCATATAAAAATGCTTTCTTTCGATTCATTCCATTTTCACTTCGCAAAGGCAAAGAGATGATGGCTCCTTCGGGAAAATTTTGAATAGCGATCCCGATCGACAATGCAAAAGCTGCAGCAAGCGATATCTCGTTTCCACTGCTCAACAACCCAACAAACACAGCACCAACAGCCATACCTTCCGGAATATTATGCAAGGTTACCGCAAGCAATAACATCGTCGTACGCTTAAGTGAAGCTTTTTGTCCCTCTGCTTTCTCACTTCCTAAGTGAAGATGCGGAACAAGCCAATCTAAAAATAACAGAAACAAGATTCCGATAAAAAATCCGAAGACAGCAGGCAGAAATGCCCATTTTCCTAAATTCTCTGATAATTCCATCGCTGGTATCAACAATGACCAAACCGAAGCAGCAATCATTACACCGCTCGCAAAACCAAGCAACGCTTTCTGCACATTCATATGAAGCTGATTACGAACAAAGAACACACAGGCAGCTCCCGCTGTCGTTCCGATCAAAGGGATGATCAAGCCTAAAAAAATATTCATTTATTTGCTCCTTTCGTCTCTTTATCTTATGCTATCGTTCTCATTTTGGTTTTTGACGATCCATATTTTTTCTTACTATACCATTGCTTTGTATCATTTTACAACGATGATGCTTTCTCCTTTGTATACCGCGACAAACATCAAAAAAGCAGACAAATTCGATTGTCTGCTCTTATAGCTCCTTTTGTTATACGTTGATCTGTGCGTGAATGCCTAACACTGTCTTTTCTTTTTCTAAAATTGGATCAATATATTCTGCAAAGAACTCTTCTGTCTGCTGTACGCTGCGCCCAACAAAGTTTGCTGGCTTCATCACTTTTTGAAGATCCTCTAAAGTAACCGGGAAGCGCGGATCATCTGCGATACGCTGTAATAGATCGTTTGGTTTCCCCTCTTCTTTGACGACCCGCCCTGCAGCCATAGAATGCACACGAATCGCTTCATGAAGTTCCTGACGGTCACCACCTACTTTAACGCAATCCATCATGATGTTTTCTGTTGCCATGAATGGCAATTCATTCATCAGATGAGCCTCGATGACTTTTGGATAAACGACCAAACCTTCTGTAATATTTAAATATAGATCCAAGATTCCATCGATCGCTAAGAATGCTTCTGGAATTGAAATACGCTTATTTGCCGAATCATCCAGCGTACGTTCAAACCATTGTGTTGCTGCTGTAATTGCAGGATTCATCGCGTCGCTGATCACATAGTTCGCCAGTGAGGCCATTCGTTCACTGCGCATCGGATTTCGTTTGTAAGCCATTGCGCTTGATCCGATCTGGCTCTTTTCAAATGGCTCTTCTACTTCCTTCAAATGCTGTAATAGACGAATATCATTTGAAAATTTATGTGCACTTTGTGCAATAGAACTTAGCACATGCAGCACGCGCGTATCATATTTACGAGAATAGGTCTGTGTCGATACAGGGAAACATTCTTTGTATCCCATTTTTTCTGCAATCAACTGGTCAAGCTTTTTTACTTTTTCGCTGTCTTTATCAAAAAGCTCCATAAAGCTTGCTTGTGTTCCTGTCGTTCCTTTGCAGCCTAACAATTTTTTATGTTCTAACAGATATGTGATCTCTTCATAATCCATCAACAGATCCTGAGCCCAAATACTAGCTCTTTTTCCTAATGTTGTCGGCTGTGCAGGTTGGAAATGAGTAAAAGCCAGCACAGGAAGATCCTTATAATGCAGGGCAAATTTTTCCAACTGTGCCATGACATTGACCAGTTTATTTTTTACTAGCTGGAGTGCTTCATGCATGATGATCAAATCGGTGTTATCACCTACATAACAGCTGGTAGCACCAAGATGAATGATTCCTTTCGCTTTTGGACATTGGCAGCCATACGCATATACATGGCTCATCACATCATGGCGGACTTCTTTTTCACGCTGTTTAGCTACTTCATAATTGATATCATCTTTATGGGCAATCAATTCATTGATTTGCTCATCAGTGATATCCAATCCCAGCTCCTGCTCACTTTGCGCCAAAGCGATCCACAGACGGCGCCAAGTACGAAATTTCTTATCATTTGAAAACAGCTGCTGCATCTCTTTGCTGGCATAACGCTGTGCCAGCGGACTTTGATAGATATCGTTCATTGAACCCTCACCCTTATTTATCTAAGCCTAAACGGCGGTAAACTTCCTGATAAGCGCCTTCGGCATCACCTAAATCGCGACGGAAACGATCTTTATCTAAATGATCATGTGTCTTCATATCCCAATAACGGCAAGTATCAGGTGAAATTTCATCCGCTAAGATAATTTCTCCATGATAACGGCCAAACTCCAATTTGAAATCGATCAATTCAATACCAATTTCCTTGAACACTTCCTGTAAGATTGCATTGATCTTAAATGCCATATCAGTAATCTTTTCAATTTCTTCTTTTGTTGCCAACCCTAAAGCCAATGCCATATAAGAATTGATCAGCGGATCTCCTAAATCGTCATTTTTATAGCTGAATTCTAATGTCGAGCATTTTAGTTCTGTTCCTTCAGGAACACCTAAACGCTTAGAAAAGCTTCCTGCTGCTTTGTTACGAATGATCACTTCCAGCGGAACGATTTCAACTTTCTTTACGACCGTACGACGATCATCCAGTTCTTCCACATAATGTGTTGAAATTCCTTTCTCTTCCAAAATCTTACAAAGATGGTTGCTCATGCGATTATTCACAATGCCCTTGCCGACGATCGTACCTTTTTTCAGACCATTGAATGCAGTTGCATCATCTTTATAAGCAACGATCAAACAATCCGCATCTTCTGTTGTGAAAACCTTTTTTGCTTTTCCTTCGTACATCAATTCTAACTCTTTCATGTTTACCTCCGTCCTTCCTTCGACTCTACTATTCCCCAACATTGATCAGATCGTGGACATAGATGTTATTCTTTCGATCAGGTCCTACTGAAATCATAGAAACGCGAACACCACAGACTTCTTCTATAAACCGAATGTAGCGTTTGCAGTTTTCAGGCAGTTCTTCAAACGTCGTTACCGCCGAGATATCTTCTTGCCATCCTTCCAGCACTTCATAGATCGGTTTTGAACGTGCGACTTCTTCCATTGATGAAGGTACATAGTCAATTCGCTCACCATCCATCTCATATGCTACACATACATTCAGTTTATCCATGCCGCTAAGCACATCAATTTTTGTCAGCACGATATCTGTCAGCCCGTTGATGATGCATGCATGTTTCACCACATTCAGATCCAGCCATCCGCAGCGGCGTGGACGACCAGTAGTTGCACCATATTCACCGCCACGTGTACGGATATCTTCACCGACAGCATCATTAAGTTCGGTAACAAAAGGTCCTTCTCCCACACGCGTGGAATAAGCTTTGACTACACCGATGATCTGTGTGATTTTATTTGGTGCTACCCCAGCACCGGTACATACACCAGCCGAAGTAGGTGAAGAAGACGTTACATAAGGATACGTACCATAATTGATATCCAGCATGGCTGCCTGAGCTCCTTCAAAAAGAACATCTTTGCCTTCATTCAGATCGCGGTTTACCACGCTGACACTTTCGATCAGACGGGAAACAATTTCTTCTCGAATCGTCTTGAAGTCATTTAACATCTTATCACAGTCAAGCGGTTCTTCTCCATAGATTTCTGTAAATAAACGATTTTTCTGCGATAAGAAACGGCGTGTTTTTTCTTCAAATACGTTAAAGTCGCGTAAATCGCACATGCGGATCCCATTTCTAGCAAATTTATCAGCATAACAAGGACCAATTCCCCTTTTCGTCGTACCAATTTTATGCTTGCCAGAATGCTTCTCTTGCAATTCATCCTGATACACATGATATGGCATGATGATGTGGGCGCGATCCGAGATAAAAATATGATCACATTTCATACCTTTCTTTTTCAATACTGCTATTTCTTCCAACAATACGAATGGGTCCACAACCACGCCCGGACCAATGATGCATTTTGCACTCTCATGCAGAACACCTGAAGGTAATAGATGCAAAATAAACTTTTCTCCATTTACGATTACCGTATGCCCTGCATTATTTCCTCCCTGAAAACGTACGATCGTATCTGCATGCTCACTGAGCACATCCACAACCTTCCCTTTTCCTTCATCACCCCATTGGGCACCAACAACAACTCTGCCTGTCATAGCATGATCACCTCTCATATTCATTTTTATCACGTGAAAATTATAAAACCTGATTACGATTTGTCAATCATTTTCCAAGCTATAATCCAACAAAAAAAGGAAACTGGTCGTTCCCTTATTCATCATACTCTGTAAACAAAATGATGAACACCTGTTTCATCTTTTGCGTAATCGTCATCATCTTCAAAACCACAAGAATAATAAAAACCTTTCAGCTCATCGATCTGCTCCTCATCACCATAAGCAATCACCTTGATCTCATCTTCTGGCTCAAAACAGCCTGCTACCGTATAGATCAACTTTGTCGCCACGCTTTGATTGCGGTAATCTGGATGCACGGCAAGCATCGTCAAAGCTTTTTTCGCACGGTCAAACATCACAAAACCTTCTAACGTATCGTCATCCATACTGACAAATACTTCTCGTCGGTCAATTCCCTGCTGAAGATCTTCCTGAAATGAATTTTTTTTATAAGCCGTATAATCTTCTTTGATTGCATCGAACAAGTGTATGCACGATTCTGCATCTTCCTTTTTTGCATGTCGGATCATGAATTCACTCTCCTTTAGATACTAACATGTTCATTCTAACGAAAACCTGTCATTCTTGCAAGTATTTTCTTTGATTTCCGCTGCATTGTATATTTTTACGCTTGTTGAACTTCTGTTGACGATATTGTACGTACATAGTAAGATATTATATAAATAAAAAGGAGTGGCACATATGTCAAAATATGAGCAGATCTACCATAAGATCTTAAACAAGATCGAAAGTGGGGAATACCCTGTGGGAGAAACTCTTCCAGGCGAATTTGAACTGATGCGGATCTTCGATGCCTCTCGTGATACGATTCGCAAATCTTTATTATTATTAGTACAAAATGGTTACATTCAAAAATCTCATGGGCGTGGTAGCATCGTATTAGATTTCAATCGATACGACTTCCCGGTTTCAGGCGTGATCAGTTTCAAAGAACTGGCATCACAGATGAAAGAAACGGTCAGCACAGATGTTATTTGTTTTGAAAAGATACATCCGGATAAGCGAATGTCTCAGCTGTTCGGCATCAACAGTTCAGATTACATATGGTTAATCCAACGTGTTCGGAAGATTGATCACGAAGCCGTTATTTTGGATACAGATTTTCTAAATGCCCAGATCATCACTGATCTAACAAAAGAAATTGCACAAGATTCTTTATACACACACATAGAACAGACACTTGGGTTGACCATTGCGTATGCTCGTAAAGAGATCACATGTCAAAACATCAATGGTCAAGATGAACAAGTGCTTGACTTAAAAAATCATAACATGGTCGTCAGTGTAGAATCCTGTACGTATTTAGATGATGCCCGTCTTTTTCAATTTACCTCCAGTCGGCATCGTCCAGATAAATTTCGTTTTATTGAATTTGCTCGCCGGCAAAAGCAAGTTTAGTTCTATTTTTTCAATATGGTCAAGTGTTTGCTTGACCTTTTTTTATTTTCTTCTGCAAAAGCCAAAAAACCGCTTGACATACATGTACGTACAAGATATACTGTAATCATTGTATAGATGTACGTACATGTAAACAGGAGGAAGAAAAAATGGGAAAGTTTACAAATGATGCAAAGCTGCTGTTAGAATATGTAGGTGGCAAAGAAAACATCAACGCCGTTTCACACTGTGTTACACGCATGCGATTTGTTTTAGCAGATCCGAATAAAGCAGATGTGAATAAAATCGAATCCCTGTCGAGTGCCAAAGGCACCTTTACTCAATCTGGTCAGTTTCAAGTGATCATCGGGAATGAGGTCAGCGAATTTTACAATGAGTTTACTGCTATTGCCGGCATTGAAGGAGTCAGCAAAGATGCCGTCAAAAATGCTGCTAAAACGAATCAAACGATCTTACAGCGAATCATGGGTGCCCTAGGAGAAATATTTGCACCTATCATCCCTGCTTTGATTTGCGGTGGTCTGATCTTAGGATTCCGCAACATCATTGGTGAATTGCCAATTTTCGATGGTCAGACATTGGCATCCAGCTCTCAATTTTGGGAAGGAACTTATAATTTCTTATGGCTGATTGGTGAAGCTGTTTTCCATCTCTTACCTGTGGGCATCGTCTGGTCTATTACAAAAAAGATGGGGACGACACAAATGCTCGGTATCGTATTAGGTTTGACATTGGTTTCTCCGCAATTATTAAATGGTTTTTCTGTTGCTAGTACTCCAGCAGCAGACATTCCTGTCTGGGATTTTGGTTTTGCACAAGTTCAAATGATCGGTTATCAAGGTCAGGTCATCGCAGCTATGATGGCTGGATTCGTTCTTGTTTTCCTAGAAAAATTTTTCCGAAAACATTGTCCAGCAGTGATTTCTATGATCGTAGTTCCTTTCTGTTCACTTGTACCTGCCGTCATCATTGCGCATACCATTGTCGGACCAATTGGCTGGACGATCGGCAACTTCATTGCTGATGTTGTTTATAACGGCTTGATGAGTCCAGTAGGTGTATTATTTGCAGGTGTATTCGGATTGTTATATGCCCCAGTAGTCATGACAGGTCTTCACCATATGACCAATGCCATTGACACTCAGCTCGCCACTCTATACAATGGAACGATTTTATGGCCTATGATTGCTTTAAGCAATATTGCACAAGGCTCCAGCGTGTTGGCAATGAGCGTTTTACAGAAGAAAAATGAACGTGCCCAACAAGTCAATGTTCCAGCTTGTATTTCATGTTATCTTGGCGTAACTGAGCCAGCACTATTTGGTGTAAATTTAAAATATGGATTCCCTTTAATCTGCGGTATGATCGGCTCCAGCATTGCAGCGATGATTTCAGTCGGATGCGGTGTCAAAGCATTCAGCATCGGCGTTGGCGGTCTGCCGGGGATCATTTCCATTCGTCCTGAATTTTATGTACCGTTCTTGATCGCAATGGCGGCTGCAATCATTATACCGTTTGTGCTAACTTTACTTGTAGGTGCTAAAAAACTGAATGAAAAAGACCGCAGCGATCAAACCGTGTCAGAAAACATCCATCAAGAAGATCCTGCGTCCATACCGCTTTATGATGGTTTCGTATCGCCAATGGATGGTAACCTCTTACCACTAAATAAAGTACAAGACCAAGCATTTGCTTCTAAAGCCATGGGCGATGGATTTGCCATCGATCTAAAAGGCAGCCAGGTCGTATCCCCAGTCAACGGAGAAGTCATCGTATGCTTTCCAACCAATCATGCCTATGGATTAAAGACCAGCGATGGAAAAGAAATACTCATCCATATCGGCATGGATACTGTCGAATTAAATGGTGAAGGATTTATTCCTCATGTCCAAGTTGGTGATATGATCCATAAAGGTGATCTTCTTTGCGAGGTCGATCCTTCCTTCATTGTAAGCAAAAATAAATCACTCGTATCGCCGATCGTTTTCACCAGCGGAGAAAGCATTCAATTGAAAAAACAAGGTACAGTACATGTACTAGACGAAGAAATTATTCAGTTTGACTAATTGGAGGATTTTACATGAAACATTCACATAAAACAGTTTATCAAATTTATCCAAAATCTTTCTGTGATTCAAATGGTGATGGATGGGGCGATCTTCAAGGTGTCATCCGTAAGCTTGACTATTTACAAATGCTTGGCATCGAATATATCTGGTTCAACGCTATGTTTGTTTCCCCGCAGCGTGATAATGGATATGATGTTGCAGATTATCGAATGATCGACCCACGATATGGCACTATGGATGATTTTGAGCAATTATGCCAAGAAGCAAAAAAGCGTAATATCGATATCATGCTGGATATGGTATTCAATCACACATCTACTGAACATGAGTGGTTTCAAAAAGCGATTCACGGCGATGAAACATATAAAAACTATTATATTTTCCGAAAAGGAAATGCAGATGGCAGCGCACCAACAAACTGGCAGTCAAAATTTGGAGGTCCTGCATGGGAATATGTAGAAAGCTTGGATGAATATTACCTTCATCTTTATGATGTAACCCAAGCCGATCTGAATTGGGAAAACCCGGCAGTTCGTCAAGAAATGGCAGATATCGTTAATTATTGGCGTTCAAAAGGAGTACACGGTTTTCGTTTTGATGTCGTGAATCTTATTTCAAAAGGCTCCTTTGAAGATGATCCTGATCATTTTGACGGACGACAGTTTTATACAGATGGACCACACGTTCACGAATATTTAAAAGAACTCAATGAACGAAGCTTCGGTTTGGATGAAGCATCCATGACTGTTGGTGAAATGAGCTCGACCACCATTGAAAACTGCGTTCGTTATTCAGGAGCAAATGCGCATGAGCTTTCCAGCGTGTTTACCTTCCATCATCTGAAAGTCGACTATAAAAACAAGCAAAAATGGTCCTTGATGAACTTTGATTTCTTAGAGCTTAAACAATTGCTTAACCAATGGCAGATCGGCATGCAGGAAGCAAATGCATGGAACGCATTATTCTGGTGCAACCATGACCAGCCACGTGCTGTATCTCGTTTTGGTGATGATAAAAAATATCCTAAACAATCCGCAAAAATGCTGGCTACTTGTCTGCATTGCATGCGAGGAACCCCTTACGTCTATCAAGGAGAGGAAATCGGCATGACCAATGCCTATTTCACAGATATCCAACAATATCAGGACGTTGAAAGCATCAATTTCTTCAATATATTAAAAAGCCTAGGAAAGAGCGAACAGGAAATTTATCACATCTTGCAAGAGCGCTCACGTGATAACGCTCGTACACCAATGCAATGGAACGATCAGCCAAACGCCGGCTTTACAGATGGCACTCCTTGGATCTCATTAACCAGCAATTATCCGATCATCAATGTCAACAATGCATTAGCTGATCCTGATTCCATCTTTTATCATTATCAAAAACTGATTCAAATGCGCAAAACTTACGATGTGATTGCTGAAGGAAATTATGTCCCTTTATTTGAGGAGCATCTTCAAGTATTTGCATACAAGCGAACATTAAAAAATGAAGAATTGTATGTTATCAATAATTTTTACGGATCACCTTGCTTGATCCAGTTACCAGAAGCATGCGCTGACATGAAAATATTGATATCAAATTACTCCGATACGAAAGCAGTTGACGAAATGACATTACGTCCATATGAATCATTTGTTCTCTATCAATCAAAATGATCATGAGCAGATGAACTCTATTTTGTCCCCCTGCATGCCGTACAATGAGATTTAAAAAATTCGTTTAGAAGATCAAGCGATTCTGCTGAAGCAGACAGAGAGAAATTTCTGCGAATCTGTCAAAGCGGGATCGTTTGATGTATAGAAAGACGATCTGAACCATTCAAACAGCCATTACGCGAATTCGCGTATGTCTTTCAATTTTTATTCTACCAAGCCTATTTGTTAAGGTCACTTATTTGATCTCATTTTATATTTATCATTGACCTCCATATCATTTTCGTTCAAACTATAAATAAGGATATGAGGTGAACCTTTATGGAATTACATGAACAAATATTGACAGAAGTGAAAAAAGCAGTCTTTGGAAAAGATGAATTGCTTGAAAAAATACTAATTGCGATCTTAGCAAGAGGACATATTTTGTTAGAAGATATTCCCGGTGTAGGCAAAACGACCATTGCTAAGGCTTTTGCACAAGTCATGGGATTAAAAAGCAAACGAATGCAGTTTACCGTCGATGTGCTGCCAAGCGATGTGGTCGGCTTCAGCGTCATTGATCCAGATACCAGAGAAGTCCACTTACATCCAGGTGCGATATTCTGTAATATCTTTTTAGCAGATGAAATCAATCGAACTTCCAGCCGGACACAAGCTGCGCTTTTAGAAGTTATGGAAGAAAACAGCATTACTGTGGATGGGACAACCTATCCTGCTTATGAACCCTTTATCGTGATCGCTACCCAAAATCCTTTTGGTTCTGCTGGAACACAACCGCTGCCAGAGAGCCAATTAGAACGCTTCTTGATGTGTTTATCCTGCGGTTATCCAGATACGGAAGCTGAAATACAAATCTTAAAAAGCAAAAAGAATGACCATGAAGAGCCCAAACAAATTGCTGATACAGAAAAGATCATTGCCATGCAAAAGCATTGTGATGAAATATTTATTCACGATGATCTATATGCCTACATCGTTTCTTTAGTACAGCAAACACGTGTACATCCGGCCATCCGACAAGGAGCTAGCCCGCGCGCTTCGATCGCCTTAGCCAGCAGCGCCCGTGCACACGCATATCTGCACGATCGGACTTATATCATCCCATCCGACATACAAGCTGTATATTATGACATCATACAGCATCGAATCTATTTGTCTGAAGGAGCAAATACGCGTGCAGACAAGATTGCGGTCTTGAAAGAGATCCTCGCACACACTAGTGAGCCAGCCATATGAAAAAAAGATGTTTTCTTTTCTGGATCGCTTATCTCTTCTTTTGGTCCTTTCTCGTGATTGCTTTTGTTGTGACCGATGCTTACGAGCTCTTCCTTCTCTGTCTGGCGCTTGTGTTTTTGCCGCTGATTTCTTATATCACCCTGCGGATTCAGGCTCGTGCAATTCAAGCTCATCTTATAAAGAAAGACGAACAAGTATGGATCGAAGTCCAAGCACATCCTCTTCTAGGCAATCCTATGCTCCATGTACAGTTCAATGAACAACATTTATTTACGCAAGAAAATCATACGCGCATGATTGCTCTTCTGACATCGGCGCCGCTTTCATTTGAAGATGAACACTTTGGAGTTTTGAAACTCACAATAGAAGAAATTTATTTCTGTGATCCTCTTCATTTATTCTGTTTGAAAAAAAACATGCAGGAGACCCTTCGTTTTCTGTCCTTGCCAAAGCCTTCAAACATGACCACTTCGATCATCCAATCAGCATCCAGCAAAAACAAGGAAGGTCAATGGATAGATAAACATGAGGTACGGGAATATCAGCCGGGCGACTCTCTCAAATGGATCCATCACAAACTGAGCTACAAAACACAAAAAATCATGGTACGTCTTTTTGAGAATGAGAACAATGCTAATGTTTCATTGTTCTTGGATCTGAGTCCCTCACTTTCTGAATGCAAGCAGTGCATTGCTTTTTATCAAAGTCTTGCTTCTTTCTTCTTACAGCATCAGATTCGATTACAAGTATGGTACTACAGTCAAGAAAAGCTTTGTCAGCAAAATGTACGATCCTTTAAAGAGATCATAGATTCGCTGAATCATATATTATCTTCACCAAAAAGCAGTGTTTCTACACTTCCAGCAAAGCTTCAGCTGATCGAACACGGCAACTACCTTTTAGATGAGAAGGGAGGAATATTTGATGCGTATAGATCGTAATCATTTCACGATATCTCTTCCTTTTTTGATTGTGTTTTCTTATTTTCTTCATTTCCAGCTGGTATTTAATCCGATTGCCATCTCTTCCATGGTCATGCTTTTGCTCATCGTATTCTTATTTTATTTCATTAGCTGCAAATTCCTTTCTTCACGTGTTCCTGTTTTTGTACTTTTCTTTTGTATCCTATTGATCATCTTTTTATTGGTCTTTTTTCCTTCTGTTTGGCATAGTCTCTATAACGCTACGCTAGATACTTATCGTCAGTATTCTACCTTAAAATTTTATCCTTTTGCCACTTCTTTTACCACCGAAGAAGAACAGATCATCCGTTGGCTGATATTGGGTCTGCTAGCACTGTTTCTTCTTTCGTTATATGACTGTTTATTGAATATCTGTCATTGGTTCCATCTCAGTGCCTTTCTGTTCATCGTCCTCTGCATCCCTTGTCTATTGCATCATGTTGAACAGCCATTGACCATTTTGCCTTGCAGTTTACTGATCTTATACTTGTTGACTTCCCGCATGCAAACTTCTTTTCCGCATGCACTCTTCCTCTTCTTTTCTATTGTCATTTGTGTGCTCATGGCCGTATGCACCCTTTGTTTCCCTAAAGAACTTGTCTGGGAATATAATACAAACTTTCGTGAAAAAACGATCACCAAGATTTTGACCAAGATCCAAAACCTTGGTGAACCAAAGGAGATGGATCAAATCGATTTACAAGATGCAGGTAATCGTTTATATGTCGGTGCGATCCATCTGCAAGTACAGGGAGAACCACAAACCTATTACTTGCATACGTTCAGCGGTTCAAACTATGAAGATAATCAATGGACCTTGCTGCCAGAGCATATTTATAGAGACCGGCAGATCGATTATGAAAAGATTTTGCTGCATCTTGATCCTTCTAACGAAGCGTTTCAACAAGTACAAAGCGAACCTTCCAATCAACCGCTCAATGCACAGCAGATCGTCATCGAAGATTATCGCGGGAGCAATCAGCAAATTCTTCCATACTATCTATGTTCCGTAGATACTTCAATCGACCCTGTATATGATGCATTTTCCCTCCGTGACGTAGATCAGCTCACCTATGCTTACCAAGTCTGGGATCCCGCTTTATATGACCGCTATCAACAAAATGAGTATACCTATCCTGATGTAAGTGAAGATTATGGCAATTTTGTCAACAGTTACTATACACAATTAGATGAAAAAGAAAGAAATCTATTCACGAAATTAAAACTTGTAAATCCACGTTATTTTTCATTAAAACAAGCCTCTTTGCAAGAAGTCAGCACGTATATACAGAATTACTTGTCTCAACAAACCGATTATACGCTTTCCCCCGGCAATTTACCGGAAGGCGAAGATTTCCTTACGTACTTTTTAACGGAAAATCATCAAGGTTATTGCGTACATTATGCCACGGCAGCCACTCTGATGCTGCGATATTATGGTTTTCCGGCACGTTATGTCGAAGGATATCGGATCACGGCAGAAGATTTTAACGGGAATTATGCATATGTGCGTGATTTCCATGCACATGCTTGGGTAGAGGTATACGATGAAGTCCTCGGCTGGATACCATTAGAATTTACGCAGGCTGCTCCTATGCATGAAGAAGCCGCCGATGAAGATCTGCCAAGCGATCTTCCAGATACTCTTGATCAGCCAAACACCAATCAGCCAGTCAATCCTAGTGATGAACAAACACCGTTAAATCCGACACAAGTCACGAAGAAAACCACTTTGCCGTCATCTGTGATCATCATTTCAATCTTAGGCAGCCTCTATTTCATCCAGCTGTTCATACGTCATCTTCTTCAAATTCGGCGTTGTCAGCAGGCCAATAGAGCCGATGCAGTCATTTCTAGCTATCATCTGATGCAGCGTTTGCAGAAAAATGGTTTAGCCATTCCAGCGCAAGCATTATCCCTTGCACAAAAAGCTCGTTTTTCAAAAGAAGGCATCACGGAAGAAGAAAAACAGCAAATGCTTCATTTATTTGAAAAATGTAAACAGCAAATTTCAGATCTGCCATTAAGAAGACGTCTGATCATACGTTTGCTTTATGCATTATGGTAACTAAAAATGCCCAGCACCTATGTGATCTATCCAAAAGCGGATCTTTTGGAACAGGCCACACAGGAGCATCGGGCATTTTTTTATTCATCAATTCTTTGATCCGATGAATTTTCTTTCATTTTCTCTTGATTTCCACTTGTCTGAAACGCTTTCCGATGTTCTTCTAGCGCCTTAAAGAAAGCGGTGATGTTTTCTTGTCTAGCTTGTTTTAAACGTCTAGGAAAAGCATCTGCCAGACGTTTTTTCGTATGTCGAAACGCGCTCATCCGTTGTTGATATTGTGCTTGCAGCCGTTCGATCGCAGCCATCAGATTTTCGTCTGCATCGCTTTGATCCAAGATCTGTGTAATACGCTGGCTCAAAGGTTCTTCTAACGGAAAGATCGAAGCACTGCGGAATTGAGCTACCAGCTCTCGAAGACTATCTTCAAACAAGCGATAATCGCTGTTCTCACGCAAGATTGCATGGAACGTATGGATATTATCCCAGATAAACAGTCCTGACAGCAAGATAGCAAAGATCGACTGCAGATAAAATGGGATCTTATTTAAAAACGCAATGATCACCGGATGAACAAAACCTACCACGAATATGCCCATCACACCAAACATCAAAGAATTTCTTAAACATACCCGGCCATGGATATTAAATCGCCGCTGTGAATAATCCCACCACTTGCTATGAAACAATTTTTCCATCACATAACTAGTTAGATATTCCAGTATGCTCGTCAAGATCATACCAGCTAAAAACAGTAATACCCATTGGTCAGAAAAAGGAGCCAATACATATAAGACGATCAAAGCCCCAAAGCCATAGATTGGACAATAGGGGCCTTCCAGAAACCCGCGATTGATAAAATGGCCCGCAGGAATGCCGCAGTAAATACATTCACAAAGCCAACCTAAAAAACTATAGATAAAAAAGTATAAGATATGCTCCATACGATCACCTCAGTAATTCTATTTACGCATATGTAATTATCTTATGCGAATTGCAGATAAAAAACAACTATGTTTTAAGCAAAAACGATCGGTCACCGTTGTGCTTTTCGATAGCCAGCAGCAATTGCCTCTTCTTCACTGTCAAACAACACGAGATATTTTGAATCTGCCATATCTTCATAAGCTGCCTGTCCAGGGCAATGATAGATTTTTGAACGGCTGTTTCCTCGAATCACACCTTCTTCTTGAGACGAATCTTCTTTCTGTTCCACTTGATGGCTGTCTCCATCCACGTAATTGATTTCGATGCCCGGCTGAACATTATAGACAAATACATGGAAACAGATCGATTCCCCTTGATCTTCGATCGAATATCCTTCCATCACGACCCCTCGTGCAACCAGTTCATCATCAACAAAGATCGGAGTTACCCGATAAAGCACATGATTCCCAGTTTCCTTGATATAATCAGCGACCATATTTTCAAAAGGCAGCATCCCTTCTACATTCATATAACGGGTGCCGGTGATCAAATTGCGTTCATTAGCATTTTCCCCGCTCAGCTGAAAACCAATCAGATGACAACGATTATACAAATATTTTCCATCGACATTATCATACTTGACCGTATGCCAGCCAGTCGGTTTGATCATTCCGATGCTCTCCCTATCTTCATTTGGCATCAATTCAATGCTTATATTCGCAAATGCCACGGTACAGCGACCCAGTTCATCCAGTTCTCCATAGGATTCAAATGTGTCAGATGATCGTTCTTCTGCGGTAAAGGAAGGTTCGTTATTGTTTATGACAACATAAGGTTCCCCTTCATATGCTGGTATTTGATCGACCGTTATAGTTGTCTCATAGTCTGGTACAGAAATTTCTTCACTTAATTCACAGCCAAACAAGGCAAGTGCAAGCACCAAGAAGAGTGCTTGGTAAATATACCGTCGTCTCATTGTTCTCTTTCTCCTCTCACATAATGTTCTACACTGATCTGGGCATGTGAGGATCCCTCCAAACGATATCGATCTACACAACGCCAAAGCGGAAGCACCATTGACATTTGAAACCGCTCATCACTAGGGTATCGGCGATTCCACCGATAAAGAACAAGCTCCTCCAATTGATCTATCCAACGTAAGAAAGCCACATCTTCACAGATCCACCAGCCTTCATAACTTCTTGCCTCATTCCAATCATGCACATAATGGATCTTGTCGCTCTCTTCCAATCCATATAATGATGCGGTCTCTTTTTTCATGCAGAATCCTGCTGAACGATAACGTTTGATGACATCTTGCCGCTGCAATCGATCTTGAGTGAGCCTGCGGCCTGCAAAGCGAACGCCTCCTTGATCATCGATGCATAAAATCACCTTCATCTAGAAGTCCTCCCTTTTCTACATTACCTATGATACACGTATTTTACGAATGAAGCGAGAAAAAAGGCGGAAAAAACCCGCCTTTCACGAAACCGTTTGTTTAACGATTCCATAATAGACCTTTGAAGTCATCATGTAAACCATACAGTAGATCAATGCAAATCCAATGAAACAGATCAGCGTCGTTACGATGTACAAAGAAGTATTTGCCAAATACAGCAATTGAAGCAGCTGTCGGATCAACGGGAATGCAAATGCGATGTGGATGCCTGCGACCAAAATTGGTAAAAAGAAGACCATCAGCACTTGTGAATGGATCACATGACGAACCTCATGATGATCCAACCCGACTTTCTGCATGATGCTGAAACGGTTTTGATCTTCGTACCCTTCACTGATCTGCTTGTAATACAAGATCAAGATCGCAGCCATGATGAACAGCACGCTCAGAAAGATGCCGATAAACAGAAAGCCTGCATACAATGAAAAGAAATCATCATAAGATGCTGTTCTTGATTCTACATATGAAACACCTTCAGTTTCCCTGATCCAATCAGATAAGTGTTCATACAACAGAAGATTTTGCGAGGAAGTTCCATCCGTATCAAATGCCATGAAATGCTGATGTTCGCTTGCCTGCTCCTTATACTGTTCTTTTTGAGCCGCATACAGCTCATCGATGATCGACGAATCTTTAACAACGATAAAATAAGACTTCGCAGCCAAGGAAGACATGCTCGTATTTCCAACAAATTCATCTAGTTGCTGTACAACATGAAATCTCTGATCAAACAGATCAATCGTTTCGTTTTGACAAGTTCCTTGATTGCAATACAGCAGCACTTCATCGGATGAAAGTTCTTTTTGTTCTCCGCTGTTTTGATTATAATCATCTAACGATATGAAGAACAGGTTTACAAGTTTATCCATATTGGCCATATCACTTGATGAAAGATCGGTTAAGTAATGCTCCCCCTCTTCTAATGCACCAAAGCTTAAATAAGAATAATCCAGCGTTTTCAACTGCTGCAGCCCTAGATCTTCGACCTCTTGTCCGATGATCTCCTGTAATTCTTTTCGCTGCAACCCTGTGATGTTCTGCGTCGTGATATTGAGCTCACGTGGATAACGAGACTCTACTGCATCACCCATTCCTACATAAAGAGCGATCGTTGTTGACAACATTACAAGGACCATCGTCGACAAGATGCAGATATTTGCCAATCCCACGGCATTTTGCTTCATACGATAGATCATCGTCGATACATTGATAAAATGTGTCGTTTGATAATAAAACCGTTTGTTTTTCTTTAACAGTTTCAACAGAACGATCGATCCAGCCGTAAATAACAAGTATGTACCTGCGATGACCAACACAACAGCCAAGAAAAAATAGAGAAATGCAGATAAAGGATTTTTTACGGTTACTGCGATCCCATAGCCGCTTCCCATACACAGCAAACCGATCAATGCCAGCAGCCATTTGCTCTTTGGTTCACGTTCTCCATAACTGGAACCATGCAGCAGTTCGATCGGATTGGCCAGATGGATCTGTCTGGTACTGTTGAAGAGGATCAACACATAGATGATCAAAAATAAGATGATCGTATGAAGGATCGAACTGGATGATACATAGAAAAACATCGTTATGCTGCTTTGTGATAACAAAGAAAAACAGCCAAATATGATTCGCTCAAATAAGATTCCTGCCAAGATCCCGCTGATCAAAGTGAGAAGCGCAGTATAGAAGGTCTCAAAAGCGATGACATCGATGATATGCCGCTTCTCCATTCCCAAAATATTAAAAACGCCAAATTCTTTTTTTCGCCGCTTCACCAAAAAACTATTGGTATAAAACAAGAAGATCATAACAAATAATGCAACTACAAAGGTACCTAAGACCAGCAATGGCTGCATCTGGGCACCGCCATACATCTGTTGGATCCCAGGATTTATCGATAAAGAATCAATCACATAATACATAGCGATGCTTAAACAGCACGTCAGCAAATACGGAATATACATTTTTGCATTTTTCTTTAAATTGCTTCTTGCCACTTTCGCAAAAAATCTGCTATTCATACATTGCACCGCCCATCATCAATTTGGTCTGTGCCTGTGTGATCCGCTCATACATCTCATCCTTGCTGGAAGCATTTCGCTTCAGCTCATGATAGACTTTTCCATCTTTGATGAACAAAACCCGCTGTGCATGACTGGCAGCTGCCACCGAGTGCGTGACCATGATGATGGTCTGCCCTTTTCGATGGATCGTTTCAAAGACGGCCATCAGATCATCGCTCGATTTTGAATCCAAGGCACCTGTCGGCTCATCTGCCAAGATCAGCTGCGGATTCGTAATGATCGCACGAGCTACTGCAGCTCGCTGTTTTTGTCCGCCGGATACCTCATATGGAAATTTATTCAAAAGAGAGGTAATGCCAAGCACCTCTGCAATCGGCTGCAATCGCTCATTCATCTCCTCATATTTCATATCCGACAAAACTAATGGCAGCAGAATATTATCTTTTAATGAAAACGTATCTAATAAATTGAACTCTTGAAAGACAAACCCAAGGCTCTGCCTGCGAAATGACGCCATCGAACGCTCAGGAATGGAAACGATGTCTTTTCCATTCAGCAACACTTCCCCCTGCGTTGGTTTATCCAGCGCCGCTAAAATGTTGAGGAGCGTCGTTTTTCCAGAGCCGCTCTCTCCCATCACCGCAACATATTCTCCTTTGTCAACGGTAAAATTCACATCTTTGAGCGCTGTTACCTTTGCCCCTTTAAAACGGGCAGAATATACTTTTTTTACATGTTTGACTTCTAACAATGACATTTGTTCTTCCTCCTATGCTTACATATACAGTATAGAAAGAAGCACCTTACCAAACCATCGAATCAGCTTACACGTTCGTAAGGGTATCAAGAAAAAAATCCTGTTATGCTCATTGGAGGAAATTCGTCCCAAGTATGTTTCATAACAAGATTTTATATATACGCATTCACTCAAAACTGCTTATGCTGCATGATCCGCACGCTGAGCCGATAAGAGAAGAAACCAGCCAAAATCCACAGCATTCCTAATCCGATAATATATGCCCAAACAGGAAGCTGCTGGCTCCATAAGATCAGGCGGTTCACTTCACCTGCAGGCATGAAATTGAGAAAGACAACAATCGGACATAAACAAATCAATACTGCCAATATGATCACGATCCTTCCCTTTTCTCCTCCATATTTCAAATAGATAGGCAAGATCAAAAACATCAAGAAAATCACATAAACCAAATAGATGCCGGCAGCATATACTTGCTGATAAGAAAAAGTCAATGGATCAATGAACATCTTGATCATGGATAACAACATGCCAAATCCCCAAAAGAGAAGCACCAAAAGAAAAGTCAACACATATTTTTCCTTGACATATTCCCTTCTTGTAATTGGCAAGGTAAACAAAAATGGATATCCATTATCGTATTCATCATAACCAATGGAACTAGAGGCAATCATCAAACCAAAAAAACCACAAAAGAATACTAGAAAAGAAGCATCACCATTCAAAAACATAACCAGCATAAGAAGAAAATATAAGATCAAAAATTTCTTATTTTGAAATAACATGCGAAGATCTTTTTCAATTAATCCACTCATATGCGTTCACCTCGTATCATCATCATGATCACATGATCGATCGTTCCTTTCTCTATGACGATTCCTGGATAGTTTTCCATATAATACGCTCGCTCTTTGCACAAACAGCTATATCCATAGTTTTCTTTTCGAACAGCCAGAAGATAGGTTTTGTCGATCATGGCAAACTGTTCTTCGCTCAATTTCATCAGCCCATACGAATTCAACAAGACATCATTTTGTTCATGCAGGATGATCGATCCATGGTCGATCATATAAATGTCATCGCATAACGATTCCAGATCAGAAGCAATATGGGAACTGATCAATATCGATCGTTCTTCATCTTCTTCCATATAGGCCCGCAGCATTCCTAATAATTCATCTCTTGCGAGGACATCCAACCCTGCCGTCGGTTCATCTAAGATCAATAATTTGGCCTGATGCGTCAAAGCGATGATCATTTTCAGTTTTGCCCGCATGCCAGTGGAAAATTCACCAATTCGCTGATGACGTGGCAGCTGCATCTGATCACATAATGAAAGAAATCGCTTTTGATCAAACAGCGGATAAAAACGTCTTAAAATACAACAGATATCCTGCACATTCAGATAACCGCTGAATCCAGAATCAGGCAGGATCGCTCCGATCTTCATCAATTGCGTTTGATTCAGCTGTTTAGCTGTTTCTTGAAACAGTTCGATCGTTCCGTCATAAGAAATCAAACCAAGAATCGCTTTGAACAAAGTGCTTTTCCCTGCACCGTTTGCTCCGATCACCGCAGTGATCGTTCCTGGTTCTACCTGTAGAGAACATTGTAATTCAAAATTTTGATACCGTTTATGCAATCTCATCACATTTAACATATTTCGTCCTCCAAAAGCAGCAAAAACATCTGCTTCAGCTCCTCATCATTTAAGTTGCATGCTCTGCCTTTTTGGATGGCCATTTCCAAATCAGCTTCTACTTCTTTTTGGCGTTGTTCTAATAGCAGACCCGGATCGATCGTATTGACATACGTTCCTTTCCCATGTACGGTCACCGTAAATCCATCTGCTTCTAAATTGTCATACGCCTTTTTTACGGTCAATGCACTGATCTTCAGCTCTTTCGCTAATGTCCGAACAGAAGGCAGCAATGACTCTTGTGTCAAAGTTCCATCTAAGATCATCGTTTTCACTTGTTCTACGATCTGTTCATAAATCGGTATCATCGATGTTGTGTTCACAATGATTTTCATGATTCCCCTCCTGTTCATAAACAGTATATAACAGTATATAACAGATGTCAATTAAAAAAAGGATCGTCCATTGACAATCCTCTTTTGCTTAATCTTCATCTTTTCCATCAAAACAGTATGTACACAGTTTGCATTTTGGCAATCCGATCGATTCCACCATATCATCTAAACGATGATAACGCAAAGTCGTAAAATTCGAACGTTTGCGTATAGCCTCGCACATCTTTTGATAACGTTCACTATTCGGATCGGCGTATTCTTTCAATACATCCTGAGTGATCTCATTGCCTTCTTCCAATTCAGCGATCACGCGTCGTGTGATCAGATCCATCTCTGAACTAGAACGAGAGAAATTTAAATATTTGCAGCCAAATAAAATCGGTGGACATGCTGGACGCACATGCACTTCTTTTGCACCGGAATCATAAAGGAACTGTGTCGTTTCCCCTAACTGTGTCCCACGCACGATCGAATCATCGATCAGTAAAAGGCTCTTATCCTCGATCAGCTCCTGTACTGGAATCAATTTCATCTTTGCAATCATGTTTCGCTGTTTTTGGCTGGTTGGCATAAATGAACGCGGCCATGTAGGTGTATATTTGATAAACGGCCGTGAAAAAGGTATTTTAGAACGGTTCGAATAACCGACCGCATGAGCAGT
>CASFOT010000139.1 GCA_949296305.1 uncultured Erysipelotrichaceae bacterium
AATATCTTTTTTTATTTCTTCAACTTTTAGATCCTGCTTAACATTATTCATTGGATTCACAGAAATATAATCATTTTGTACACAATATTCAAATGTTCGTTTTAAAAAATAATAGTATTTTGATACAGTTTCTTTTGAGTATTCTTTTTCAAGAGATTTTATATATTTTTGCAAAGTCTCTTTATTGATCAAATTTATTCGTTTTTTTCCAAATACATCACATATCCTTTTCTTTTTCTCCGAATAGGCGATAATAGTCGATTTTTTAACTCCATTTAGGCTATCAATAAATTCATCTGCTGCCTCTTCAAATGTTAAATAACCTGACGAAACTTGAATATCTTGATATTGTTTTTTGAATTTGCGATCATATTCTTCAGCTTCTTTTTTGCCAGTACAACCGCGAGCTAGTCTGCGATATTCATAATAAGTACCATCATCCTTCTTAATTTTACCTCGAATATACCACTTACTTCCCTTTTTTTCTACAGACATAATCTCACTCCTCTATCTCTATAAAGACATAATAAGCAAGAATTTTCAACAATTTTTCGGCATATTTTTCGGCATGAGTGTTTGCTAAAATTAAAAAAGCCTTTAAATAAAGGCTTTTAATGTTATATGGCGGAGACTATGAGATTCGAACTCATGGTGGGTATTAGCCACACGACGCTTCCAACATCGCCCCTTACACCACTCGGACAAGTCTCCATGCCCATATATTTTACTGATTTTCATTATTTTTGTCAACCAAAAAGTCAATTTTAAAAAAGAGCAAGCGCTCAGTGCCTGCTCTTTATCATTCACTCAACATTCAGATTTATTCATCCTTTTTTCCAAATGTCACATACTCATCTGCTGCATCTTCTGCCCCATTTTCTTCATCGAAACCGCAAAGCCCCATACAGCGAGCAACTTTCCGTTCAAATTCACGTTCTGCTCGACGCAGACATGCATAGTCGATCACAGGCTTATTTGGTTGAGGTTCATAAGAACAACAACGGCAGCAGCAAGCATGACGGCAACAACAAGGTCCATTCCCCATATGATTACATGAAGTATTCTGATTCACATGAATATGCTGAGCACATCCAAAAGACGCACAGCGGTTACAACGACGATTTTGATTACAATTACAGCTCATAAAAACCCTTCCTTTCTTGAGATATTTTATCTCTATTCCAAACTATGTCCGCATCCCATTGAGTCTTGGACATCTAACTATATTTCTCGTTTTTACCGATTTTTCATAATCATGTGAAATCTTTCACTTTTTATTTTACAAATGCTTTGTATATCAGCTATAATATGGTCGAGGTGAAATAAAAATGAGAGGAATCTACAATTCGGTAACGGATATTCGAAGAAAAGTCTTTACTGAGATTGCAAGACTTGCGTATGAAGGTGGCGATTATGCCAAAAAGATTGAGGATCTGCCTTATAAGATCTTGCCTGGTCATAAAGCAAGCTATCGTAACAGTATCTTTTTAGAGCGCGCCATTATCGGTGAACGCTTACGTTTAGGGATCGGGCTTCCGCTTCGTACCGTAGAAGAGCAATCAGCATTATCTGATGGCATCGAAGAAAGTGCTATTGCCGAAAAATACTATGATGACCCATTGATCAACATTATTAAATTTGCTTGTAATGCGTGTCCAGAAAAACATGTGATCGTAACTGACAGCTGTCAAGGATGTCTGTCTCACCAATGTACAGAAGTATGTCCGAAAGATGCGATCCATATCGTCAATGGAAAAAGCTTGATCGATCAGGACAAATGTATCAAGTGTGGACGTTGTATGGATGCATGTCCGTATCATGCAATCAACAAATTAGAGCGTCCTTGTGCTGCCAGCTGCGGTATGGATGCGATTCATTCAGATGTAGATGGATATGCCGAAATCGATTATGATAAATGCGTATCTTGCGGAATGTGCTTGGTAAACTGTCCTTTTGGTGCCATTGTCGATAAAGGTCAAATTTTCCAGACCATCCATGCTATTAAAGAAGGACATGAAGTTATTGCAGCAATAGCTCCTGCATTTGTCGGTCAGTTTGGACCAAGCGTTACACCTGAGAAAGTCAAAGGCGCTTTAAAAGAACTTGGTTTTTCTGATGTCGTTGAAGTTGCCATCGGTGCTGACTTATGTACGATCGAAGAAGCAGAAGATTTCTTAGATAAGGTACCAGAAAAACAGCCATTCATGGCTACATCTTGCTGCCCTGCTTGGTCAGTAATGGCTAAAAAGCTTTTCCCTGATTTTAAACCTTACATTTCTATGGCATTAACACCGATGGTACTGACTGGACGTTTGATCAAGAAAGAAAAACCAAATGCAAAAGTAGTATTCATTGGCCCATGTGCTGCCAAAAAACTTGAAGCAAGCCGTAAGAGCATACGTTCTGATATCGACTTTGTATTAACATTCGAAGAAGTAATGGGCATGTTTGAAGCAAAAGGTGTTAACCTTGAACAGCTGACTGTCAGCGAACCATTAACAGAAGGAACTGCCTCTGGACGCGGATTTGCAGTCAGTGGAGGTGTTGCTCAAGCTGTAAAAGATCAAATCTTAAAGAATCATCCAGGTATGGAAGTAAAGATTCAGGCTGCTGAAGGATTAAAAAATTGTAAGACCATGCTTATGATGGCAAAAGCCGGACGTTTAAATGGATACTTACTAGAAGGTATGGCTTGTCCAGGCGGCTGCGTGGCCGGAGCTGGTACATTACAGCCAGTAATGAAATCAAGCGCAGCTGTTAAGAAATATATGAATGAAGCAGAGAAAAAGATTTCTTGCGAGAGTGATTACAGCGATAATTTAGATCTCTTAACTGAACATAATTAACCAAGGGATGCAAAAGCATCCTTTTTCTTTACCTTTCTATTTGTTTCATTTTCAAAGTCTGATATACTTATTATCAAGAAGGTGAAATGATGTTAAATTATGGCTATTATTATGTTGCAGCTGCAACAATTCCTGTAGAAATCGGCGATGTATGGACAAATACGGACGCAGTCATAAAAAAAGCAAAACAATGCCGCAAGCACACTAATTTGCTCGTATTCCCAGAATTATGCCTTAGCGGATATACTTGTGGTGATCTTTTTTTTGAATCAGCATTGTTAGATGCATGTGAGAATGCTTTATTGAAGCTGTGCAAAGAGCTTCCGCGTGAACTGATGGTGATCGTTGGGGTTCCTTTACGGAAAACTGATAAATTATATAACTGTGCTGCAGTGCTATTTCAAGGAAAAATCC
>CASFOT010000140.1 GCA_949296305.1 uncultured Erysipelotrichaceae bacterium
CTGATGTATTTACTAGATCGCGTTGTTCTTTTTCAATGTTTTCAGAGCACGGGCACTGATGCGCAGTGTCTGTGGCTTTCCGTCAACAATAACCTTCACTTTCTGTAAATTTACATTCCATGTACGGCGAGATGCACGCATAGAGTGTGAACGTCTGTTACCTGATAAAGGGCCTTTACCAGTGATTGCACATACTTTTGACATACTGCTTACCTCCTTTACGCGATATTTTTACGCAATTTGCTTATTCATACTATCATTTTTTATATAAAAAAGCAAGCATAATTGTAAAAAAGTTCTTATATCAGATCATTTTTTCATGTTTGGCGGAGATGGAACATAAGATGAAGTGGTGATAACATGCTTCGTGGAAAAGTGAAGAAACGGATCCGGTGCATTTTTTTATGTGCGATGATGGTCTTTGCTTGTATTCTTTCAAAATTAGGATATGAGCAGATCTTTCGTCATGATGCGATCATGGAACGTGCCTTTCGCTTATGGCAGCGAGATTTTGCAATCGCAGGAACAAGAGGAAGCATCTTGACCAGTGATGGTGTCGTGCTGGCACAAGATATGCCGGCTTCTTCTGTTGTTGTCGTGCCTTCTCAAATTGAAAATCCACTGGAAACGGCAGAAAAACTGGCTGAAATATTAAATGCAGAGGAAGATGACTTATATGAGAAAATTACTAAAAAGGTTTCTACACAAAAATTACAGCCGGAAGGCCGACAGATTAATGATCAACAGCGTGCTGCAATCGAAGCATTAGATATGGAAGGCGTTTATCTGGTCAGCGATTCCCAACGGTATTATCCAAAAGGAAATTATTTAGGACAAGTGCTGGGGTTTACAGGAATCGATAATCAAGGCCTTGCAGGGCTGGAATTACAATATGAAGATGTTTTGAAAGCTCAGAATGGGTCGTTGAAGATCCCTTTTGATGCTAAAGGGCAAAATGTGACGCTGTATGAGGAAGAGTATGAAGCAAGCGGAAATGGCATCAATGTCATTTTGACCATCGATTCGCATATCCAAGATGTCATGGAACGTGAAATGACCAATTTAATGGAACGCTATGAACCAAAACAAGCGTTGGCCATTGCTTTGAATCCTAATACAGGCGAAATTTTGGGAATGGTATCAAAACCCGATTTTGATCCGAATGATTACCAGGCATATGATCAAGATATCATCAATCGGAATCTTCCTATTTGGATGAGCTACGAACCTGGTTCAACGTTTAAATCAGTTACCTTTGCTTCCGCATTGGAATTGGATCTGTTTGATATGTTCGAAGATACCTATTATGACAAAGGTTATGAAATGGTTGAAGGTGCACGAATCAAATCGTGGCGTGCAGGCGGACATGGCCTGCAGACTTTTTTGCAAGTACTTGAAAATTCGTCGAATCCTGGTTTTGTAGAAATCAGCCGAAGAATGGGCGTTGATCGATTATATGAATACGTTACTTTATTTGGTTTTGGCGAAAAGACAGGCATCGATCTTCCTGGAGAAAGCACGGGGATCTTTTTTGATAAAGAGGCGATGGGAGAACTAGAGGCTGCAACGGTAGCTTTTGGACAAGGGATCGCGGTCACACCTATTCAGCTGGTATGCGCATTTAGTGCAATCGTCAATGGTGGAACACTTTATACGCCGTATATAACTAAGGGTTTTGTGGATCCAGTCAGCGGTGATACGCTTTTGGATGTTCAACCTTCAGCAAAACGACGGGTGATTCGGGAAGAGACCAGTGAAAAGATGCGGTATGCGTTAGAGAGTGTTGTAGCAAATGGCGGCGGAAAAAATGCATATATCGAAGGTTATCGGATCGGAGGAAAGACAGGAACTGCACAAAAAGCGGTCAATGGTGTTTATCTGGAAAATGAGTATATCCTTTCTTTTCTTTCTGCAGCTCCAATGGAAGATCCGCAAATCGTTATTTATGTTGCAGCAGATGCTCCGCAAAATGATGTGCAATATGGTGGGACCGTAGTTGCACCGGTCGTAAAAGCAATGTATGAGGACATTTTGCCCTATTTAGGAATTGAACCTTGTGATGATCAGATTCCGAAGAAATTGGTGTGGCCAGAAACGGAAGCTGTCATAGTAGAGGACTTTGTAGGAAAAAAGAAAAGCGAAGTGCAGCAAGAAGGAGTCATTTTTGAATTTATTGGCGATGGGGATGTGGTATGCGATCAGCTGCCACAGGCCGGCGTGACTTTGAATGATCAGGGAAGGGTGTGGGTCTATCTTGAGAAAGATTCATTTAAATGATGCATTTGCTGAAATCGGGATTATTTGTGGTGATCATCGGATCATTCAAGGAATTCATGAAGATAGCCGCTGGATCGCGCGAGATTGGGTCTTTATCATCCGTAATGAACGTGCAAAATGCTATTGCCGGCAGGCCTTAGAAAAAGGGGCTGTTGTTTTGTGTGAAACAATGGATCTGGCGGAAGAGCACGTGTATGTCGTCAAAGACATCGAATGGGCAATGGATGTTCTTTTGCGATTTTGTTATCCTTCTTTTTGTGAGGATCTATTGTGTATTGGCATTACCGGGACCAATGGCAAGTCCAGCACGGCGTATTTTCTTTATCAGTGCTTGTCCAGCCAATTGCCGTGTATGTGGATCGGTACGCATCGGGTGCTGTCTGCCGATTTTGAAGAAGAGATTGCGAATACGACACCAGATGTCTGTGAACTGGTTCGTTTGATCGAAAAAGGCAAGATGTTTGGGATTCGTTGTTTTATCATGGAAGTCAGCTCTCATGCGATTGCTCAAAAACGCATTCGTTTGATGCGTTATGATTATATTGTTTTTACAAATGTTTATCGGGATCATCTGGATTATCATCGATGCGAGGCACATTATCGTTACACAAAATATGCGTTGCGCACTTATGTGAAAAAAGGCGGGAAGATCTTGGTAAATCATGACGATCCATTCTTGCGCCCAATTTATCATTTAGTTGATGGAGAGTGCGTGACTTATGGAACGCAGCTCGCACATTTCTGGCTGCATGATGTGCATGCAGATGCTGACGGCCTTCGTTTCTATGTAAATAAACAAGCATATCAAACAAATATCTGCGGTCAATTTCAAACGTTAAATCTGACTGCGGTCATTACGCTATGTTCTTTATATGGAATGAGCAACGAAGCAATCAAACAAGCAATTAAAAATTTAAATCCTTTGAAAGGAAGGCTTCAAAGGGTGTGGAAACATCCTTATGTATTTATCGATTATGCGCATACTGCGAGTGCATGTGGCGCATTATTTGCCAGTGTACGCTCTTTTCCCCATGAACGGATCATCACTGTGATCGGTTGCGGCGGAGAAAGGGATCAAGAGAAACGTGCACAGATGGGAAATATTGCAAGCATAAACAGTGATCTATGCATCTTTACAAGTGATAATCCTAGAAATGAGCCATTGTCTCAGATTTTTGCAATGATGTGCTCACATATAAGACAGAATGTCATGATTTTTGAGCAACGGGCATATGCAATTAAATTTGCAGTGAAAAACAGCAGGAATGATGATATAATACTCGTTGTTGGTAAAGGTGATGAACGTTGGCAGATGATTGGCGAACAAGCATATCCGTTTGACGATGAAGCGCTCCTTTGCTATATGCTCAGGGAAAAGGAGGAACATGCGTGATGCAGTTAGACTATATGGTAGCTTTTTTGGTTACGCTGGCGGTAACATTGCTTATTATGCCGAGCGTGATCCGCTACTTACATAAGATCAAATTTGGTCAGACAGAGAGAGAAGAAGGTTTGGCTTCACATAAGGTGAAAAATGGTACACCGACGATGGGTGGGATCATATTCATCTTAGTGCCGATCGTGGTGTTTTCTTTTTTACGTTTTGATGCTTTGCAGCAAAACAGCATACAGATCGTTATCCTAGCATATCTCGGCTATGGATTGATCGGATTTATTGATGATTATCTTATTGTTGTAAAGAAGAATAATGAGGGATTAAAGCCGTCCGTTAAATTTGCCATGCAGTCGATATTGGCTGTCATCTTCTTCTTGTTGTATCGGACAAGCGCTTCTACAGAAATTGTCATTCCTTTGATCGATTGCCGTTTTGATTTAGGATGGTTGTATTTCTTTCTTGTATTTATCATGTTTACGGCAGAGAGCAATGCGGTCAATCTGACCGATGGATTAGATGGATTGTGCGCAGGTGTAAGCATTGTTGCGTTTTTTCCGTATGTTGTGTTCAGTTTACTGCAGGGAAATCGTTCGCTCGCATTGTTGTTGATCTGTGTCATCGGTGCATTGGTCGGTTATCTATTCTTTAATTTGCATCCGGCAAAGATTTTTATGGGCGATACAGGTTCGCTTGCTTTAGGCGGTTTATTGGCTGCGGTTGCTATGGTCACCAAGCAAGAATTGCTGTTGATCATTATCGGCGGTGTTTTCTTGATCGAAGTGCTGTCGGTTGTCATTCAAGTTACCCATTTTAAACGAACGGGAAGACGCGTGTTTAAGATGGCGCCGATTCATCATCATTTTGAAATGTGCGGAATGAAAGAGACAAAAGTGGTTTCTATGTTTTGGGGAGTCGGCTTTTTATTGGCGCTCATTGGTTTGCTGCTGGGGGTGATGTAAGATGGCAGAAGTATTGGTCTTAGGTGCTGCAAGAAGCGGAATCGCTGCAGCAAAACTATTATTAAAGCATGGTTATAAAGTTACATTGACAGACAGTCAGAAATTGAAAGAAAAGGAAACATTAGAAGCTTTGGGGATCCAAGTGGTCGATGGAGGACATCCGGATTGGCTGAAAGAAAAAGAATGGATATTTATCGTTAAGAATCCGGGCATTCCATATTTTGTTCCGATCGTTGCAGCTTTTGTTGAAAAGCAAGTACCTATTTATACAGAAGTAGAGATTGCTTATCGATTCGCGAAGAAATTTCAATATGGAGCCGTTACAGGTACAAATGGAAAAACAACGATCACTTCGCTGCTTTATGAAATGCTCAAGCGCAAAGGTAATGGATTGGTCGCAGGAAATATCGGCTTTCCGCTTTGTGAGCTTGCCCAACAATACGAAGCGGAGGAAAAAGATGTTGCCTTAGAGCTGAGCAATTTTCAATTGCTAGGCATGGAGCGTTTTCGACCGATCGTCAGTGTTGTATGTAATTTAGCACCGGATCATCTGGATTATATGGATAGTGTTGAATCGTATTATACCAGCAAGATGAGGATCTATCAAAGCTGTGAAAAAGATGACTGGTTCTTGCGGAATGTTGATGATCCTCTCATCATGCAATATGCACAGGATATTCCTTGTGAGGTCATTGATTTTTCGATGAAAAGAAAAGATGTCGATCTTTATTGTGAAGATGGCAAGGTCTGGTTGAGAGATATCCCGTTATTTTCGATCGATACGTTAAAGATCGTCGGCGATTATAATGTATGCAATGCAATGATCGCTGCCTGCATGGCTTACCGTATGGGTGTGTCAATAGAGGATATTCAAACAGTTTGTGCAACCTTTACGTCGGTTGAACACCGTTTGGAGTATATCGGTGAAAAACAAGGCATTCGTTTTTATAATGACTCTAAAGCAACAAACACCCATGCTGTTGCGGCAGCTTTGTCTTCTTTTTCTAAAAACATCATTCTGTTAGCAGGCGGTCATGATAAAGGGATTCCTTTTGATGATCTGAAACAGTTTGATGATCGCGTAAAGCTCTGTGTTTCTTTTGGCGAAACAAGGGAACAATTTCAACAGATCTTTACAAACTGTATCTGTCGTATCACGATGAAAGAAGCGTTAGATGAGGCATACGCACAGGCACAGGCTGGCGATGTGATCTTGTTGTCACCTGCTTGTTCCAGCTTTGATCAATTCCGTAATTATGAAGAACGAGGACGCATCTTTAAAGAGATGGTGCATGAAATCCTGGAGAAAGGAGAAACAGCGTGAATATCATTGAAATTCTAAAATCAATCTTATATGGTATCGTGGAAGGCATCACGGAATGGCTGCCAATCAGCTCAACTGGGCATATGATCTTATTGGAAGAGATCATACCGATGAATGTCACTCAGAATTTTTGGCAGGTGTTCTTGGTTGTCGTTCAGCTAGGTGCGATCTTGGCCGTCGTATTGCTGTATTGGAACAAGCTATTTCCATTTAATTTTACAAACAAGAATCGTCCATTGCTGCGATATGATATCTTTACATTGTGGTTTAAGATCATTGTCGCTTGCATCCCGGCAGCAATCGTTGGTTTGCTGTTAGACGACTGGCTCAACGAGCATCTTTATAATTCGATTGTTGTCGCAATCATGCTGATTGTTGTCGGTGCTGCTTTTCTGTTTTTGGAAAATCGTAATCGATATCATCGTCCGCGTATCCAGGCACTTTCCCAAATTACGTATCGGGATGCTTTGATCATCGGAATCTTTCAGCTGATCGCTGCAATTTTTCCAGGAACTTCGCGTTCTGGTGCAACTATCATCGGTGGATTGTTGATCGGTGTTAGCCGGACGATTGCCGCAGAATTTACCTTTTTCTTAGCAATTCCGGTCATGTTTGGAGCCAGCCTTTTGAAATTGGTGAAGTTTGGCTTTGCATTTAGTTCGATGGAATTGCTGATCTTGCTGATTGGTATGTTGACGGCATTTATCGTTTCTGTGCTAGTGATTCGTTTCCTGATGGCTTATATCAAGAAACATGACTTCAAGATCTTCGGTTATTATCGAATCATCTTAGGAATCGTTGTTTTAGCGTATTTTATTATTTTTTGATCATTCGATCATTCATAGAACGAGAAAAGAGGACATGTCTTCATTGATGTGAAGAATCATGCCCTCTATTTTTATGAGTTATTTAACAATTTGGAAGCCGATTTTTTTCTTGACTTTTCGTATTTTCTTTTCTGCGATCCAGCTTGCTTTTTCGCTTCCTTCTTTTAATATGGCGTCAATTTGGCCGCTGGCCATGATTGCACGATAACGTTCTTGAAGATTGCTCAGAAATTGATAGACCACATCGCCGACTTCTTTTTTTAATTCTCCATACCCTTTTCCTTGATAGCGCTGCACGATCGATTCGATGGCTTCTCCGTTTAATGAGGATAAGATCGTTAACAGGTTTGAAATGCCAGGCTGCTCGATCGGATCATATTGAATGATCCCAAGTGAATCAGTGACAGCGGATTTTATCTTGTTTCGTGCCTGTGCCGGATCATCTAACAAATCGATGGTGCCTTTTGGATTGGTCTCTGATTTGCTCATCTTTTTGGTCGGATTCTGCAATGAATAGATCTTTGCTCCTACTTTAGATGTCAATGGCTGTGGAATACGGAAGGTTTCTCCATAACGGTTGTTGAATCGTTCCGCAATGTCCCGCGCTAATTCGACGTGCTGTTTTTGGTCGACTCCTACTGGGACATAATCAGCATCATACATCAGGATGTCGGCAGCCATCAGACAAGGATAGGTGAATAAACCTGCAGTGATTCCCGTCTCTCCTTTAGCAGTCTTGTCTTTGTATTGCGTCATGCGCTGCAGTTCGCCCATATAGGTATGGCAGGTGAGGATCCATCCTAATTCTGCATGCTGATGCACATCGCTTTGCAAGAATAATGTCACTTTTTTGGGGTCCAGACCGCATGCTAGATACAGAGCGATCAGGTCTTTGGTATTTCGTTTTAATTCTGCCGGATCTTCTGCTACCGTGATCGCATGCAAATTTGCGATGAAGATATACATTTCATATTCATCTTGATACTCTACGAATTGTCGAATGGCACCAATATAATTACCCAGTGTCAAACGACCGGTCGGCTTGATGCCGCTTAACATCGTCTGCATAATATTTCCTCCTAAAATAAAAAAAGCCCTGTAACAGGGACGTAATCAGATACGCGGTACCACCCAGCTTATCACTATTCAGTGATCACTCAAGCTGTATCGGGGCAACCGGAATCTGCTCAAAAGTCCCATTTCATCACTTTCTGTTCATCTGTTTCCACCAGCCACAGATTCTCTAAGGAAGGGAGAAAGCAATTACTATTTCTTTGTCACAGCAAATTCATTTACATGATATAACGAAATGTTGATGTTTGCAAGTGTAAAAAATGATACCTTTTATGATATGAATAGGTTATAATAAAAAAAGCAAAGGAGTGTGATGTGAGCAATGATCATTTTATATACTTCTCCCGGATGTGCAAGCTGCCGTAAAGCAAAGCAATGGTTGAAAGATAATCAGCTTCCTTTTGTTGAAAAAAATATTTTTACGACGATGTTGAAGGAAGATGAAATCAAATACTTGTTATCACGCTGTGAGAATGGTACGGAGGATATCATTTCTGTCCGATCAAAGGCATTTCAACAGCTCGACTGTGATATTGATGATCTATCAGTTTCTCGTTTGGTAGAAATCGTTAAAAAGAGTCCTTCGATTTTAAAACGTCCGATCATGATTTCTGAAAAAAACATGGTCGTTGGTTATGATGATGACGAAATCACGGCAATGGTACCGCAGGCACTACGAAAAGTCGTGGAAAATGCTTGTAATGAATCATGCCCGAACTATCCGGTTTGCGGAAAGATCCGTGCATGTTAGCTGTCGATCAATGACAGCTTTTTTTTGTGTTCATGTGCTGAAGAGAAGGTTTGTTGTCTACCGTGTTTTGAAAATGTGGTATGATGAAATCAAGGTGATAGCTATGGAACAAGGTAGATTATTTAATGCGCAGATCAATGAACCGCTGGCAAATCGGATGCGTCCTAAAAGTTTAGCAGAATATGCAGGACAGCAGCATCTGTTAGGAAAAGGGAAGATCCTTCGTCAGCTGATAGAAAATGATTTGGTTCCATCGATGATCTTTTGGGGACCCCCGGGAGTAGGAAAAACAACATTGGCTCGGATCATAGCAAATCAGACAAAAGCAGCTTTTATCAATTTCAGTGCGGTTACCAGCGGAATCAAAGAAATCCGCACGGTGATGAAACAAGCACAAGAAGCAGCAAAAAACCATGAACGGACAATTGTGTTTGTTGATGAGATCCATCGTTTTAATAAAGCTCAGCAAGACGCTTTTTTGCCTTATGTGGAAAATGGCAGCATTGTTCTAATTGGCGCAACGACAGAAAATCCTTCTTTTGAAATCAATTCAGCATTGTTATCACGCTGTAAAGTGTTTGTTTTGAAAGCGTTGGATGAAACAGCGCTTTGTTCTCTTTTGCGGCGTGCAATCGAATCAGAGGATGGTTTTGGTGATCAATCGATTGTTTTGGAAGATGGATGTCTGGAGATGATTGCGTCATTCAGCAGCGGAGATGCGCGGACGGCTTTGAATACATTGGAAATGGTCGTATTTAATGCAGTTGAAAAAGAGGGAAATCTGTTTGTCAGCAGGGAATTGATCGAGCAATGCACGAGCAGAAAATCTTTTCTTTATGACAAAAAAGGGGAGGAACATTATAATTTGATCAGTGCACTGCACAAATCGATGCGTAATAGTGATACGCAGGCGTCCATTTATTGGCTGGCACGCATGCTGGAAGCTGGTGAAGATCCTTTGTATATTGCGCGGCGTCTGGTTCGTTTTGCAAGTGAAGATATCGGCATGGCTGACAGCCGGGCGTTGGAAATTTGCATCGCGGTTTATCAGGCTTGTCATTATTTAGGGATGCCGGAGTGCAACGTACATTTGACACATGCGGTCATTTATCTTAGCTTGGCTCCAAAATCAAATGCAGTGTATGCTGCTTATGAACGTGCAAAGAAAGATGCCTATGCGACCATGAAGGAGCCAGTCCCATTGCAGATTCGCAATGCAGTTACAAATTTGATGAGAGAATTGCATTATGGGGAAGGCTATCGTTATGCACATGATGAAGAAAATGCGATTACTGATATGGAATGTCTGCCTTCTTCTTTGCAAGGTCATCGCTATTATGAACCCAAGGGATATGGGAGCGAAGAGAAGGTTCGCAGACGCATGCAGCAGCTGGAAATGTTACGTCACGGAAAAAAGAAATAGAAATAGGAAACGTTTTCATTTTGTTTTGAAAAACATAAAAATGATGTATAATAAGATTGAAAAAGGAGGGATCCTAATGAAGAAAAAGATCATAACAATTTCGAGACAATTTGGAAGTGGAGGTAGAGAGATCGGGAAATTACTCGCCGAACGCTTGAACATTCCATTTTATGATAAAGAGCTGATCGAATTGGCAAGCAAAAATAGCGGAATCGATGAGCGCGTATTTAAGAGTGAAGGAGAAGAGACGGGCCGGATGTATCAGGTGCTTGGTGCAATCGGCTATGCGCTTGGTTCCCCTGCAGGAGGGATCTATGAGTATTCCATCAATGATCAGCTGTATCTGGTTCAAGCAAACATCGTAGAGCAAGTAGCAAACGAAGGTCCTTGTGTGATCGTCGGTCGTTGTGCAGATTATGTGCTGGAAGACCGCGATGATGTGTTGAACATCTATCTATGTGCAGATATGGATGAACGTCTTCGTCGTGTCATCGATGAATATCACGTAGAAGATGCGGATGAGAACATGCTTCGTAAGGTCGATAAGCGCCGCAGCAATTACTACCAGTATTATACCGATCGGATTTGGGGGAAAGCAGAGAATTATGATCTTTGCATCAATACTGGTAAATTCGACAAAGAAACAGTCGTGGAGATGATTATTGAAGCCTTTAATCGAGAATGATCAGGATGTGAAACATTTCACATCCTTTCTTTCTGAAAAAGCTATGAAAACTATAGAATTTGTATTATAATAGATTCATCGAATTATGAAAACGATTACAAGGTATTAAGGAGGATTCAGTATGAGTAAAAAATTCGTGTATCTCTTTGCAGAAGGCAATGAGTCGATGCGCGAACTTCTGGGAGGAAAAGGTGCAAACCTCGCAGAAATGAGCAGACTGGGCATGCCGGTTCCATATGGTTTTACAATTACAACAGAAGCATGCAACCAGTATTATGAAGATGGCGAAACCATCAATGAAGAGATTTGTGCAGAGATCGAGACGTATCTTGCAAAATTAGAAGCCCAAGCAGAAAAGAAATTTGGTGATGTGAATAATCCGCTTCTCGTTTCTGTTCGCAGTGGTGCTCGTGCATCTATGCCAGGTATGATGGATACAATATTAAATCTTGGCTTAAATGATGAGGTAGTAGCAGGCGTAGAAAAACTTACAGGAAATGCGCGTTTTGCTTATGATTCTTACCGCCGTTTCATCCAGATGTATGCAGATGTCGTTATGGGCTTGAATAAAGCTCGTTTTGAAGAAATCATCGACGAAGTGAAAAAAGAAAAAGGAATCAGCGATGACTTAGACCTGGATGCAGAAGACATGAAGAAACTGGTTGTTCTTTTCAAGAAATTCTATGAAGAAGAACTGAAAGAACCATTCCCTAGTGATCCGCGCACACAGCTCTTTGGGGCAATCGAAGCAGTATTCCGTTCATGGAATAATCCGCGTGCAATCTATTATCGTAAAATGAATGATATTCCGAGCAGCTGGGGAACAGCTGTAAATGTACAGATGATGGTATTCGGCAATATGGGTAATGATTGTGGTACGGGTGTTGCATTTACACGTAATCCTTCTACGGGAGAAAATAAATTATATGGCGAGTTCTTGATGAATGCGCAAGGTGAGGATGTCGTTGCAGGTATCCGTACGCCACAGCATATCGATCAATTAAAAGATGTAGCTCCTCAGGCATATGACAAATTTGTTGAAATCTGCGGCATTTTGGAAAATCACTATCGCAATATGCAGGATATGGAATTCACGATCGAAAAAGGAAAACTGTTCATGCTGCAGACACGTAACGGAAAACGTACTGCAGCGGCAGCTTTGCAGATTGCTTGTGATATGGTCGATGAAGGCAAAGTGACGGTCGATGAAGCATTGATGATGGTCGAACCTAAACAGCTGGATTCTTTATTACATCCAATGTTTGATACGAATGAATTAAAAGCTGCTACACCGATTGCAACAGCTTTACCAGCTTCACCAGGTGCAGCTTGCGGACAGATCGTTTTCTCTGCTGAAGAAGCAATTGAGGAAACAGCTAAAGGAAATAAAGTTATCTTGGTTCGTTTGGAAACTTCACCAGAAGATATCGAAGGTATGCATGTGTCAGAAGGAATCTTGACAGTTCGCGGCGGTATGACGAGCCATGCAGCCGTTGTTGCTCGTGGTATGGGTGCTTGTTGTGTATCTGGTTGCGGAGATATCGATATGCATGAGGAAGAAGGCTATTTCACGGTTAATGGAAAGAACTACAGCCGCGGTGAATGGATTTCTTTGGATGGTTCCACAGGTAATGTATATGGACAGGCAATTAATACGGTTCCAGCAGCAATCAGCGGTAACTTTGAACGCTTTATGAAGTGGGCAGATGACCGCCGTACATTGAAGATTCGTACAAATGCAGACACACCAAGAGATGCAGCTCAGGCCGTAAAATTCGGCGCAGAAGGAATTGGGTTGGTACGTACTGAACATATGTTCTTTGAGGGTGATCGTATCAAAGCCGTTCGTGAGATGATCGTATCGAAGACGACAGAACAAAGAAAACGTGCATTGGATAAATTATTGCCAATGCAGCGCGGTGATTTTGAAGGTATCTACGAAGCAATGGAAGGCATGCCGGTAACGATACGTTATTTGGATCCGCCTCTGCATGAATTCCTGCCAAATAATGATGCAGATATCGTTGATCTGGCAGATGAGATGGGTATGGAAGCGGATGATCTCCGAAGCATCGTTACAAGCCTGCATGAGTTTAACCCGATGATGGGACATCGTGGATGCCGTCTGGCAATCTCTTACCCAGAAATCGCAGAAATGCAGACAACTGCAGTAATCGAGGCTGCAATCAATGTACAAAAACGTCATCCAGAATGGAATATGGTACCAGAGATCATGATTCCGCTTGTTGGCGATAAAGCGGAATTGAGCTTTGTCAAGAAAATCGTTGTTGATACCGCTGATAAGATCATTGCAGCAAACAATATGGAAATGGAATATCATGTAGGAACGATGATTGAAATTCCTAGAGCCGCTCTGTTAGCGGATGAAATTGCAGAAGAAGCTGAATTCTTCTCTTTTGGAACAAACGATTTAACTCAGATGACGTTTGGATTCTCACGTGATGACGCAGGTGGTTTCTTGTCCGATTACTATGAGAAGAAGATCTTTGAAAGTGATCCGTTTGCTCACCTTGATCAAAAAGGTGTTGGCAAACTGATTCAGATGGCTGCTAAAGCAGGCCGCAGCACTCGTCCGAACATCAAATTAGGTATTTGCGGCGAGCACGGCGGCGATCCAGCAAGTATTGATTTCTGCCATCGTGTCGGCTTGAACTATGTGTCTTGTTCACCATTCCGTGTGCCGATCGCACGTTTGGCAGCAGCTCAAGCCGCAATTACGAACGAAAAGAAATAAACGGATCTATAAATAGTTAGTGATGTATTACAAGAAGGATGGATGCGAAATGTCCTGAACCCATAAGGTTGAACAACGATCGATGGGTTTCCGTACGGATCCATCCTTTTTTGTTTAGAATTGTAAAAAAGAGACGAATGTTGAGATCGATATGTGATCTGAAATCAGCGAATTGTTTTATCTGTTTACCAAGAACTTGGACAATGATATACTTTTGAACAAAGGAGGAGCACACATGTTGAATCTTTTGGACTATATTACATTACGTAAGGATCTTTCTTTTTCAAAATGTCCTTTTCAAGAAATCGATGCCTTGATCTTTTCTGAATTAGCTTATATGGATTGGGATGGAATCGTTGATGCACCTATCTCTTTATCACAAGCTTGCGTACGTTTTTTTCAAGAAAATACAGGAACGGATTTCACTTTAAAATATGCATATTCTTTGCATTTGCCTCAATTAGTAAAAAAACTCAGAAATACAGCTCGTTACGAAAATGTAGAATTGCTGGCGTATCAAAATGTTTTTGATGAGGTACAAGAAATCCAATTTGCAGCAGTAACTTTTCGTTTAGAAGATGGTTCTTTGTTTATTGCTTATCGCGGAACTGACAGCAGCATGATCGGTTGGAAAGAAGATATGAAAATGACTTATCAGGATGAAGTTCCCTCACATCAGTTAGCTTGGAAATATGCAAGGGAAATCTATGATGCATATTTTATGCGCAAGAATGTGTGGGGACATAAACGACCGAAAAAGGCCTCTTTGTACTTAGGAGGGCATTCAAAAGGCGGCAATTTGGCCATGTACGCCGCGATGCGAGACAAGCAATTGCAGCAATCGATCACAAAAGTATATAACTTTGACGGTCCAGGATTTCGACCATCTTTTTATGAGCAGTTCGATCTTTCATTCATTATTGATCGCATTCAGTCATACGTTCCTAAAGATACGATCATTGGACGTCTTCTTGATCATAAAGAAGCTGTAACGGTCATTGATGCAGTTGGAAGCGGATTGGCTCAGCATGACGCCTTTCATTGGAATGTGGAAGCAAGCGGATTTGTAAAGGCAGATCATTGGAGCGGAAAAAGCGATCAAATACAAGAAACGATCGATCAAATATTGATGAGCAAAGATGATGAACATCGAAAGCTGTACATTGATGTCATGTTTCATGTACTGGATCGTTTGGAGATTCGGCAGATCACTGATTTTTCGTCCGTAGGATTTCGACAAGGCATCAATGGAATCCGTGAATTGACTACGATGAGCAATGAAGAACGAAAATTTTTATTTGATGTCATCACTTTTTTATGGTCACAGACAAAAAGTGTGTTTATTCGCATGAATCAGAGCGATGTAAAAGAATGAAACAAGTAGACAGAGAAGGGAAGAATGTCCATTTTTAGCACTCTCCTATTTACAGTGCTAAAAACTGTTCTATAATAGAAACTGTAATCAGGGATACCTGATGGAAAGGTTTCATCAAACTGCGAAAAGTAGTAAAGGATATGAATGGAGGTAATGGATATGAAATTCTTCCCAAGAACGAATGATTTGTTTGACACAGTATTTGAGGATATGTTTACGTCACCGGTCTTTGCATCCAGAAGTGATATGGCGATGAAAACGGATATCACCG
>CASFOT010000141.1 GCA_949296305.1 uncultured Erysipelotrichaceae bacterium
GATTCTTTTTGCAACCTCTGTTCTCACCAAAGCAAAATCAATACATCTCCTTCAATGAACAGACATATTGTATCATACTTTTGTTCACTTGAAACAGTTTCTTTCATCTTTGCTTCAGAATCAATGAAAAATCATAAAAAAATGCAGTTATCTGCTAACTGCATTTACGGATGTGGGGGACATTTCATCCTTTCAATTATCCGAAATACGCTTCAGCGATTCCACCTTCTTTTAGATCAACAACGATTACGCTCATACCGTCTTCTCCAGGAGCTGTCCATGTTTCATAATGTCCCTTCCAAAACAGATGATTCGTTTCAACATCCTTTTTTTCAAAATGGATCGCAGAAAAATCTTGACGATAGTCCTGGGTGAAGTGGTCGACCATCTCCTGTGCCTGTTTCTCATCTAACAAATTTTCACGATTCTGGTCACTCTCATAATATTTACATGTATATCCGGTTAATCCTTTATTTGAAAAAGTAAGATTTACGTGCGGGCATTCAGAAACATCTTGTGTCGTGTCATCTTCCTGTGCAAAAGTATAGGAATAGGTAATCGTTTGATCTTGCGAAGGATATATTGAAACGCTGTTGATCTCAGCATGATCGCCCAACGGCAGATATGTTTGCATCAATTGATAGACGTCTTTTTTATCCATATAGGCATTTTTTTCACATGTTTCAAAGATTTGGCAGATTTCATTGACCCGGTTTGCATAAGCTGCAGCATCCTCACAAGCTTCATATCCTAATTCAGTATTCGGATAATAATAGCCAATTTGATAAACCTGATCATTTTTCTCCACCACATAATCTACTTTTGTCAAGAGCGGATCCAGAGCAAAGAGAACACTTGCATTATAAACAAGCGGATCACAAGGAAGATCGGTTACATTTTGAATGTGCTCTGCCTGCATGAAGTGCAAATGCATGGTCAAACGATGTTCGATCGGTGTCTCACCTGTCTGTTTTTCTTGAGTATCCACGTTTCGATCATCGAGTTCATAAAAATCAGAAAAGTCCAGATATGGCAAAATTTCTTGATAATCCTGTCTTTCATTGATCGAATGCGCAAAAATCTGCTGAAGCCCTTCACTTGTGCTTGAAGGTGCTTTATAACTTCTATTCGGCATTACCAACAGACCGATGCTGATGCAAAGAAGCAAACACACCAGAGCCAAACCGATCCCGCTTCCTATGCGGTGATAAGATATGATGTGCTTGATTCGCTGTTTGATGTTTCCCTGCGCAAATGTACACATGGCATAGATCTGCTGAGAACCAGCAGCAACATTCAATAATGATCGTGCATAAACACGTGGTGAGATCTGAAGTTTATCGATTGCGGCCTCATCGCAAGACATTTCCATATCGTTGATCATACAGCGATAAGCGATATGGACCAATGGATTCATCCAGTGCAGACAAAGAACGGTGAAAACAAACATTTTGATCCAGAGATCATGACGGCGCAGGTGTACAAATTCATGCGCAAGCACACATTGCCTCGTCTGTTCATCCATATTTTTCGGCAGATAGATCCGAGGTCGGAAGAAACCGAAAACAAAAGGTGCATCTGTTCGATCCGTCAGATAGATTTGCTGATTTTCAGGTATCGCATCTGCCAAACTAAATTTAAGACGTATTGTTTGGAAAACGTTGAAAACCATGATGGACAACGCAACGAGCATCCAGATCAAACGAGCCGTTGATAACCAATCAACAGATGCATCGGTACCTGAAGAAGAAAGATTTCCTTGTTCATGGAGCTTTTCCTGGGATTTCACGTCATTCTGTACACTCATCCCTTCATATGAACTGTCCATCGCCTGTTCAATCTGCGAACGTTCAACAACCAGGCTTGGTGTGATTCCGTTTAAATCTGGTTGAAGACTGTATGAACCAGTCATCTGGATCGGGATGGATAAAACAAGAAAAGCACAGATCCAAAGCAGATATGAAAAACGTTTTGACATATTTTTAAGCAGACAGCGAAGTCCTAAAATGACCACAATGACATAACTGCCGATCACCGTACGATCAAGAATGACCAGAAACAGCTCATTCATTTTTCGTTACCTCGTTCATAAGAATCGATCCATTCTTTTAATTCTTTGATTTCCTGCTCGCTCAGTTTTCGTTCTTTAGCAAAAGACACGACAAAACTGGAAAGAGAATCATTAAACAGTTTTTCTATAAAGCGTTTGCTTTCCTTCCTCTGGACCATCTCTTTTTTGATGTTTGCAGTTACTACTGCATTTTCATTTTTCAAGATTCCCCGGTCGCATAGCTTCTTTAATACGGTATAAGTCGTCGTTCTCTTCCAATTCAATCGCTCCATACACAGTTTTGCCAATTCCCCGGATGGAATTGGTTCATTCTCCCAAACAACACATGCGAATTCATATTCTTTTTCGTGCAGTTTCCATTTTTCATCCATGACATCCCACCTCTTCCAATCATCCTTTGTCTTTAGTCTATCGCAGTAGACTAAAGCTGTTAACAAAAAAAGGAGAAATTCTCCTTGTATTCATGATCGAGGATCATCGGTATAAAAAACAGTCCTTTTCATGCGATACGATGACTCCTACCGCTTGCAGAAATGAATAGACGGTCACGCTTCCCATATATTTCATCCCTCGCTTGCGCAAATCTTTTGACAATGCATCAGAAAGAGCATTTTGCGCAAGACCGATCTCATGATATTGTTTTCCATTTGTATACTGATTCAAATAAGCTTGAAAGCTGCCATATTCCTGTTGGATCTGACGAAAGATCTGCGCATTATGAATGCTTGCCATAATTTTTGATCGATTGCGTATGATGGTTTGATCATTCATCAGTTCCTGGATCTTTTCATCTTCATATGCACAAATTTTATCAAGGTCAAATTGATCATATGCACGGCGGAAAGCCTCGCGTTTATTTAACACGCATTCCCAAGACAGACCTGCTTGAAACGATTCCAATAAAAGCATTTCAAACAAATAGTTCTCAGCCATATTCCATACGCCCCACTCTTCATCATGGTAGCGGACATAGGTCGGATTTTTCTCATTGCACCATCGGCATCGTTTCATCTTTCTTCCCCCTTTTGCGGAATGAAAAATGCGCTGCAGTCAATTCCTTCCAGGTGCAGCAGACGAACCTTGTTTTGCAGGCCGCCGCCATAACCGGTCAATGAACCATTTTTGCCTATGACGCGATGACAGGGAATGATGATGCTGATCGGGTTCCAGCCAACTGCTCCACCCACTGCCTGAGCGGACATTTTTGCAATTCCCTTCTGCTTGGCAATGTGCGCTGCGATCGCTTGATAGGTCGTCACTTTTCCATAAGGGATCTGTTCTAAACAAGCGATCACTTGAGAACGAAATGGTGTCAAGCCATCGATGTGATATGCTGGTTTAAACGTTGGTTCTTTTCCTGAAAAATAAGTGTCCAGCCAACTGCGTGTCTGTTGAAAGACAGCAAGTTCGCCATGTTCATACTCCAAGATCGTCCGAGGATAATGATTTGATGACGCAAACCAAAGTCCCGTCAATTGTTTGCCGTTGCTGCAAAGATACAGTTCTCCGAAAGGGGAATCGTATGTCTGAATATACATTTTCTTTTCATTCCTTTCAACCATTCATTCATCTCTATTTTAGATGAACGATGTTCAGAAAAAAAGATGCATCATGAAGAAATCTGCATGTCGCAACCATAAAGTTTTATCGACGGATCTCATGCATGCTCAACGCCTCGATCAACAAAGCAATACTGCTCACGATCAAATAAATCGCCAACAGATAATGAAGGGTCAACACAGAAATCGTCGGCATGAGCAAGAAGAAGACAGCAACCAAGATCGTAAATACCGCACTGATCATGATCGGCGTCGTATTCATCAAGTGATAAAATCGCAAATGTCTAGCCCTTGAAAGCTTTTCAGCTCCAATAAACAATAAGAACATTCCTAACATAAACGATAAGGTCGTCATAGTAACGATCGTTGGCAGATCAATGACAGCGATTCCAGTGATCAAACATAAGATGCCCATGATCAATAAAAGCGGTTCACGAAAAAAACTCGGCATGCAAAAATACGTCCACAAATGATAAACGCCGTATAAGATGAAACCTGCAGCTCCGATCCACTGAATTGTCACAAATACCCCTTGCGGAAATACCAAGCACAAGATTCCGATTCCAAACAAAAGCAGGCCGATCACGATACAGATACGTCGCAAATGTTTGATGTGCCGATCCCATTGGGCAATGATCTCGCTGATTAGATCAAAATCGTCATTAAATAGAAACATTCCTCTTCCTCCTTATAGAAAAAGACATCCAAAGATGCCTTTCATCATTCAATCGAAATTACTTTCTTCTCAGGCAATTTCTTTGCTTCTTTCGGGAAGCTGATCTTCAGCTCGCCATTCTCATAGCTTGCCTTGATATCTTCTTCTTTTACATTTTCTCCTACATAGAAGCTTCTTGAGAAGCTGC
>CASFOT010000142.1 GCA_949296305.1 uncultured Erysipelotrichaceae bacterium
ATGTCTACGATATAACGATAGATCGGTTCCATGATCGGCTGAGCTCCATAAGAAATCGTCTGAATGCCGTGTGCTGCAGCCAGATCCTCTGCTTCCTGTGTGAAACCGTTCATTGAAAAGAATACGCCTTGATCATGATAAGGTTTACGATGAGAAATGCGGCCATCCTCTTCTTTTAAATAAACTTGGGATATATCCTGCATTTTCCCCATAAACTCTCGTATATGTGTTTTTCCTAGCTTGCGATCAAAAAAACGTGCTTCCACGCATAGACGAAGCGGCTGCATAAATGGCGTAGCTGCACGAAATACATAAACACCATCTACATCATGCCATTGTGCTCTTCCCTTGACTTCACAACCATATTCTCGATAAGGACGGATTCCTTCCTCTTCATTGATCTTTGCAGGAGAAAAACCGCCTTTGATCAATAAATGTTCACAAACACAAAAAAATAAATAACTGCGTAATTGATATAACTCCAACGTTATCGCCATAGCAATCCCTCAATTCTTTATGGTTATTATAACATAGTATGCCACTTTGAAAAAACTGGGAGAGCAAAAGCGAAGAAAAAGATGAGGTGACTTCATCCATCCTCATCCTTTAAGATTACTCATTTTGATGCCCGTTGAACACTAGTGATAGCCTCTCTCACATTTCCCTTGCTATATTGTAAAGCCTGCTCAGCAATCTCATAGGCACAATTTCCAAGTTCCATTACAATTGCACAAGCCACTGATTGGTGGGCATTTGACAATAACACACACGCTTTTTCATAGGACAAACCTAATACATGAACAAGTATTTGACGTGCACGTTCTTCCAATTTCTGGTTATTGATCTGCACATGTACCATATAATTCTGATAAATTCTTCCAACTAAGATCATTGTTCCAGTCGACAACATATTTAATACCAGTTTTTGTGCAGTTCCAGCTTTCATCCGTGTGCTGCCTGAAACAACTTCTGGTCCCGTTACCGGTGCAATGGCAATCTGTGCCAATTGATTCATCTTTCCTTCTTTATTGCAAGCAACCGCTATCGTTAGAGCACCAATTTCATTAGCATATTGCAGAGCACCAATAACATAAGGTGTTCTTCCAGATGCCGCAATGCCAATGACAATATCTTCTTTTTGTAACTGTAACTTCTTTAGGTCGGAAACACCAAGATCCATTTGATCTTCTGCTCCTTCAACGGCATGAAGAAACGCTTTCTCTCCACCAGCAATGAGTCCGATTGCACGTTCTTTTGGAATCGAATACGTTGGAATGAGTTCCACTGCATCCATTACACCAAGCCTGCCGCTCGTTCCTGCACCGATATAAATGATTCTTCCACCATCGCGATAACGTTTTGCCATTTCTTCAATCGCTTTCGCAATATGCGCTAGTTCTTTTTCAACCGCATCAGCTACCTTTTTATCTTCATAATTGATTAGCTTCGCAATCTCCATTGCGCTCATCTGATCAATATGTGAAGTGGCTTCATTAGCAGTTTCAGTCATCAATCCAGCAATGTTTACGTCTTGTTCATTCATCATGAGAATGCTCCTTCAAATAGTTAACAAATCGCGCAGTAATGATTTCCGGACGGGTAATGGAAGTCCCTACGACGACACTGTGTGCACCGGCATCTAACGCCAATTGTGCTTCAGCTTCATTCATGATCTTTCCTTCCGCTATAATAGGTGTATCTGTGATCTGGCTAATTTGTTTAATCAATTTAATATTCACAGATTTAACATCTTTACTTTCTTCTGTATAGCCCGATAATGTGGTAGAGATGAGATCAAACTTCATAGGTAATATCGCCTTTGCTTCTTCAAAATTAGAAATCTCTCCCATGATCAGCACATCCGGATAGTGTTCCCTTATTTTTTGAACAATGGTTTCTACTTGTTCATGATTGGGACGTTCTCTTCTTGTTGCATCAATTGCAATGATATCAATGCCACAGTCCAAAATTTCCTTTGCACTTTCATACGTTGGTGTAATATATACTGGATACTCACTAAATTGCTTGTTGATTCCAATAAGTGGCAGATTTACTCTCTCTTTAATTTTTTGAATATTGTCAGCACCGGTTGCACGGATCCCTGCTGCTCCTCCCTCTTCAGCAGCTTTTGCAAATGCTGCCATGATATCAGCACCATACATCGGCCATCCGACACGTGCTTGACAAGAAACGATTAGTTTATGATAAATTCGATTTAATAATTCCTTTTTTTCCATATGTTAGAACACTTGTAATACTGAACCTAGAATACCAATCACAAAACAAGCTAAGATACAGATATACATTCCTTTCTTTTTCTTTACCAATACTTGATAGAAAGCAAGTACGAGCAATAGAGGCAATAAGCCCGGTAAAATCGAGTTAATAATATCCAGCAAGATAATTTCTTTGCCGCTGATGTTCCAAGTGATATTGATCGGAACACTTACGAAACCAACGGTCATCGCACCTGTAACCATCATACCTACAATGGTCGCTCCACTGATAAACTTATTCAGCAAATCGCCGTTATTCATCTTTGACACGATGGATACGCCCATTTGATGCCCATATTTGATAAACATCCATCTTGAAATCACATTTAATGCTACATTAGGAATAATAAATACAAATGGTGCCAAATAATTTCCCTCAAGCGCTAATCCAGCAGCAAGTGCTGCGAATATGGTCATAAACACCGCTTTAAAAACAGAATCTCCTATACCAGATAACGGTCCCATCAACGCTGTTTTTGTCGAGGCGATTGCTTCATCAGAAATATCTTTTCCCTGTGCCCGCTGTTCTTCTAAAGCAAGCGTAACACCAATAACCGCATTTCCTGTGTATGGATGACAGTTAAAGAATTCATTGTGTCGTTTTAAAGCAGCAATTTGATCTTCTTTATTTGTATAAAGCTTTTTAATAACTGGAATCATTGCATAACAGAAACCTAATGAACAGTAACGTTCATAATTGATCGAAGTCATCGAGAAGAATGAACGAACAAATGTTTTCCGTAATTCTTTGTTTGTTAAACTCAGATCGATCGTATCGGTTATATCCTCTTCTTCATCTTCAAAATCATCTTCAAAGTCATCTGTATTTGCCTTGTTACCTAATTTATAGACAGCAACTGCAATAACCAAAGCAATCAAACTAACGGCTGTCTGATTGAGATTTAGATAACCAACCAGGACAAAACCACCTAAGAAGAAACACCAGTACGTTTTAAAATCCATCATCTTTAATAACATAGCCATTCCGACACCTGGTAACAATTTAGAAGCAACTGTAAATCCTTCACTTAACCAAACAGGCATTTCATCGACTAAAGTTTTTACAAAATCTGAACCAAAGTATATTGCCAAGAAACTAGAAATAAAGAATACACAGAAGAAGATTGGAATACCCATCAAATGTGTACGCTCGATCGCTTTGAAATTACCTGTTTCTATATATCGATCTGCCCGATGCATCAAATAAATGTTAATGTTCCAAGCCAGCATGATCAATAATTGAGCTAATGTACCAATTGGAATGGCAAGCGCAATACCAACTGAAGAATCACCACTAGTAATTGCAAACACAGTTGAAATAGTACCCGCAATCTGTGCATTTGGTGGAACAGAACCACCAATTGGCAAGATACCCATATACATCAATTCCACAGTAGCACCCACATATAATCCTGTTTCGATGTTTCCCAAAATAAGACCAACCAATGGTCCAGCAAAAATAGGCCGTGAGATCATCCAATAGCCATATCCATAATTTTCAGTAATTAGTAATGCAATAAATGCACTTAACAACAATGCTGAAACTAAATTCATATAACCTCCTTATTTATTGTTTCTTATTATAGTTTTGTAAATAAATCTAATTCTGCATCAGATGGTGTAGTCCTGCCATCTAAATAGACTCCTCTTTCATGCAATTCTTTTAGGACTGATCTCGTTTCGTGATCAACAAAAACGGTATTTGTCAGCTGCTCCCTTCCTTCTTTAAAATAAATACCGCCAACATTGATCGCCTTCATTTCAATCCCCTGACACATGATCTCAAAATAGGTTTTTGGGTGTTTTGTTACTAAAAAGATTTTTTTATTCGCATATTTTTTTAATAACTCGACACTCTTTGTAACATCTGCTATGAAGCATTTCATATTCCTTGGACAAGCCATTTCTAATAATGATCGCTGTAATTTGTCTTTTGCTGCTTCCTCATCAACGACGATAATAGCGTCACTTGGATAAGCTTTTGTCCATGCATATGCTACTTGACCATGTATGAGTCTTTCATCTACTCTAGCTAATGTAATCATTGTTTCGCCTCCTTACTGCTATCATAAAACAACAAATATTTATTTCAAGATTATGAGGTTTTTATGAAATTTTATTTCGTATTTTGAATAGTTAACGTCTTCTCTAATGCCTTTAATGAAACATCATAGTCCAATGAGATACATGTCACATATAAAAGATCTAACATATATAATGTAGATGTTCGTGAGATAATCGCTCCATTACGAAATGTACTCTCTCGTGAACTGACAAATAAATTATCATCCACAATGTTCATCAACCGATTTTGAATGCTGCTCGTTATCGATACAGAAGGGACATTATTTTTAGACAATATATTTGCAATTTCTATAATTTCTGGTGTTTCTCCTGAATAGGAAATAATAATGGCAAAATGGTTCGCATCTGAATTGATAGCTTGGATACGCTGCCGATCAACCAAATGCAAACAAGCCACATTTTTTCCAATTCTCATAAATTTATAACCGGCATCAAAAGCTACATTGTTACTGGCTCCAGCACCGTATAGATCGATTATGTCTGCTTTCATGATCTTTTTTGCTACACTTAACAGCACTTCTTGATCAAGCAGCAAATTGGTTTCCTCTATAGATTTAATGCTCATATCTGTAATTTTATTAACAATATCAGCTATAGAATCATTTTTCTTAAATGTTGTATGGTCGATCAAATTTAAATTCATATTTTCGAATGCTTTCAATTCACTAGCAAGCTCGATCTTTAATTGTCCATATCCCTTTAAATCCAAACGTCTACAAAGACGAATAACCGTTGCTGGAGAAGTATAGCTATTTTTAGCCACCTCTTGAACGGACATAGATATGACTTTTTTACTATTTTTTAAAATATAATTTCGAACTTCATTCTCTGAATTTGGAAGCGCTCGATATTCTCTTAGTTTTAAAAGTACGCTCATAATTAATCCTCCTTACAAGATGATTTTTGTTTTGTAATAAATATATCACAATATTCACTAAAGGAGGATCGCTTACAAAAAAAGGAAATTCTTGTCGTAGTAGATCATTCAACACAAAAAAACCTGCGATTGCAGGTTTTCTGTTTACATGGTGGTCTCGGTCGGAATCGAACCAACGACACAAGGATTTTCAGTCCTTTGCTCTACCGACTGAGCTACGAGACCATCTTGGTTGCGGGAGAAGGATTTGAACCAACGACCTTCGGGTTATGAGCCCGACGAGCTACCA
>CASFOT010000143.1 GCA_949296305.1 uncultured Erysipelotrichaceae bacterium
AGTGGGGATTATCAACCATTTTTCAGGTAATTTTATATAAATGATGGCTTAAGATTGCCTGTTTTCTCTTTAAAAGTGGAGATTAAAAAAGACCGTATGACAAAGTCTGCTCAAAGAGCGACTTTGTCAACGGTCTGAAAATACCTCTTCGAGGTATTTTTTTGTGCAGCAGCGGACTTGAAAGCATATTTTTATACTTTTGCTGTTTTATTTGCTGAAAAAGTATATAATAATAGAAATTCTTCTTTTAATGAAAGAATCGATTAAAGGAGCTGAATGGATGAAGAAATTCAATATGGAGCGAAAAGTGAAAGGCTTGGTAATGGTTTATGCCGCTGTGGCGATTGCAGGCATCTTGTTTCATGTTTACAATGCCAATTGGAGCGCTGCAGGAATGGGCATCGTTGCTTTGATCACACCATGGATTGCCCCTTTGTTGCTAAGCTGGTTTTCTCTTTCGATGACAGATGAAGTCTGGGTGCTTGATTTGGTTTTTGTTTTCTTTGCATCCGTCATTGGAAGCTGTTTTGGCGGTTATCAGCTGCCATTCTTTGATAAGGTCCTGCATTTTTCCAGCGGATTGCTGATTGCTTCTGCAGGGGCAGTTCTTTACATGATCCTTGCTGGGGATCCTATGCAACAAAGAAAATCTTTACAAAGGCTATTTCTTTTCTTTACGATCTTTACAGATCTCGCTGTTGCAGTCTTATGGGAATTTTTTGAATATATGATGCTGATCTTTTTTCAAAATGATTGTATTCATCACTATGATACAGGGGTACATGACTCTATTACAGACATGCTATGTGCATTTTGTGCAGGGTTGATCGTGCTCTGGCAATTTGTTCGATGGATGAAAACGGAGAAACAGGGGTATTTTGTCCGCTTGTGCATACGTTTTTATCGCGCAAATTTAAAAGAAGAACGAAAGGATCCTGCTTAGAGCTGCAGCGCAGGATCAAAGATATCGGGAGGGGTGTTTATGGAATATATATATTCAATTTTGATGATCGTTGTCGGGTTCATTTTTTTAGTAAAAGGGGCAGATGCCTTTGTCGATAACGCTTCAGGCATAGCAAAAAAATTGGGGATCTCGCCGGTGATCATTGGTTTGACCATCGTTGCTTTCGGTACTTCGCTGCCAGAATTAGCAGTCAGTGTTACTGCTGCATTAGCAGGCTCAAATGCGATTGCCGTTGGTAATGTAGTAGGTTCCAATGTCTTTAATTTGCTGGTGGTCGCAGGCGGCAGCGCTTGTATCTTTCCGTTAGTTTGTGATCGCATCTTATTAAAAAGGGATTGGCCTTTGTCGCTTTTAGCTGAGTTTCTCTTAGTTGTGTTCTTGTTTGGCGATCAATGTATTTCCCGCTCAGAGGCATTGATCTTATTGTGCTTTTTCGCGCTTACATTGCTTATGCAGTTAAAAAACAGCAAACAAGAAGATCGTGTTATTCCAGAAGAACGTTCAATGGTAAGATTATTGCTTTTTTTAGTGATTGGAATTGCAGCAATTGCAATCGGTGGTCAAGTAACCGTAGAGGGTGCAACTTCGCTTGCCCGCTTGCTTGGCTGGAGCGAAACATTGATTGGTTTGACAATCGTTGCTGTGGGAACTTCTTTACCGGAGCTGGTAACTTCGATCGTAGCTGCTCGGAAGGGAGAAAATGATATTGCGATGGGTAACGTAATCGGTTCTAATTTGTTCAATGTCCTCTGCATCTTAGGTGTTTCTGCAGTGCTTCGTCCAATCACGGTTGAGATGACAGCATTTTATGATACGCTTTTCCTTCTTGTCGTCACGTTCATCTACTGGCTGATCTGCCGTAAACATACGTTGAATCGTTCGATCGGGCTGCTGATGATTTGTACATATGCGGGATATATGGCTTATATCTTGCTACGTTGATCATTTAAGGAATTAAGAAAGGATCGCTTTCGATTTCGTCTCCATGCAAGGAGACGATGCAACGAAATGGGATCTTTTTTTTCACGACCTGCAGTGTTTTTCGGTCAAAGTCAATTTTTGAGACCATTCCTTGTAATTTCAAACAGGTATCTTGTTCCAAGTAACCTACTTGGATCTGCATACCTGCTTTGATGCGATATAGCTTATGATTCAATTCCTGCAGGTCATCTTCACTCAACAAAGGCCTTTCGACAACCACGCGTTCCTGCTGTTTGAGCAGCTGACGAAATCCTTTTAAGGAATCAAAAGATTGAAAGATCTGTGGGCGTTCTTCATGATGATTCATAAAAACCTCCTAAAAAGCTTTATGTCCGCCAATGGTTTCATTACGGTATTTCTGAGTAGATGCATCTAATGCATTCATTCCTTTCAGTACTGCATTTTTTCCATAACGCCTGCGGATATGGACCAGTGTTTGCTGCAGCAGCCGCTCTTGTTCGACCGATTGTTCATCGGCAAATAGCGAATATTGTGCAAATTGCTCTTTTTTGACATTTCCAAAAGTGATGGCAATTTGCCGGATTGGAAGATCTGGGTCTGTGATCTGGTGATAGAGACGCAGAAAAGCTGCAGTCAATGTTTTGCAAGAACCAGTGTAATTGGTAAGCTTGCGGGAAGCATGGGCATGTTTTTTTTCTTTCCTGGAATAACCGATCATCAATGAGATGTGATTGGTGACAAGTTCTTTTTCACAAAGGGAAAGGACATTGACATCGACCATTTCTTTTAAGATCAGTTTTGCGTCTTCATAAGAATAATCGCGGAAAAGGATTTGCGAATTAGAAATCGAATTCGCTTTTGGAACATAGTTTTTGATCTGCTGGATCGTTGTTGGTTCGATGCCCCAAGCATGATCGATCAAATAACGAGCATTGATGCCAAAAGTTTGATAAAGAGGTTCTTGAGGGTAATGAGCAAGATCGTAAAGGTCATGAATGCCTAGTTGATGCAGCCGTTCCACGCTTCCATTGCCAATCATCCAAAAATCTTGCAGCGGCTGATGATGCCATAACGTTTGACGGAACAGTGCTTCATCTAACATGCCAATATGTGTTTTGCTGTGTTTTGCGGTGATATCCAATGCGACCTTTGCTAAAAACAAGTTTGTTCCGATGCCGACGGTAGCCGTGATGCTTGTTTGTTCGAAAATCGCATTCGTGATCTGTTTAGCCAATGCAGCAGCATTAAGATGATAGAGATGTAAATAAGGTGTTATATCTAGAAAAGCTTCATCGATGGAATATACATGAATATCTTCTGCAGCGATAAATTGCAGCAGGATACCGTAAATACGGGCAGAATATTCCATATAGAGCTGCATGCGAGGCGGAGCGATGATGTATTCGATCGTGTCTGGAATTTCAAACAGACGTCCGCGGCTTTTTACTCCATATCGTTTGATAGCAGGGGTCGCTGCTAAAGTGATAGCTCCTTTTCCGCGTGCAGGATCAGCAACGACCAGATTGATGTGGAAGGGGTCAAGTCCTCTTTCTGCACATTCAACTGATGCATAAAATGATTTAAGATCAATACAGAGATAAATGCGTCGTTCATCCATGGCAATGCCTCCTTTATGTGAATATTTTATAGCGAGACTGTCCGATAATCAATAAAATTATAGGACAAAAAAAGTAAAAAAATGGAAGATTGTTGCAAAATAAGCCAGATTAAAGTACAATTTAAGCGGAGAAATCGAATGAAACTAAAAGATATTTTGTTGAATTATAAAAATCAGAATGGATTAAATCATGAATCGATGGCACGCTTGATCGGTGTTTCTCGTTCGACTTATTATCGCTGGCTTGGTGAGGAACCTGTACATCTGCAAGCCGAAACGATGCAGCGTTTATCAAGGCTGTTGGACTGTGACCTTTCATTGATGCTGGCGAAAGACAGTCCTATGAAACCGCTGCTTGGCACTGCGAAAGCAGGCTATGATCTTTTTGCTCAGGAATCGATCGAAGGATATATCGAGGTGAGCGATCAAGATGCGAGACAAGGGGATTATTTTTTGCGTGTCTGCGGAGATTCGATGGAGGGAGCGCATATATATGAAGGTGATCTGATCTATGTTCAAAAGTGTGATTTTATAGAAAGCGGGAAGATTGCCCTTGTCATGGTCGGAGAAGAAGTGACGATCAAACGGGTCATTTATAAAAAGGATCTGATGATCTTGGAAGCAAGCAATCCAAAAGTGGAAGCTCGCTATTTTACGGCACAAGAAGTTGAAGAGTTGCCGGTACGTATCATCGGACGTGTCCGCTTTGTTCGAACAGATTTTGATTAAAAAGAGAGGGTTTTTGAAGATTCTTTAAAGAAATCAAACAGAAAAACAAGAAAATGCTTGCAAAAAAGGAAATAGTTTGCTATTATATACGAGCACTGATGATGAGTCAGGCGATCATGCGCCCATAGCTCAACTGGATAGAGCGTTTGACTACGGATCAAAAGGTTGTGGGTTCGATTCCTGCTGGGCGCGCCATT
>CASFOT010000144.1 GCA_949296305.1 uncultured Erysipelotrichaceae bacterium
GACAATCCTTATATCCATAAGAATTGATTCACGACGATAGACAATGAAACTTGCGGTGAAACCATTGACCTGAGGTAACCAATCCACGAATAACAGAGTGGCCAACCACCGATAATTCTGTAAAGAAGTTTCCTGTCTAAAGTCCTTGATTTAAATAAATAGGCGATTATCAAAGGAAAATGATATTTCTACTTGACAATCGTCATTTCATAACAGAAAGGAAGCAGGAAAGTGACAGGGAAAAGAACAGCTCTTATATTAGAAGGCGGTGCTTTGCGTGGTGTGTATACAAGCGGAGTGCTGGATGTGATGATGCTGCATCATCTGAAATTTAAACAGGTGGTAGGGATTTCGGCTGGCTCATTAAATGGGCTTTATTATGTGGCAAACCAAATTGGGAAAGCTGCAGAGCTGAATCTGAATTATGTGCGTGATTCTCGTTATATGGGGGTTTCTCATTTAGCAAAAGAGAAAAGCTTTTTTAATTTCGACTTTGTCTTTCAAGATATCTTTAATGAATTGATTCCATTCGATTTTGATACCTTTTCTCGCTCAGATATCCAATTTTGGGCCGGGGTGACAAATTGCAGTGATGGCAAGATCGAATTTATCGAAAAAAAAGAACAAGAGGATTTTTTAAAGGTATGCCGTGCCAGCAGCAGTATCCCATTTCTTTGTGCGCCGGTTGAGATTGATGGAAAGAGCTATGTCGATGGCGGCGTTTCTTGTGCCGTGCCATTGTTTGAGGATCTGCCGTTTGCTTGTGATCGATTGGTTCTAGTCTTGACAAGAGCAAAAGGCTATCGAAAGAGCAGTGTGCCGGAAGCACTTCAGAAAATTTATCGGCGTCATTATAAAGATGCGCCGGGCATGGTCGATCGGCTGGTGACTGCACCGCTTCGTTATAATGAGAAGATGGATCGGATCGATGAATTAGAAGAGCAAGGAAAAGTGTTTGTGATCCGTCCAAAGAAACCGGTCAATGTCTCTCGGATCGAAAAAGATGTGAATAAATTGACCACTTTATATCAGGATGGGCGTGAGGATATGGAATTTTCTTATCGTTCATTGATGACATTTCTCGAATCATAAGACATAATGGAGAAAATTTTATGGTTTTCTCCTTTTCTTTTAGGTGAATGAATACAATAATAGAAGAAGGTGATGATGGGTGAAAAAGCGATGGCTGATCGGCTTGGTTCTTATGTGTGGATGTACGTCGGTTCAAGTGCAAGAAGAGATCCAGCAAGCAGAGAGCAAACCAGAAGTTTATGAATATGAACCGCAAGAGTGGAATTTTCATTATGAGCAATTGGATACAGCCATGCAGTCTTCTTATGATCTGCTGTATGCTGGAATGGACACCTATGTGGATGAAATCGTTCTGCAAGATGTAGATGAAGAACAGATGCAACTATTGTTTCGCAGCATCTTAGAAGATCATCCGGAATTGTTTTATGTGCATACGCAATATCAGTATCGTGTCTATGCAGATGGATCGCTTTCCTTTTATCCTGCGTATGAGTTTGATGAAGAAGAACGCGATTCCATGTTACAGCAGATGAATGCGCTTAGTGAAGAGATCGTTGCCAAAGCACCGGATGAGGAGGAAGAACGGGCAGCATATCTGTATGCTTATGTGATCGAACATATGGCATATGCGAATAATGAGCGTGACCAGCAAATGGACAGTTTCTTTTTCCAAGGAGAAAGCGTTTGTGCAGGCTATGCCAAAGCTTATCAATACTTGATGCAGAAAGCGGGGCTTCGCTGCACGACAATCAGCGGGGAATGGATCGATGATTCATTGGTGCAGGGAGACAACAGCCGTGCACATGCATGGAATCTCGTATATTTAGATGATGATTGGTTTTATGTAGATACGACCAGCGGGGATATCATCGATTATGGTCCGCATACATGTTATCAATTTTTTCTGCTGTCGACACAAGAAGCACAGCCCATCTATGCGCCATCCATTGAAGTGCCATCGACAAAAGCACCAGAAGAGAACTATTTTCAAAAGCATCATCTGTATTTAGAAAAGTATGATGAAGAAGTATTGCAGTGCTCGATCAAACGTATGAAAGAACAGGGCGATGGTGTGATCGAACTTCGTACAAAACCGGATGAAGTCAATGATTTGAAAGCACAGCTGTTGGAAAATAACCGTATTTTCCATCTGTTAGCCCAGCAGGGAATTTACGCTGATACGTTAGGTTATGCCCAGTTCGATGCATTAGGTTCATTAGAGTTTTACTTGGATGAATAACTGGAAACAGACGTATCGGTTTCGATTGAGGATTTATGCATGGTATGTTATCATCTTTGAGAATGGAGGGACAAGCGATGAAACAAGTAGAACTATTAGCTCCGGCTGGCAGCATGGAAGCATTGCGGGCAGCTGTGCAAGCAGGCTGCAATGCTGTATATCTAGGCGGGGAAGCGTTTGGCGCACGTGCGTTTGCATCAAATTTTGATCATGATCAGATGATCGAGGCCATTCGATATGCACATCGCTACGGTGTCAAGGTCTATGTGACGATGAATACTTTGATCTATGACCAGGAAATGGAAGAAGCGATTGCCTATGCGCGTTTTCTTTATGAACAGGATGTAGATGCTTTGTTGATTCAAGACCTCGGATTTTGTGATCGTGTTCACCAGGAATTACCAGATCTTGAGCTGCATGCTTCTACGCAGATGCATATCCATAATATACAAGGAATCGAAACGGCAAAGAAACTAGGCATTGCTCGTGTGGTCGTCCCTCGAGAGACAACGATTGAAGAATTGCGTATCTTGACAAAACAGGGAGTAGAGGTGGAAGCGTTTGTGCATGGCGCATTGTGCTTGAGCTATTCAGGCCAATGTCTGATGAGCGCTACCCTATTTGATCGATCTGGTAACCGCGGAGAATGTGCACAGCCTTGCCGCATGCGTTATGAATTATGGCGTCAGACAAAAAACGGGGATGAGCGCATCGATGTGAAAGGCAGCTATCTGCTGAGTCCGAGAGACCTCTTTACATTAAAGGAACTGCCCATGTTGCTAGATGCAGGAATCTGTTCTTTAAAAATAGAAGGGCGTATGAAAAAACCGGAGTATGTGGCACAAGTTGTCATGATGTATCGAAAAGCAATCGATGCGTGGATGAAGCAACGTCCCGTTACGGTCGATGAAAATGAATTGCACGCGCTTAGCAAATTATTCAGCCGCGGCTTTACGGATGGACATGCTTTTCAAGCACCGGGAAGAGCGATGATGAATCCGTTTCGTCCAAACCATCAAGGAGTCGTGTTAGGGAAAGTGATCAAAGTGAGCAATCATCGGATCCGCATTCGTTTACAGGAGGATCTGCATCAAGGAGATGGCATTCGTATCCTAGGTAAAGTGGAAGATGAAGGCTGTATCATCAATCGCTTATATATCGATGGCAAGCTGGCATCCAGCGCAAAAGCAAATCAAGTGATTGAAATCGATCGTAAGGTTCGGGCTGAGAAAGATGCAGTCGTTCAACTGACGAGTGATCGTGCATTAGAAAAGAAGCTTCAGCAAATGTATCAAGATGTCCGTCGTATAAAGGTCAGCATACACGTTGCCGCAAAGGCAGGAGAACCTTTGCAATGTGAGATCCGAGATGAAGAAGGATTTTATATCGAGGCGTACAGCGAATCACCGGTCCAAGCGGCGCAAAAGGCACCGATGAGCGAAGAGACATTGAAACATGCGTTTGCTCAATTAGGGGATACGCCATTTGAATTGGATTCTTTTACGTGTAGGATCTCAGATGCATGCTTTATGAACGTAGCTCAGATCAAAAATGTGCGTCGGAAAGCAATCGAGCAGCTATCCGCTTTGCGCGAGCGGCGTCATTCGGATCGACAGCAGGGAGTCTATCATCGTTCTTATCATGATGCGGTTGATCCAAGAGGACTGTTCGCGTGTGTCGAAACGCTCCAGCAATATCAAGCATGCAAAGATGCAGGGATCCATGATATCGTAACAGACCGCTATTCTTTGTTTCACCAGCTGCAGGCAAAAGGAGAAGCGGTTGGTTTCCATGAGGGAAATATCGTAAAAACGAAACAAGATGCAGCAATGGGCGGAGAAAATGGTGCGTTGAGCATGAAGCGGATGATCACAGATGCTACGTTGAATTTGACAAACAAAGAGGCTGTTTCTTTTGTGAGCAGCTGCGGTATCTCTACCATGGTGCTCTCATTAGAACACGATTTGGTGAGCATTCAAGCCTTGTGTGCTGCTTTTCAGCAAGAAGGAAAAGGGATGCCGGATATGGCAGTGATGATTTACGGATATCGTGATTTGATGATATCAAAGGTCTGTGTGATCAATACATATGCCAAGGACGGAACAAAAAAAGATTGCTCATTGTGCCGTTTGAACCGATATTATTTAAAAGATCAGAAAGGCCGGATCTTTCCGTTGAATAATGATGAAAACTGTAATATGCGGATCTTGAATGAACGAGCAGATGATCAGATTTTACGCATTCCTTTTTATCGTCAGCAAGGAATTCGTTCTTTCTATTTACGCTTTACGATTGAAACGGCAGAAGAAACAAAAAACGTATTGAAACGCGTGAAACGAACGCTAGAAATGGGTCAATAGCAAAAAGGTGGTATGCTTAGGTTTTGCAGCATATCACCTTTTTTACAGATTAGGTCTTCCCCTGTTGTTTTCCTTGTCCTTTATTGGCGCCATGTCCAGATACATCTTTTTCATCGGTGCAGAAACTGTTGATTTGATCGCGGATCTCACGCATGGTCATCTGTTGGATGTCTTGCGGCGTGATCGTATCATCATATTGTTTGAGCTGAACATAAGCTTTGTATTTGCCATAGGATAATCCAAATGAATGAGCCGGTGCAACTTCTTGATGAGTTGCATAAGCATAATATGTCTGGGCAGGGTCTGTGCAGGATTGAATCTTTTTCATTACAGCAGTCCCTTTTTCTTTATCGCCGCTGACAACGACGATATCTAAAATTTCCTCATCCGCCAGCAGGGAAGTGATTGTCTCGTTTTCTTTGATCATTTTGACCGCTTGTTCAACATCTTGATATTGTAAGTCTAATGATTCGAGCAGCAGTTCGCCGTCAGTATTGTAGCTGGTTGCAGAGATCACTTGATCAAATCGGTTGACCTCTAATTCGATGGAAGGATTGATGTCGATGCTGATGGTCGTAACAGGAACAAAATAAATCCAATAGGCACATAGACACAAGAGAAGCGTACAAGCAGCAAGCGGAGCTAAACGCCAGAATGCGGATAATTTAATCCGTTTTTCCTTTTGTGCCAAGATCTGTTTCGTTCTAGTTCTTATCGCTTCATCAACCTGGATCTGATCAAATGCGTGTTTGATTTGTTTATTCATCCTCATCACCTCCAAGCTTTGATCGCAATAACTGCTTGGAACGATTGAGCAGCGTATAGATCGTATTGACATTCTTGTGAAGCAGTTGACCGATCTCTGACGCAGTGTATCCCTCATAGTAATGAAGATAAACGACGTCTCGGTATTTCTGTGGTAAAGAGAGCACTGCTTCCAAAACGTTTTTATCCTCGTTTGGCAAAGCTGCTTGTTCCATGATCTCATCTAATGAGGTTGTTTTGCTGCGAAAGAAATTCTTGATCAGATCTTTGCATGCGTTAATCGTAACACGGATCAGCCATGCTTTTTCATGTGTATCATTTTCAAAAGCTTTATTATGCATGGCGTATTTGATGAATACAGTCTGAAAGATATCTTCTGTATCTGCACGGTTTTTTAAATGGAGCATACAAAGACGCCAAACCATATCAGAATATTTATCGATCGCGTTATTGATCTCTTGTTCGCTTCGCATGCTGTTTCACCCACACTTTATTTGTTATTTCCTCTGCGATATTGGATGTATTGCCGATTCATCATACTGTTTACTGCGGCATTGTCACAAATGCCATCCCCATTTGCATCAATGTAGTTTGTTCCTTGATGATCCTGACGGGCTTCATAATGATCGCAGATGCCATTTCCGTCTTCATCGACATAACCGAGACCATTGCGGTTCGTTTGGTCTGCACCAGTCTCTTCACTGGTAATCTGTGATTGCAATCGATCACAGATGCCGTCATTATTCACATCGATGAAGTTTGAAAGATTTGTTGTTTCAGAAGCCATCAGAGCAGTTGATCCTGCAACAATGATGAAGATTGTCAATGCGACACACAGCGCTATTTTTTTCATTCTTCTATTCATTTGATACCCTCCTGAAGATGGTAATCTTTCCCTGTCTTCACTTATCATACGAATAGAAAAGAGAAATCCTTTCATGGTTGATGAAAAAATTTTTTGCATGAAGACCAACAAAGCATTTTTTCTCTTCTTAATTATAGGAGGTTTTACAAAATAAAAAAGAGGACGTTCAAAAGCGCTGCAAGTTTAAAATGTCGCTAGATACCATGTTTCAGCACATTTACAAAAAGGGGGTTTCAAGTATATAATATGCAATAGAAATGAGTTTTTATTGTGCGATGATCGTTAGAAAGCGATCCCTTTTGTTATACGCAGATGCTTTTTCAAACGGGTGTTTGCTCATCTTTGCATTCAGGAATGATATCAAACGAATGAAAGGATCGATCATTTACCATGATAGAGTATGAAAAGCAGCCAGCCAAGAAAAACGGCTCTTACTATTCTTCCTTTCAAGAAAGGAACGAAAGAGCAATTCGTTTCTGACATTGCATTTGCAGGAGAGCACATAAAGGTAATAAATAGATGAAAAATAAAGCAGCTACTAGATTTACATCCCGAATGATCGTAGGATGCATCGTTTCGATATTATGCGGAAAATGGATAGATGACCAGTTGTCGACAGCACCTTGGATCATGTTCATCCTTTTGGCGTATGTCATTGGCGGCACTTTCTATCTTTTGATCAAAGAAACGGGGGAGGATCCCGATGGAAGATAAGCTGTATCGATTGATCATTCGAGTAGCGATCGGAATCTTGTTGATCATGTCCGCAGGAACGCTGTTGATTGCAAAAAATTTTCTTTTTGTTTGTGCGATCTGGCTGGGCGGAGCGTTGAGCATCGGCGGGTTCATTGCCATCTTGTTTTCGACCTCGCATATCGATCCAAATGGCAATGTGCAAAGAAAAATGCTGAATGCATACATTTTTCGGTATTTGATCTACTTTGTCTGTATGTTTATAGGGGCAAAAGCTGGATTGAATATATTATTGATGCTGTTGGGTTTTTTATGTATCAACCTGAGCATCAAAGGAATCACGTTTTGGAAAAGAAAGGAGGATTCTGACGTTTGACCAATGAGATGATTATCCACATTGGCGAGTTTTCGATTGAATTGCACATGAGCGTGCTGTTATGGATGATCGTAGGTCTTTTTGTGACGGTTTTGCTGTGCTGGGCAGGAACAAAATTCAAAAAGGCAGATCCAAGAGAAGCTCCCAAAGGTGTTGTTCTTGTATTTGAACAGCTGGTGGATCTTTGTATGAACGTATTGAAGGCAAACTTGACGAACAAGACATGGAAGTATCTTCCGTTCATGGGTACAGTCATGATCATGATGGTCATTTCTAATTTGCTGGGTTTATTGGGATTGCAATCGCCGACTTCCAATCTAACACTGGATCTGGTCTTGGTCTTGATGATGATCGTATTGATCCATGGGACCGATATCCGATTGCATGGCATCATCGGAAAATTGAAGGGTTGGTGTGAACCAATGGCGTTTCTGTTTCCATTAAATGTGATCGGCGACTTAGCGTTCCCCGTATCTCTGACACTGCGTTTATTTGGAAATATGCTGGGAGGTACGGTCATCGTTACTTTGCTGTATATGCTGGTAAAATCATTTTTGCCGTTTACAGCGCTGTTGTATGTGGTAACACCATTTTTACACATGTATTTTGACGTTTTTACTGCATTCATGCAGACGTACATTTTCTTTACGTTGGCATCTTATTTCCTAGGGGAATCGTGCGATCGTGAAGAAGTATAACAACATAGGAGGAATAAAAAATGTTTAATCAAGAATTCGTAGCAGGTATGGCTTGTTTAGGTGCTGGTATTGCAATGATCGCTGGTCTTGGTCCTGGTATCGGTCAGGGTATTGCGGCGAGCAAAGGTGCAGAAGCAACTGGACGTAATCCAGAAGCAGCAGGAAAGATCCGTTCAATCATGGTATTGGGTATCGCTTTGGCGGAAACAACAGGTATCTATGCATTAGTTGTCGCCCTTTTACTGATTTTCTTAAAAGCATAAAAACGATATTGAGGAGGGTAATGACCCAATGGATAACATGATTAATATTGACGACTACCTCAGAATCAATGTATATGATGCTGTGTTGGTATTGATCTCTACCCTCTTGATCGTTCTCATCGTAAAAAAGTTTTTTTGGAAGTATGTGCGGGAATATCTGGAAAAGAGACAGGCATTCATTCAGGAACAGCTGGATGAATCAAAAGAAAATTTAAAACAGAGTGAGCAATTAAAAGCACAATACGAAGGAAAAATGGCAAATGCGAGAGAAGAAGCTTCTAAATTGCTGGCAAGTGCAAAGAGTGCTGCGAGCAAAGAAGCAGGAGAAATTGTTTCTAAAGCGCATGAAAATGCGAACGCGATCAAGGAAAAAGCAGCATTGGAGATCGAAAACGAAAAAGTCAAAGTTAGAGAACAGCTGAAAGAAGAAATCAGCGAAGTGGCATTTCTGGCAGCAAAGAAAATTGTGGAAAAAGAACTGGATGAATCGACCCATAAAAAGTATGTGGAAGATTTTATCGAAGAAGCTGGTGAAGAAAGATGGCAGGCATAGTTGCACAGAACTATGGCGATGCGCTTTTTGAATTAGCGCAGGAATGCGGGAAAACGAAAGAATTTAAAGAAGTGCTGACCGCACTGGGAGAGACACTTTCAAGCAATGAGGAACTTCAGTTATTTTTAAAACACCCTAAAATTGCAAAAGAAGAAAAAAAGAAAGTGTTGAAAGAAATCTTGAAACAAGAGGATCCGTATTTGGTCCATTTTGTTATGTTGTTGATCGATAAAAGTCGTTTTTCTCAGTTTTCTGATATCGTAAAGGTTTTTGAACAGCACTATCATGTGCTGCATCATATTGAAGTAGCATATGTGCAAAGTGCCAGAGCACTTTCAAAAGATGAATTGCAAGATCTTCGTGCGATGCTTGAACAGCATACAGGAAAAACGATCGAAATGAGAACAAGCATTCATCCGGAGCTGATTGCCGGCGTACGCATCAAGATCAAAGATGAAGTGTTGGATAACAGTGCGGCAAAACGGCTGGAAAAGATGAAAGAACGTGTAATCAACACAACGTTATAGAAATGTGAGGTGGCAAAAGGTGAACTTAAGACCGGAAGAAATCAGCAAGATCATCAAAGAACAGATCAAACGCTATGATGATACGTTAGAAGTAAGCGAGACCGGTACGATCATCACCGTTGGTGATGGCATCGCCTTAATATATGGATTAGAAAATGCCATGGCTGGAGAGCTGCTGCTTTTTCCAGGCAATGTATATGGAATGGCTTTGAACTTGGAGGAAGAGCACGTTGGTGCTGTTATCATGGGTTCAGATGCGAATATCAAAGAAGGCGATGAAGTAAAACGAACAGGCCGCATCGTCGAAGTGCCTGTTGGCGACTGTATGCTGGGCAGGGTCGTCAATGCACTGGGACAAGCAATCGACGGCGGCGACCCTATTCATGCAGAAAAATTCCGTCCGGTGGAACGTGTGGCTCCGGGTGTCATGACCAGAAAGTCTGTGCATCAGCCGTTACAGACCGGATTGAAATGCATTGACTCTATGATTCCGATCGGAAAAGGGCAGCGTGAGCTGATCATCGGCGACCGTCAGACAGGCAAGACGGCGATTGCGGTCGATACGATCTTGAATCAAAAAGGAAAGAACGTAAAGTGTATTTATGTTGCAATCGGACAAAAAGCCAGTACGGTTGCACAGATCGTTGAAAAATTCCGGGCAAACAACGCATTGGAATATACGACGGTCGTTTCATCAACTGCAAGCGAAGCAGCGCCGCTGCAATACATTGCACCATATGCGGGCTGTGCCATCGGTGAAGAATGGATGGAAAATGGAGAAGATGTGCTGATCGTTTATGACGATCTAAGCAAACATGCGGTTGCCTATCGTACCATGTCCTTATTATTGAGAAGGCCTCCGGGACGTGAAGCATATCCAGGGGATGTCTTCTATCTGCATTCCCGCCTGCTGGAGCGTGCAGCAAAACTCAATGACCAGTTAGGTGCAGGTTCATTGACGGCGTTGCCGATTATTGAAACACAGGCAGGAGACATTGCTGCCTATATCCCGACCAATGTCATTTCTATTACGGATGGACAGATCTTCTTGCAGAGCGAATTGTTCAATGCCGGCGTACGTCCGGCGGTAGACAGCGGTTTATCCGTATCACGTGTCGGCAGTAGTGCACAGGTCAAAGCGATGAAACAAGTGTCTGGCAGCTTGAAGCTGGAATTGGCACAGTATCGTGAATTACAGGCATTTGCACAGTTTGGCTCAGATCTGGATCTGGCAACAAAAGCGACATTGGATCATGGAGAGCGTTTGAGTGAGCTGCTGAAACAAGCACAATATTCACCATTGACCGTCAGCGAACAAGTGCTTTCTTTGTTTGCGGCAAAACATAAATTCCTGAAAGATGTGGAAGTGAAAGATATTGCCCGCTATGAGAAGAAGATGCATGCTTATATGCATGAGCAGCATCCGGATATCATTGCGGAACTAGATGAAAAGCAGGCGATCTCACCAGAATTGGAACAGAAGATCAAAGAAGCTTTGGAAGCATTTAAAGAAGTGTTTGCCGTGCTGAAGGGATAGTCTTATGGCTAGTAAATTAGAGATCAAAAGCCGTATCCGATCTGTGGATTCAACCATGAAGATCACACGCGCTATGCAGCTGGTCGCTGCCAGCAAGTTAAAACGATGCAAGGTACGGATGGAAGAAAATAGAGAATATGCGAGCTATTTAAAAGAAAGTTTTGACAGCATCCTGGCACGTCTCTCAGACAGTACGCATCCATATCTGACCCATGAGGAAGGAAAACCATCATTGATCATCGTTTACACAAGTGATATGGGGCTATGCGGCGGGTATAATGCCAATACGCTTCGATTGCTGGAAGAATCCGTGAAAGCGGACGATCGATTGATCGTGTTGGGCAGCCGGGGCAGCGCGTGGCTGAGACGGCGTGATTATCATGTGGTCAATGCACTGCACAACGTAGATGAAGAGGGTTACGAAGAAATCGGTTCGCTAGCGCAGCAGGCACTGCAGATGTATGCGAATAAAGAAATCAGAAGCATTCAGGTGTTATATACAAAATTTGTGAATTCAATGACATTTGAGCCGCGTTTAGAAACGCTGTTACCAGTAGAAAAAAAAGAAGCAGATTCTTCAAACAAGCAGATCATGATCTTTGAACCTGCCGGCGATACGATCTTAGATACGCTGATCCCGCAGTTTTTAAAATCAATGTTATATAGCTGCTGGCTGGAAACAAAAAGCAGTGAACAAGGTTCACGACAGAATGCAATGGAAAATGCAACTGATAATGCAGAAGAACTGAAAGAACAGTTAGAATTATCATTTAATCAGGCACGTCAGGCGGCAATCACGCAAGAAATCACAGAGATTGTCGGCGGAGCGAATGCCTTGTAGCGAAGGAGAGGACATATGAGCATAAATAAAGGTAAAATTGTACAAGTAATTGGACCGGTTGTCGATATCCTATTTGAAAGCGGTGAATTGCCGAAATTATTAAATGCCATTGAAATTCCATTGGAAGGAAAGAAACCGTTGGTCGTTGAAGTGGCACAGCATATCGGTGATGAGCGGGTACGCTGTATTGCGATGGATTCTACCGATGGATTGGTACGCGGAATGGAAGCAATCGATCAGGGAGCGCCGATCTGTGTGCCGGTAGGTGAAGAAGTGCTTGGGCGCATGTTCAATGTGCTTGGCAGAGAAATCGATGAGAAAGAGCCTCTTGCGCCAAATGTGAAGAAGATGCCGATCCATCGAGAAGCTCCTAGCTTTGCTCAGCAGCAGACGAGTGCGGAAATGCTAGAAACCGGCATCAAGGTCATCGACCTCCTTTGTCCATATGCAAAAGGTGGAAAGATCGGTCTGTTTGGCGGTGCTGGTGTCGGCAAGACCGTGCTTATCCAGGAATTGATCCATAATATCGCGACTGAACATGGCGGACGAAGCGTCGTAACCGGTGTCGGAGAACGTACACGTGAAGGAAATGACATGTATCATGAAATGGATGATTCAGGTGTTTTGGATAAGACCGTGCTGGTTTATGGGCAGATGAATGAATCACCAGGGGCCAGGATGCGCGTTGGTTTGACTGGTTTGACGATGGCAGAATATTTCCGTGATGTCGAACATCAGGATGTATTGTTCTTCGTTGATAATATTTTCCGTTTTACGCAGGCAGGCAGTGAAGTAAGTGCTTTGCTTGGCCGTATGCCGAGTGCCGTTGGTTATCAGCCGACCTTAGCAACCGAAATGGGCGCCCTCCAAGAGCGGATCACTTCGACAAAAGATGGGTCGATCACTTCTGTACAAGCGATCTATGTACCTGCAGATGATTTGACCGATCCGGCACCAGCAACGGCATTTACGCATCTGGATGCGAAGACCGTGCTGGATCGTGGAATCGCATCATTAGGTATCTATCCTGCAGTAGATCCGTTGGAATCCAGTTCACGTATCTTGGATCCTTTGGTCGTAGGAGAAGAGCATTATGAAGTGGCACGCGGGGTACAGACATTGTTGCAGCGATATAAAGAGCTGCAGGATATCATTGCCATTTTGGGCATGGATGAATTAAGCGAAGAGGATAAGATTACGGTCAATCGTGCACGACGTGTGCGAAACTTCTTATCACAACCGTTTAATGTTGCGGAAGTATTCTCCGGATTCCCGGGAAAATATGTTTCTAAAGAAGATACGATCCGAAGCTTTAAAGAAATCTTGGCAGGTAAATATGATGATTTGCCAGAACAGGCATTTATGTTTGCTGGCACAGTTGAAGATGTCGTAGAAAAAGCGAAAGAAATGGGTGCTTAATATGATGGATGTAAAGATCATCACACCCAGAGGTTTATATAAGGCTTGTGAAGCACAGCAGGTCAACGCCCGCAGCGTAGAAGGCGAATTCGGTCTCTTAACGGATCATATGCCGATCGTTGCGATGCTGGCCATCAGTAAACTGGAGATCATCACTGCGAGCGAACGTAAACGGTATGCGGTTGCCGGCGGCATGCTTTACTTTCAGAACAATGAATTGCGTATCTTGACCGATTCAATTGAGAGTGAAGATGAGATCGATCTGGAACGAGCAAAAAAGGCGAAAGAGCGCGCGGAGCGAAGATTGGCGATGCAAGAGAGCAATATCAATATGGTTCGTGCCGAAGTAGCTTTGCAGAAAGCGATCAACCGCATCCATGTCAAAGAAAATAAACCGATGTGATGAAAAGCGAAGGATAGCAATATCCTCGCTTTTTCTCTATTGAAACATCATTGATCAAGAAAAGAGGGCTGTTCATGAAAAGTATACTTATTACCGGAGGAGCATCTGGGATCGGTAAGTGTTTAGCAGAAGGTTTCTGCGAAAAAGGGTATGAAGTATTTCTGTTTGACCGAATGGATCAAAAAACAAAAAACGAACATATACATGCATATTGTATCGATCTCCAGGATGAACAAGCGATCGAAAATGGATTTCACCGCATACAAGAAGAATTTGGAACGGTGGATATCCTCATCAATAATGCAGCTATCAGCCAATTTCATAAGCCAATCCAAGATATTACGGTAGAGGAACTGGATCAAGTATTGGATACGAATCTGCGGGCGGCATTTTTATGCAGTAAATATTTTGTTATGCAGAAAGAACGGTTTTCTTATGGGAGAATCATCAATATTGCTTCCACGCGGTTTCATCAAAACGAAAAAGACTGGGAAGCATATGGCATGACAAAAGGCGGAATCGTCTCATTGACGAACAGCTTGTGTGTATCTCTCAGCAATACGAATATCACGGTCAATGCCATCACACCAGGCTGGATCGAAACAAAAGCATATGAGGATCTGCGTCCGATCGACCACAAACAACATCCATGCGGCCGTGTGGGGAAACCGCAGGATATCTTGAAAGTCTGCTTATTTTTGTGTGAAGAAGAAAATGATTTTATCGATGGCGCAAATCTGGTCGTTGATGGAGGAATGAGCAAGCGGATGTTTTATTATGATTAAATATCCTGTCTGGGAGGAAAAATGAAAAAAGTTTGGTTATGTTTCGCTATTGTACTAACATGTATGACATCCGCATGCAGTGTGGATCGAGATACCCGATTAACGATCGTAGATGCTTTAAAAGAAGCGTCAATCATCGATGATGCGTATCAATTTGAAGAAAGCTATACTAAAAAGTATATCAGCTATCTGATCGACATATCGATCTACGATGTATATAAAGATGGTGAAGGTGGACGAATCGCTATTCAATTATCCGCTTGGAATGGTTCGGATCCACATGATGCAGATTATCAAGTGTCGATCTACGAAGTGTCAGAAATTCAAAGCGAAATTGATTATGTTGATGAAGAAGAGGTTCTCAACCTGTCACAGTATTATGTCTATGGTGATCGATATTCGCCAGATGCCAAATATCAATTAACGTTATATCAAAAATATTATGCCACTAAGAATTCTTCGTTGTTCCGTGGTGAATATTATTCATTTGAGCGAGACGAGGAAGACTAAATAAAAAAACTCGGAATGATCCGAGTTATTTCTTTTATGGTGGAGCGTAGGAGGATCGAACTCCTGACCCCCTGCGTGCAAAGCAGGTGCTCTCCCAGCTGAGCTAACACCCCATCTGTATATTTAAATTCAATGGTGGGCCTGAATGGACTTGAACCAACGACCTCACC
>CASFOT010000145.1 GCA_949296305.1 uncultured Erysipelotrichaceae bacterium
CAAGAGGAAACTTCTTATTCTATCTGCTTTCATCGGGCACCGCAACAAACAGGGACGATCATTTTATGTATAGAGTTGAAGAATGTAAATGAACGATATGAGGATATCTGTCAGCTTGAATTGCGCATCCATGAGAAAAATAGACGAGCTTATGTTGTCCGTGATCTCTCTTCGCTTTTGGAAAAGATCCAAAATGAAGAGTATCATGCATATGGAAATGAATTAGGTTTTGTCCATCGTATAGATGCATTTGATGAAGCCAGCCAGCAAATCTTATTTTTTGTCCGTCAATTGCTCATGAATGATCCAAGACGTGTAGATAAACGGGCAGTGTTGCTGAATCCACGCGCATTGGATGTATTGGCAAATATGCTGCAAAGTCTGCCGCGAGAAAACTGTAATGTTCACCTGGTTGAAAAACAGCTGCATCTGCACTTGAAACTGAACAAACGATCAGCTTATTGGTCCGTTGCTTTGACAAGCTTAAAAGGAGAAGATGGTGAGAACTTGCTGCGCCCGCTATCAGGGCAGCGAGGGATCTATGGCATAGATGAAGAAATGCGGGTATTTTACCGATATTCCGCAGATAAAGAAGGACGCATCCTTCGTTTATACCAAGAGCTTTTGAATGAAGGCGAACTTATATTAGATAAAGATGATTTTCAACAGTTCTATCGATCATACTTAAGTGACCTTTCGATGTATATCGAATGGGAAGGCTCTATCGATCCAGCAGATATCTCTGTATTTGAAGATGAGATACAGCTCTATTTAGACATCGATGAAGAACAGCGCTTATGTGCAAAACTAGAATATGTGTATGATGAAAAGCATATATCAGCTTTTGCGCCAAATAAGCAAAAGGTATCATTCAAAGCACTGGCGATCAAAGATTTTTTGATGAGCTTTGCGGAAAGCGTCGATGATAACGGTATTGTCTATTTAACAGAAGACGTTCATTGGAGCGAAACAATCGAACAAATTGCCGGCGTACTGAAAGAACAGTGCCAGATTTTTATCAGCGACCCGCTTCGTAAGATCCAGCGTCCCCGCCAATTGTCTTTAGCTGTTGGGGTCCGCATGGAAAATGATCTGTTATCTCTGCAGTTGAACAGCGATGATGTGGATCTAAGTGAACTTGCTGATCTTTTAAAAAGCTATCGGCGTAAAAAGAAATATTACCGCTTGCGCAATGGCGATATGGTAGCATTAGAAAATGATTCAATAAAAGAGGTCAATGATTTATTTGAACAGCTTCAACTGAAAGAAGATCAGCTGCACGATGGATTGCTTACTTTGCCGCGTTATCGTTTATATAATTTGGATGTGCTCAGCAACGAACAGACACATGTACATTATGATCAGGATGCGATCTTGCGCCAACAACAGCTGTTACAAACAAATCCGTCTTTTGTGCTGCCCTTAGAATTCGAAAAGATCCTGCGGGATTATCAAAAGATTGGATTTCAATGGCTAAAGACATTATCCTCTTTCGGATTTGGCGGTTTATTGGCTGATGATATGGGTCTGGGCAAGACGATACAGATCTTAGCTTATCTGCGAAGCGAACAAGCACAAGGGAAACAAAGTTTGGTCGTATGCCCAGCATCGTTGCTGCTGAACTGGCAGGATGAGGCTAAACGTTTTGCCAAAAAGCTTGTCTGTGCTCCGATTTATGGAAATAAGGAAGAACGTCGAAAACGTTTGGAAGAAGGAAAACATGCAGATCTGGTGATTACATCTTATGATTATTTAAAAAGGGATCTAGACATGTATCGGCCTCTTGTTTTTGATACGGTGATTCTTGATGAAGCACAGTATATCAGCAATCCGAACACAAAGAATGCAAAAGCGGTAAAAAGCTTGCAAGCACGTCAGCGCTTTGCATTAAGCGGAACACCGATCGAAAATACACTTACGGAATTATGGTCGATCTTTGATTTCCTGTTGCCAGGCTATTTATACACACATGCATATTTTTCTTCCATATTTGAGAAAGCAATTGTCAAAGATCGAGATGAACAGATGACAAAACGATTGCAAGCACTCGTACGGCCGTTTTTATTGCGAAGAAGCAAACTAGAAGTATTAAATGAATTGCCGGATAAAGAAGAACATACCTTGTTTTTTGAGTTTGAAAAAAAGGAACGGGCACTTTACTTGGCAAATGCGGCGAACATCCGCATGCAGATCACGGACGAGCATGAACAGCGTTCCAATACCATTAAAGTGTTAGCGTTGATCACACGTCTTCGCCAATTGTGCCAAGACGCTCGTTTGGTCTATGAAAATGTGGATACGGTTTCTAGTAAGTTGAAAGGGTGCATGGAGCTGATCCATCGCTGCATGCGGTCGAACAAAAAGATGCTGCTTTTCTCTTCGTTTACCTCCATGCTGGAACTGATTGCAGTCGAGTTGGAAAAAGAAGGGATCCGTTATTATCAGTTGACTGGTTCAGTCCCTAAAGAAAAACGACATCAAACAGTAGAACAATTTCAAAAAGATGACACGCCCATTTTTTTGATTTCGTTGAAAGCTGGAGGAACCGGATTGAATTTGACAGCTGCTGAAGTCGTGATCCATTTCGATCCATGGTGGAATCTTTCGGCACAAAATCAAGCGACCGATCGAGCATACCGTATCGGACAGCACAACAATGTACAAGTGTTCCAGCTGATCATGAAAGATTCTATTGAAGAACGCATTCAGGATCTGCAGGCGAAAAAGAAAGATCTAGCAGATCTGTTCGTTACGACACAGGATCATAATCTGCTGAGAGGAATGAGCAGAGAAGAATTGCTGGAATTATTTCGTTAACAGTGTTATTCAAAAGACATGAATGACACTGTTTTTTCATATATTGAGACAGGTGAACGCAATGAGAATGAAACGGTGGATCTTTCCTTTGTTGATCTTTTTGCTTGC
>CASFOT010000146.1 GCA_949296305.1 uncultured Erysipelotrichaceae bacterium
AAAAGTGGGGATTATCAACCATTTTTCAGGTAATTTTATATAAATGATGGCTTAAGATTGCCTGTTTTCTCTTTAAAAGTGGAGATTAAAAAAGACCGTATGACAAAGTCTGCTCAAAGAGCGACTTTGTCAACGGTCTGAGGCACTGATCACAGTGCCTATTTTCGTATCGTCCCTTTTCCGATCACTTGATATTTATACGTCGTCAGCTCTGATAATCCCATCGGTCCGCGAGCATGCAGTTTTTGTGTCGAGATGCCGATTTCTGCCCCGAAACCAAATTCAAAGCCATCCGAAAAACGAGTCGAAGCATTTGCATAAACGACCGCCGCGTCTACGCCATTCAGAAACGCTTCAATTGCCTGCGGATCATCGCTTATGATCGCATCCGAATGCATCGTATGATGCGTGTTGATATGATCGATCGCTTCATCCACGCTCTCTACGCATTTGATGGAGATCTCATAATCCAAATATTCTTTTGCATAATCGCCCTCATCAGCCAAGATCACATCCGTATCATAGCTACAGATGGTTTCATCGCCATGGATCGTAACGCCATTTGCTTTTAATGCCTGCAAGATCATCGGAATAAGATCCAAGCGATCTTTATGGATCAGCAGACTTTCTGCAGCATTGCATACGCTCACACGCTGGCACTTGGCATTGATCAAGATCGGAATGACCCAGTCTTTATTGACCTTTCGATCGATATAAAGGATGCAATTGCCGCTGCCTGTCTCAATGATCGGCACTCGAGCATTCTCCACACAACGCGCAATCAGACGGGCGCTTCCTCTTGGGATCAGCAGATCCAGATATTCACGCATCTTCATGAATGCATCTGCGGCTTCATGTGAGACATCCTGTACCAAAGCAACGCCGTTTTCATCAATATCGCACTGTTTTAAGGCTTCACGCATCCATTTACAAAGCATCTGATTGCTGGCAAAGGTCTCTCTGCTGCCACGCAGATAACAGGCATTCCCGCTCTTCAGACACAGGGCTGCTGCATCTACGCTGACATTGGGCCGCGCTTCGTAAATGATCCCGATCACGCCAAAAGGAACGCTGCGCTTCACCAAATGGAGATCTCCGCGATCCCATTGTGCTAAGACCTTCCCACAAGGATCCGGCAATGCTGCCACCTGCCGAACGCCTTCACAGATGCCGGCTAAGCGTTGTTCATCCAGAGATAAACGATCAATGAATGATTCGTTTCTGCCTGCGGCTCTTGCAGCATCCACATCTTCTTTGTTTGCTTGAAAGATACTGTCCCGTTGTTCCCACAATACATCCGCAATCCGCATCAATGCTTCATTTTTCTTTTCATCGGATAGTTTTGCTAATGCATAGCTTGCCTGTTTGCACAATCGTCCTTGTTCTCTCATTTCATCCATTCTATTCACCTCCGTGCTTGAAACAATGTTCCTCTATTTTTTCCTTCCACCAGATCATATAAGATATTTGGATCTTCGCCGCTAGCGATCACCATGGCACATCCTGCCTGTGTGGCGATCTTGGCAGCCTGCAGTTTTGTCACCATGCCGCCTGTGCCAACTTTCGAATTACTGTCTCCAGCCATCGCTAAGATATGCGCATCGATCTTTGTCACTACATCGATCTTTTTTGCTGCTGGATTAACAGAAGGATCTTCTTCATACAGTCCTTCAATATCGCTTAACAAGACCAGCAGATCTGCCTGGATCAACCGCGCTGTGATCGCACTGAGGGTATCATTGTCACCATATACAATTTCTTCCGTGGCGATGCTGTCATTTTCGTTAATGATCGGAATCGTCTGATATGCCAATAATACTTGCAAGGTGCTCAACGCATTCTCTCTCAGCTGTTCATCTTCCAGATCACGCTTCGTAAGCAATAACTGTGCCACTTTGCGCGAATACTGAGCAAACATCTGATCATAGATATACATCAGTTCACACTGGCCAATGGCAGCCAGCGCTTGTTTTTCTTTCAGTTTCTGAGGCCGCTGATCAAATTGCATCTTTCCGCATCCAGCCGCAATCGCACCGCTGCTCACCAATACGACCTCATGTCCTGCATTATTAAGATCACTGAGCACTCTCGCTAACAGATCCAGCTTTCGCAAATTCAATCTTCCACTTTCATGCGTGATCGTAGAAGAACCTACTTTCACTACAATTCTCTTTTTTTCCATATGATTCACCCAATCTTTTTTTAACTATAGCATAACACGTATTCAAAAACAAAAAAAAATCGGCGATTGCCGATTCATTTATTTCGATGCATTTCTATAAACTGTTTCAACCGTTGGTAGCTTTCTTCGCTGAGTACATGTTCCATACGGCAAGCATCCTCTTCCGCTGTCTGTTCATCTACGCCTAGATCTTCCAAGAATCTTTGCAAGAATTGATGACGGCTATAAATATTTTCTGCAATTTCTTTTCCATCCTCCGTTAGCGAGATCGCACGTTCTTCTATTTCGATCAATCCGCGTTCCTTCAAAATACTCATCGCACGAGAAACGCTCGGCTTTGAATACTGCAGCTCTCTAGCGATATCAATTGAACGCACTCGTCCATTCTTCTCCTGCAGTTTCAAGATCGTCTCTAAATAATCTTCACCAGATTCATGAATATTCATTATTGTTCACTCCTATTATAATAAAAAGATAAGTACTGTATTAAGTATACCACAGCTTAAAAAAAAAGCGAATGATCTGCCTGAAAATCAAAACCACGATCAGTTCCATCTGCTTTCTGTTTCTCCTCATAAGAAAAAAAACAAAAATTTTTAATTTTTTTTCATTTTATGTTGACAATCAGCAAACAAATTGGTAATATAAATGAGCAATCACGAGATGCCTGAATAGCTCAGTAGGTAGAGCATCCGGCTGTTAACCGGCAGGTCACAGGTTCGAGTCCTGTTTCAGGCGCCATTGAGAATAACATCAGCAATGCTGATGTTTTTTTATTTTCTGCAATCATTCAAGGAAAGAAAAAAGATCAGGAAGAAATTGACACCTGATCTTCTTTCGTAATCTTACGAATCACCCTGCATGGATTTCCAGCAGCAACTACGCCTTTAGGAATATCATGTAAAACGACGCTTCCAGCTCCAATAACGCTTCCTTCCCCGATCGTCACACCGCCGCAAACGGTCGTATTCGCACCGATCCATACGTTATCTTCCAATGTGATCGGCTTTGACAACAAGATACCTTGTGAACGCTGTTGTGCTAGTATTGGATGAGCTGCACACGACAAACAGACGCCTGGTGCGATAAAAGCATTTTTCCCAATGCTCACTTTTGAGGTATCCAAGATCACGCAATTATAATTGATCACCGTTAACCCATGTGTATGGATATTAAAACCATAATCACAATGAAACGAAGGTTCAATCTTTGTCTGCGGATGACACGTACCAAGTAATTCCTGTAAAATCCTTGCCCTTTCTTCTGGTTGTTCCGGTGTGGTCAGATTATACGCACAACATAAACGTTTTGCTTTTGCCTGCAAATGCAAAGGCATTTCACGAACACTTTTGACAAATCCTTCTTCCATTTCTTCTTTTTCGATCATTTCTTTCACCCCTCTATAGATAAAACATACATGTCGATCTTTATTTAGCAGAAGACTTCACATAGCGTTCCATACGATAACGTTTTCGATTCATCGTATGCTTTCCATAATTGATTGCTTTCTTCGGACAGCCATTCAAACATTTCAAACATTGATAACAAGATTGGTTCCAAACAGGCAGGCCATCGACCAGCTGAATCGTTTTTGCAGGGCAATGGACTGCACACCAGCCACAGCCATCACACAAAGCTGCGTCTGCGTGAAACGGTTTTGTATTTCGCGCATAACGATTGAATAAAGGATGGATCACCTTCGTCTTCAGCAATGCCCATTTTCCTTCATGAACCTGATAGCTGTTTGTTTCTGCAGTAATTTCCGCTGCAATTTGATCAGCTCGGATCACTGCTTCTTCAAACTTCTTTTGAATGTCTTCTTCTGATTCCAGGTCCTCTCCTATGATGTAATTGTTCGGCATCCGTATGCTGTAACAGCTGTTGAGCGAATATTCTTTGCATAGGCTCTTCATCGCCTTTCCTGCATCTGCTCCACAAGTACACACAGCAAACGTAAAACACGATTGCTTTGGAAAATCCCGGATAAACGAAAACATCGGTTCACTGACGCCCCATGCATAGATCGGAAAAACAAAGCCGATCCTTGATGGATATTCCTCTGGCTGTATATGATCACCTGAGATAGGGATCGCTGCATCATTCAACCGTATCGCTAACTGTTCGGCGATCCATTTGGAATTGCCTGTTCCTGAAAAATAATAGATCATGATTCATCTTCCTTTCCATTTGGACAGATACCAGACGCTTCGATTTGTTCCATCGTCCGGCTTGCGATCAAATTGACTTTGGTATCACAAACATTTTCAATAATGATCGTGCGCACAGCGATCGGTGCTTGTACACACACCTTGCGAATTTCTTCCATTATATCAAACATTTTTTCTTTTGGGATCGGCTTCTCGCTCATCACCGGCAAAAGCGGATGGATCGCCCCTTTGATTCTTACAGTCGATGTGAGCATGCGTTCAGGTGCAGTCATTTCTTTTTTTGCATAAGCAGCTCCTCTTTGGCAATGATTCCCTGTCACATGGATCACTTCTTGCTGATCATTACACTCAATCTGCAAATGACATCCCATCGGACATGTAATGCAAACCAGTTCCTTTATCATTTGTCCATCACCTGTACTTTCAATTCATTTTTGATCATGCAGATTTCATTGTGCGATAGCTGGATCCGTTCCATTTCTGCCGGAAGCAGATATCTTTTTTGTATGGTCTTAATTACCGTTTCGCCATCTAAAAATTGGATGATGCACTTTTGATGCGGTTGATTGACGCGGAAAGAGAAGACCACTTCTTCTTTGCTGTTGACATTGAGCTTCTGAGGAAGAACATAGCTGATGCCCATTCCCCTTTGGACATCGACGTATGCTGCATCTGTCTGCTTTTCTTGCAGATCGATTGCTGCATATCTTCCAGCAGCTCTTGCTTCGATCGTCACAAAATCGACCAGATCATGTACATGCAGGGCATTGCCGCAGGCATAAATACCCGCTGTTGAGGTCTCTAAATGATCATTGACCACTGCGCCTCTTGTTTTAGGATCTAATTGGATCCCCGCTTGCACAGCCAAAGAAGTTTCTGGGATCAAACCGACAGACAGCAACAGCGTATCCACTTCAAAAGTCTGTTCGGTTCCAGGAATTGGCTGACGATTCTCATCCACCTGAGCAATCGTGACAGCTTCTACATGTTGTTTTCCCAAGATATTGACCACTGTATGAGAAAGGTATAAAGGGATATCAAAATCTTGCAGGCATTGCACGATGTTGCGCATCAAACCATTGGAATATGGCATCAATTCTGCGACCCCTAAAACTTTTGCTCCTTCCAGTGTCATCCTCCTGGCCATGATCAGCCCAATGTCACCGCTGCCTAAGATAAACACACGTTTTCCAACCAAAATATTTTCGATGTTCAGATACTTTTGAGCAGTTCCTGCTGTATAGACCCCTTTCACGCGTGTCCCAGGGATCGAAATGGCTCCTCGGTTACGTTCATAACAACCACATGCAAGAATGATCTTCTTTGCCAAAATCGTTTCATACCCGTTTGCCGGGCTCACATATTTTACTTTTCGATCAGAAGTGATCGACAATACGGTCGCTTCCAATTGGACAGTTATTCCTTTTGCGTATACTTCATCTGATAAACGCTGTGCAAATGCAGGTCCGCTTAGTTCTTCTTTGAATACTTGTAAACCGAACCCTGTATGAATGCATTGCTGCAAGATTCCGCCCAGCTCTTCCTCTCGCTCCAAAATCACGATATCAGTTATTCCATTTTCTTTTGCTGACAACGCTGCTGCCATGCCTGCACTGCCACCGCCAACGATAACAAGTTCTGCTGTTCTCATTCTTTTGCCTCCATACCTAATTCGGATCCTTTTCCATCATAGCGAACAGATGCCAAAGGAATGTTCAATTCTTTTGCTAAGATCTTGGCAACTTCTACTTCACAGAATCCGCCCTGACATTTCCCCATTCCTGGACGCACCCGTTTCTTGATTGCTTTGATCGTTTTTGCACCGCATGGCCCATGAACAGCATCAACGATTTCTTGATAAGATATCGCTTCACATTTGCAAACGATCTTTCCATAAAGCGGCTGCTCTTGAATGAGTTTCGCTTTTTCTTCCTCATCAAGATCGGCCATGACAATGGGCGCCGTTCGTTTTTGATAAGCTTGTTTATCTTTCAAGGGACACAGCGGTCTGATCAATTGATCGATCACATACTCACTGATGGCTGGCGCACTGGCTAATCCTGGAGAATCGATACATCCTACATGGATAAAATGTGGATTTTTCTGTGAGGAGCGAATATAAAAGTCGCCATCATTTCCGCTAGGACGAAGCCCGCAGTAACTGCGGATCACTTCATGATAAGGGATATTTTTCAATGTCTGCTTGATTTGCTGCCGAACGCTTTCCATTCCCTTTGCTGTCACAGCCAGATCAGATGGTTCGCACACGTCATTGTTTGGGCCTAACAAGACATTGCCATGTGTCGTAGGCACTGCCAATACTCCTTTTCCTTTTTGAGTAGGTACCGGGTAAATGATGTGATTGACCAAGGTCTTGGCTAATTTTGATAAAACAAAATACTCGCCTTTTTTGCAAGTGATATGAAAAGGGGCTTCTTCGATCATATCTGCGATTTCTTCAGCACCGCATCCAGCTGCATTGATCACGATTCGTGAACAGATCTGCTCAGTATCTGTATGGATGATAAAACTTCCATTACTTTCTTCAATGCTTTCCACTTTTTGATCCAGCTTTACCGTCGTTCCATTCAGCACGGCCTCTTCCATCAAAGCGATCGCGCACTGCCAAGGATAAATGATCGCCGTTTGCGGCACACTGAGTGCCTGAATCACCTGATCCGCGATATTTGCTTCCGTTTTGCGAATCTCCTCTTGTGATAAAATCGTCGCTTCAATTCCTCTTTGTTTCGCTCGTTCTCTCAATTCTTGCAGCACCCTGCACTCTTTTTCATCTCGAGCAACGATGTAAGCGCCGCACGGCTGATAATCAATTTGCAGTTCTTTACAGATCGAAGGATACATGCGGGCTCCTCGCACATTCAGCTTTGCTTTCAATGTCCCTTCCTTTGGATCATAACCGGTATGGATGATCGCACTGTTTGCCATCGTTGTTGCATTTGCGATATCTGCTTCCTTCTCGATGACCGTGATCTTCAGATCATATTTTGATAAATCATGCGCCAAAAAACAACCTACGATCCCTGCTCCGATGATAACGATATCTTCCATGATACACATCCCCCCATCCATGAAAAACCTTCTACATAAAAAATACCATCGACGTCAAGAACAAACAACTTCTTTTTCATTCTTGTTTGATCAAAATGCTTCTCTTCTTATTGAATACAAAGATCCAGTTTTGTATCATGTTAGTAGATCGATAACTTTACTCAATTATTATGAAAGCCTCTTTTTCAAGATGCAGGAGGATGAACAGATGCATATGATCGAAGTAAAACACTTGAGCAAGCGATATGGAAAGATATTAGCAGTAGATGATATTTCATTTCAAATAGAAGAAAAGACGATCGTCGGTTTTGTCGGCAAAAATGGAGCTGGGAAAACAACGACCATCCGCTGCATGCTGGATCTGATTCGAGCAGATCAAGGCGAGATATGGATCGACGGGCATCTAACAGATAATGAAAGTGCGGTGATCAAATCTTTCTTAGGTTATATGCCTAGTGATACAAGCTTTTATGAAAGATCGACGAGCCTTTCTATTTTTCAGCTCGCTTGCAAATTATCCGCTACTTCAATAAAAAAAGCATATGAATATAGTCAATACTTTGAATTGGACCTACATAAACCATTCAAAGACCTCAGCTTAGGAAACAAAAAGAAAGTTTCTATTATCCAAGCGTTGTTAAAACAAACCCGTCTGCTTGTATTAGATGAACCGACAAGCGGTCTTGATCCTTTGATGCAGATCAAATTTTATGATCTTATGCAACAGTTAAGAAAAGAAGGACGGACGATTTTCTTATCCAGCCACAATCTCAGCGAGATCCAGAAATACTGTGACCGCGTATTGATCCTCAAAGAGGGACGAATCATCGATGATCTGGCAATGAAAGATCTTACGTTTGCCGCAAAACAATTGGTCACTTATCGCACGATCGATGATACGGAAATATCCTATGAATTCGATGGTGACATCAACGAACTGATCCAACAGTTAGCCAGGCTGCAGCTGACACAGCTAGAGATCAAGAACCTTTCTGTCGAAGATGAATTCATGAAGTACTATAAGGAGTGAACCCAATGAATAAAATAGGAACGCTTTTTCTTTTTCAATTCCGTTTGCATCGAAAGTCCATCCTCATCTGGGCCTTCGCTTTATTTGGTTTCATGGCCATGTATATGATGTTTTTTTCCACCATGCAGGAAATAGCACAAGTAAAATTAGAATTTATGCCAGAGGCCTATCTGCAGCTGATGGGCATCAGCGATCTGTCAGGAATCAACAATTACAACAGCTATTACGCAATGATCTTCCACATTCTGCTGATCGTTATTTCGATCTTTGCGATCACCTTCGGCATGAACTTACTGTTGAAGGAAGAAAAAAATAAGACGATTGAATTCCTGTATTCTTTAGAAGTGACACGTTCACAGATCTTTTGTTCAAAGTTATTGCTCGCTTTCTTTGCTCTCTTTCTCGTTTGCATGGCCGCTTCCTTCGGCGGCATCCTGCTGGGTTTTATCGTTGGTGATCAAAGCTTCCAGCTGGACAAATTGATTCCCAAGATCGCAACGGGCTGCTTGATTCCTTTTCTCTATTTAACCATCACTTTCTCAGCCGCTGCTCTTTCCAGCAAACGAAGCACAACAGGTCTTGGCTGCGGCTTCTTGTTAACTACTTACTTGCTTGGTTATTTAGGCAATCTCTTGCATACCAAGGCACAATGGCTTTGTTATTTCAGTCCATTTGAAGTTCTATCCCCATCCAAAACGCTGCAGTGGGATGGTGAAACACTCTTCATCTGTGCGTTTTACCTATTGCTCTTTGTCATCTCGCTCTTGATCGGGTGGCTTCGTTATCAAAAACGTGATTTTCAATTATAAAAGCAGAGAAAAATCTCTCTGCTTATTTTTCGATCAATCGGACACCAGCACTCGTCCCTATGCGGTCTGCACCAGCCTCGATCATTGCTTCCATCTCTTCCGGTGTGCGGATACCGCCTGCCGCTTTTACTTTACAATGGCCTGCAACTGCATCTTTCATCAATTGAACATCTTCGATCGTTGCACCGCCCGTTGAAAAACCTGTCGATGTCTTGACAAACGTTGCTTTTGCCTCTACGCAAAGCCTGCAAGCACGGATGATCTCTTCTTTTGTCAACAAACAGTTTTCTATAATGACTTTGACACACGCTCCATTTGCGGCTTCCACGACCGCTTTGATATCTGCTAAGACTGCTGCATCATGTTTGGCTTTTAATTCACCGACATTGATCACCATATCAATTTCCTGTGCACCGTTCGCACAAGCTTCTGCTGTTTCAAACGCTTTTGCCTTCGTGCTCATAGCTCCTAAAGGAAAACCGACGACACAGCATACTTTTACATCTGTGCCATGTAAAAGTTCAGCACACAAAGGGACCCAATACGTGTTGACACACACGCTGGCAAAATCATGTTCTTTCGCTTCCGCACATAAAGTTTCGATATCGCTTTGCTTTGCATCTGCTTTTAACAACGTATGATCGATATATTTCTTTTTTTCCATAAGACGACCTCTTCTCTCTATCGAGAAGCATAGCATAGTTTATCTGCAGATGCAATCCGCTTCCAATACAATGATGGACATTCATTCAAAAGAGCTGCATCTCTTGTCAAGCATCAAGCTTGCAAGACCACAGCTCTTTTCTTACATTATCCGATCATTGTCACAAATACAGATCTTTCTGCGTCATCGGATCTTATTCATTTGATGAATGTTCTTTTTTCTTTTGGATCATAACGATCATCAAGATTGAAATCATGATGGCTGCGAAAGGAAGTGTCTGTGATGAACCCGTTCCTGTATCAGCAGAACCAGGTACTTCTGTCGTTTCATCATCGACATCAGCTTTATCACTTGTTTTCTCCAACTTCATTGCAGCTTCATTCAGTTGTGCATAGGCATCGTCTACTTCCTGCTGTGTTGCCTGATCATCTAAATAAACTGAACTTGCTTGATCATATGCAGCTTTGAAAGGAGCCCATGTCTCACTCGTATATTCTGAAGAAGAATATCCGCCATATTTTTTCAACAGATCATACAGCGCAGTCTTGTCAACTTCAGCTGGTACCTGAACCTCTACTAAAGAAGCAACTGCTTCGTTCAATGCTTTTTCTGCAGCATCCACAGCAGCTTGTGCAGCTTGGTCATCTGCAAATACTTCTTTTGCCTCAGCCAGCTTCTCCTGCATTGCTGACCAGCTGTCTGCCGTATATCCAGAAGGATCCAATGCTTCTGCTTTCTCGATTGCTGCTCCCAAGTTAGACTTGTCTGCTTTTTTATCGATCAATTGCAGCTGCATCTTCACTTTATTCAGATCGTAGATCATCTGTACAACAGCGTTTGCATCTGGATCTGCTTTTTCCATAAGAGCTTTTGCTTCATCGATCTTATTTACGAGATTTGTCCAGCTTTCAGCAGTAAAGTCAGCCGGATCCAAACTATTCATCAATGTTTCTGTTTCATTGATCGCAGCCTTTAATCCGTCGATATCAGGTTCGATATTCGCACGAACTAATTGGATCTCAGCAGCAGATCCGTTATTATTTACGGCTTCTACATATTGTAAACGGACATGTTTTGTTTTTACTGGATCAAAGTTGATCGTTTTAGTCGCCTGGTTACTTGTCAATGTACCAGATGCGATTTCCCTATACTGGATGCCGTCATCGCTTACCAAAATTTGATACTTCGTAACATTTCCATTTACTCCAGATTGACGCGGTGTATAAACCAAAGCTTCAACTGTTGTTAATTCGCTCATTTCCAGATCGATCCAATGCGGCATTTGTGTAGTTTGCCAATTGGTATGCCAGATCGTATTTACATTTCCATCCAATACATTTGAAGGATTGGAACCATCTTGTTGATAACTGGAAGCTGTCGCTTTCATCGTGCTGGAATCAACATAATACAAGTTTGTTAATGATTTTGTCTGCAATTCGTTGATTGCTTTAACCAATGCTTCTTCATATGCATCTACTACATCCTGCAGTTTCTTTGGAAGATCATAACGAATCGAATCGAGCACCTGATTTACTGCCTGTACGCTTTCTTCTGTGAAAGAATCTAAATTGCTGATAAGCGCTTTATACATTTTGATACGGCTGTAATCAGCTTTTTCATATTCAACGCTTTCGATTGCTGCTTCCAGCTCAGCTGTTAACGAATCAATTTCAGCTGGATCAGGATCATATTGGCTAACGACAGCTCTTGCTTTTTCGATCAAAGGCATGAGCGTATCACTATTTTCATCATTTACGATAGAAACAGCATTCCATAAAGCATATTCTAATGGCATCGTCGAAGCAAATTCATCCTCTTTGCCAAGACGAACATCATCAACATAACCGATAAATGCGTTTGTCTCGCTACCGATCTTTGCCATAGGGAACATCATGGTTGCCAGCAATGGACGTCCTTCGACTTTTTCGCCGTCACCTAATGTATCAACCAATTCACCATTGACATACAGAGAAATCTTATTTTGCTGATTTCTGAACTCAAGCTCTACCCATTCATTGACAGGTAATGTATAGTTGAATGAATAGTCATGATTCTCTCTGCTGAATCCTACTTGTCCAGTTTCTTTCTGAACAGCTTTGATCGTTCCATAAGGACTTTCAAACAGGATCTGTTCTTCGCTGCTTTCAGAAGTTCTCTTCACTTTTACGCGCAGATCATTTCCCAAACCAGCAGTCTCTAAAGAAGTAGTGATGTAACTTTCTCCACCTGTTAACTGCAGAGCATTTTTACCATCAACTTCAACGATCGCTGCATTCTTGCCTTCTTCTACAAGGAAGTTATTTTCAGAAGAATCTTTTAATTCGTCCATCGCCAGATTCATGTATTCATCTGTTTTGCTGTCGACTTCATAACCGAAGTTTGTTCTAGGAGCATCACCTAATTCGTTTGAACGCGCTTTGGCACTTGCCAGATTAAGGTCGCCTTTGCCCCATAATTTTGCAGCAAATAATGACATATTGCCTAAACGATCGTAAACATCATATTCACTGACACCATTTTCTAAATAATCCGTCATATCATTCCATACAGCAAACGCACCGCCGACCATCTGCTTATCACCGGCCGGGATCGTTACACCGCTGATGGTATTGATTGCAAGATTATACATTGTATCATCATAGAGATAATCGTAATAATAGCCTGCATTTGGAACGATATAATAGTTGCCGTCATTACAGTTGATCAGATCAAATCCGTCTTCATACATCTGATCCATGTTTGCATAGCCAAAGTTCCAAAGGTTGATCTGAACGCCTTCTGCATCAATCTCTTCACCTTCTGAACATTGTGTAAAACTGCCCCAAACACGAGCTTCTCTTCCGCTGCTCTCTACGTAATCCAACATGTCGTTAACGAATTTACGGTAAGCTTCAGAAGAAGCATTATACTCATCCGCACCGATATGAACGATCGTATCTTCATCGAATACTGGATCAGAACCAGTTAAATATTCGGAGAAGATCGTCTGTACGAATGCCAAGCTTTGATCATAAGAATCAACAAGATCCAAGTGGTCTGTCTGACGTCCCGTCGTACCATAACGCAGTTCAGGAAGAACTTTTGTCAAGGCCAAAGAATGCGCAGGCGTATCGATCTCAGGAACGATATTAACGCCTAACTGACGTGATTCTACGATAAATTCTTTAAATTCTTCTTTTGTATACCATACATCTGTACTTGTCAGATCCTGTTCATATTCCAAAATAACGCCATCCACTGTCAAAGGTTTACCATTTAAATCAGTTAAATAGCCGCCCTTCTTCACTGTGTCATTTTCCAGACGGAATCCAGAATATGCAGTCATTGGATCTTTTTTGTTTTCCAATCCGATCAGGTTATCATTTAAGTGAACTTGGAAGTCATTGAGCTTATACCAAGACATTTGTTTAACAACCTGTTCCAGATAATCCATAGTGAACGTTTTTCTTCCGACATCCAAAATGAAGCCGCGGACTTCATATAAAGGATAGTCACGTGTGATACCTTGTGGAATCGTTGTGAAAGAACTTTGTTTTAACGCCTGCAGGATACTGCGGGTAGCCCAATAAGCACCTGTCTGCGTCTCTGAAGTAACGATGATCTTATCACTGATTTCCATCAGATAGCCTTCTTTCATCAAACCGAGGGAAGTATCTGTTGTCTTATCAAAATAGAAATCACCAGCATTCACGTCTGTGTAGCTGCCTTTTACGACAGGCAGTTCTTTTCCTGTCAGATCTTTATAATCAGCGCTCATTTCATCAGCTGCAGTTTTCAATGAATCATCTGCATAAATGATCTTGCTGTTTGCTGTAACTGCAAACTCACCTGTTCCGCCTTTCCATTCCTGTAATTCTGGCAGAACTTCAGGTGCTTCATTATCGCTGGAAAATGTCTGGTATTGTCCAGGAACCGTTACGCTGATTTCTTTGAATGAATAATCTTTTGTTTCATCGTTTACGATCTTAAATGAAACAGCAACCGTTTTATCAACGATCGGATGATAGATCGTGAGGTTTTGATCGATGACCTGTTCTAGATCCGTACCATTATATGTAACGGTATAGCCTTCTACTTTTGGAAGGTGAACGATCAGTTTCTCACTATCCAATGTAGGTGTCTCTACACTGATCATATTTCCGATATCATCCATTGAGACTGCCGGCTGTCCGCCATAGACTTCCATTTCATAAATAGAAATACTGTTCCATGAAAGTTCACTGTCTGGATCAACCGCATCGGACTTGTTGATATACAAACGAACATAATGAGCACGATATACTTCATCTAATACGATGGTATCGGTTTTGCTGGAAGGACGTTCCGTCATCGTTTTAACGGTTCTCCACTCGCTTGCATTGTCAGAAATCTGAATTTGATACTCGGTAGCTTTTCTAGTTTCCCAGAAAATTCGTACAGTCTTCACATCACGCTGTTCACCTAAATCAACATACACCCAATGAGGAGGATTTCCAACATTACTTGACCAACGGGAAGTTCTTGAAGAAGTATCTCCATCAAAAGCTTTATCTGCCGTCAGATCGTTTGTTTCTTGCGAACTAGCGTGACCTTTCATGCCTAATGCCACATTTTGTTCAGGATCTTGTGGATTTGGCTGTGAATCATCTTTTAACATCACTTTGAAATCAGAAGCGGAAACGCTTGGATAACCATGCATTTCATTAACTTCTAATTTTACATATCTTCCGCTTGCAGCATGTTCTAACGTAACTTCTGAATTTTTGATTGAATTATTTGTTACGCTGGCAACTGCTGTTCCCCAATGATTAACATCATCGGATACATAGATGTTAAATGAGGAAGCGTATACGGAATCACTTTCCCAGATAACAGAAAAATAGTTCATGTCATATGTCTGGCCCAGATCAACATAAGCCCATTGTACGGCATTTTTTTCTGTAGACCAGCGGGAATTGATATCGTCATCTGTCAGATTGCTTGCTGGCAAAGAACCATACTGTGCACTGGCAGTAACCTGTTTATTTGATGCCAGATTGACATTTACAGGCGTCGTTTCTGATTCCTGTGTATTATAAATTTCAAATTCACGCAAAGACACGCTCTGATATCCACTGACAGTAATAGAGATTCGAACATATCGATACTTTTGAACATCCTTTAAAGTAACCTGTTCAAAAGCATTTTCAACCTGTAAATCACTTGGGCTAGTGTAAATCGTCGTGTAAGCACCAGCTGCATCATTGCTAGCTTCAATCACATAGTTCGTTACCTTTATCTCATTTGAATCTTCAAAATAGATCTTAAATTGATTAAAGTCTGTAGGTTCACCTAAATCTACAGTTAATGATCCATCGTAACTATTGTCTCCTTCTGATGCCCAACGTGTGCTTAGATCTCCATCGACTGCATTCGATGCTGCAAATGTTGTATCATCATAAGAATGGCTTGCTTCAACATCTTTATTTAATGCTAAATTTCCTTCACTTGCCTGGATCACATTGGTCATCTGACTGCCGGGCAAATAGGAGAGAATCATAAAAGATGCTAAAGCAATTTTTAATAAACTACTTGCAATTTTACTTTTCTTCACGTAATGTCCTCCTTTTCTTCACATTCGGAACAAACCTCTATCACAAACATGCATGATTATCATCAATGATAACTTATCCTCTCCTTCCCATCTATTTGTTGTCGATACAACATGCTACCTACTAAAACATTATCGCACGGAGTTCCATTTTGTTGCAAGCGGTTTCAGACCTATGATGATGAGTTGTTAATTTGTATAAAAGATTTTTTAAAAAGTGCAAACCTTTGATCGATACACAAAGACAGATGGCTCTGCTTTCTATCGATGACCATGCCAAAAAGGATGATCATTGCCCATACAGGACATCTAATCATCCTTGATTCCAATCGTTTTGTCGTTCGATCATTGTCTCAACAGCTGTTTATCCTTCTCCTGTTTCATCAGGTGTTAACGCAGTTCTTGATTCCAGCTCGATTTCTCGTTTCGTAAAGAACCTGGGGTTTGGTTCATCAAAATAGTTAGAAGCATGTGCGTCAAACAGCTGATCTGCAGAAAGCTGAAACGGGTGCGTTTCGGGATGTTCTTGCTGCATCAAATGTTCGATTCCCCACAACAGATCAAGTTCTCTTTGATGAAGCGCTTCAAACAGGATCCGGTTATTTTTTTCTGTGACCAGCCGGCTGGCTTCTTTAAAGAATGCTGTGATCTGTTTTATCTGTTGTCGGCTGTTCATCAACAGCAGCTCATAGTTATCTGCAAGCTTTACCTGGAGATCCTTCTCATCATGATCATCCTCTATGCAGAGCTGCTGCGGAATGGATTCCTCCTCATGATCCAGATACTGTGCATCGCTTCCTTGCATCTCATGCAGGAGCATCGCCAATTGTTCACAGATGCTCAATTGTTCCATTGCGATCGCAAACAAAGTGATCCTTGGAATACGCGCCTGCACGCAGAATCCTGAACAGATCAGTTCGAATGAAAAAGCTGCTTGTGCAGAAATTCCTTCTTGGTGTGCTTTGATCCAATCCACAATCTTTCCTTCAAAACAGCCATGCAGACGGGTTACATTTTGATCTTCTTTATAACAAAACATTTTCTCACTCCATTCATCATTAGTGTGGTTGCAAAAAACAAATCTATGCTATAATGAACACAGGTTTAAAGAATGAGAGGGAACGACATGAAGGAAATCAAACTACAGGCATCTTTAACGAAAGAATGTCTCGTTACGAATGAACGGTTAGCCAGCCACGTAGGCAGCGGCATCGTTGATGTCTATGCAACACCGATGATGATCGCATTGATGGAAAATACGGCGGCAACACTGCTTGCAGAATTTTTGGATGAAGGTGAAACGAGCGTCGGAATCGCCATCAACGCGACCCATGAGGCAGCGACCCCATCTGGAATGCGCGTATGGGCAACCGCTACGATCGTGGAAGTCGACCGCAAAAGGGTTGTTTTCCATATCGAAGCAAGAGATGAAAAAGAACGCATCTCAACTGCTGCTCATGAACGCTTCATCGTAAATAAAGACAAATTTGAAGCAAAAGCAAATAACAAAAGAAATAATTAGGGGAAAAACATATGATCATACGAGAGGCAAGAAAAGAAGAAAGTACGATCATCGCCGATATCTGGCTGATGAGCATGCGCAATGCACATTATGGTTTTAAAGAAACCTATTGGACAAAACAATATAAAAGCATCAAGATCAAGTATTCACAAGCACGTTCGGATATCTATGTATATGAAGACGGCGGTGTGATCTTAGGTTTTGGCGCATTCGTTCGTGATTATAAAGGTGTCCGAATCTTTATCATGCCTGGTTATCAGCGCAAAGGGATCGGAACCACATTGTTAAACTTTTTTGAACAGAATTACGATGATTTTTACTGCCGTTGTTATAAGCAAAACAAAGCAGGCATCTACTTCTTGGTCAACCGCGGTTATGACATTACAGAAAAACGCAAAAATGTTGATTCAGCGGAAGAAGAATACGTATTTAAAAAAGAAAAAAAGCAGACAGCTCCTGCTTCGCTTTAGTCCCTGTCATACGCATTGATGAAAAAAATCCAGTACCTTTTATCAAGTGCTGGATTTTTATTTCTTTATGCTCTCCCTGTCTTTTTGCCGATCACGAAGCAGCTGCATCCAATGAAGGAAACGGCGGCTATCTTTTTCCATCCAGATTCCAAGTGGAACCAGAAACAAAGAAATCCATTGAGAGGTAGACAGAAGCCATACGCCGCGGATAGCATCGCCGCGGAGCCATTCGATCATAAACCGAAACGTGCCATAGGCGCATAAATAAAACCCTAACTGTAAAAACGCATTGCGCCGATGAAAGGCAAATACGGCCAAACAAACAAATAATACAAGATTAAACCCTGCTTCAAACAACTGGATCGGATAACGGGATACAAGCACATCAGGATTGACCTGAGTATAAAGAGGCATGGCAAAGATCGACGTGCTCACCTCTCCATAACAGCAGCCTGCTAAAAAACAACCTATCCGGCCAAAACAATGAAAAAGCGGAAACGCCGGCATGCATGCTTCCAAATATTCTTCCAGCACCAACGAAGGATGCTTATAAAAATAGAAGAACACTGCGATAAAAACACCGATCAACCCGCCATAGAACACAAAGCCGCTGGAAAGATAACGGAAGAGCGATAACGGATCTTGCAGCATCTGCATGCCATGATCGATAAGCCAAGGCAGGTCGATCAACAAATACAGCAGCTTACCACCGATCAATGCACCAATGATCACATAGATCAACACATCGATCATTACATTCTTATCTAAGGAACGCTTGGAAACACTGTACATGCAATAAACAATAGCAGCCGCAGCGCCAAGCATCGTCATGACCCCATAACTTTGAATGGTCATATGAAAGATTTCAATTTCCGGAAACATGATATTTCCCCCTTCATAAACACAGAATCCCTTTTATCAGCAATATACATACGATGGATCGTTAAATACCACTTACATAAAAGGAACAGCTGACAAATAAGAAGCCGCACAGAAAAGTGCCTATGATCCCGCAGATAAAACCTGCGGCAGCGATCGGATGATCTACTTCCTGCCGAGCTTGCTGAGCTAAGACCATGGCAGTGATCCCAAGGATCAGACCTAGAACGCTCGTATAAAAAAAGCCTACGGCACATACGATGGAAATGATGCCTAGCGACAAAGAAATCGCCCCTTTGGTATTGCTGACTTCGTGCTGCATACGTATCCTCCTCCATCAAACTATGTTCCTATCTTATGGAAAATCCCTTTATTTGTCAAGG
>CASFOT010000147.1 GCA_949296305.1 uncultured Erysipelotrichaceae bacterium
TTTGGGTGGTTTATCATAGAAGTTAACACCTTTGTTTCTTCTTTGATGTATTGCCACATAATGCTGTTAAACATTTTTTCATCCCTCTTTCTTTATCTGTTTTAGACGGTAATCAGTAATGATATTTGTTGATAATGCAATGATCATCAGTATGCTTCCGATACAAGCGCCAAAAGAAAAACGTTCTCCTAAAAATATAAAGGCCCATAATGGTGCTAAGAAGATTTCACTCATACAGATGATGTTTGCACTGAATGCAGAGATTCTAACAATGCATTGAGCAAATAGAATACCTGCTAAAGCAGTTTGGATGACCCCTGAAAATCCGAGAAACATCGTATCTGTAAGTGAGATTGAAAAGTTTCTGGCATAAAATAAATATACGACCATGGATAGAATGGATAAGAGATATTGAATTTTGATGGATGTGACGGGAATTGCTTGTGGTTTGGTGTTTAGATAAAACTGCAGACCAAAGAAAGCCCCAGATATGATAGCAAGTATATTTCCTAAAAGGTTATTTGACGCAAATCCATCCCAGAAAAAGATCGTCATTCCTAATGCAGCGATGATGATGACGATCAATTGATATAGTTTAGGCAAACGTTTTTTATCAACGGACTCGTAGATCAGAACAAAAATCATTGAGCTGTATTGTAAGATGATTGCGTTTCCGACACTCGTATATTGATTCGCAAATGTAAAAGTGATATGCATCATAAATTGACATACTCCGACAAGAAAAGCGAAACAATTCCATTTGAGTGGTTTTCGATAATAAAAATGATTGATGATCAATGCGATTAACGCGGTTGTACCGCTGATTACAAAAGCAGACTGATGAATGAATTTAACAAATAGGCCTGATGTACTCCAGCATAAAGCGGTTAAAAAAGCATAGAGATAGCCTTTATTCATCAAACGGATCTTCTTCAGTATCTCCTGGGAGTTCAAAAATTCCTATTTGTTGCTTTCCAGTCGAAACAGCAGTTTCAATAAGGTCTTCGATCGATGCTTGGTTATTCCTTTTCATAACAGTTTCTATGAGCATTCCTAGATTTGTTCCATATATTACATGAATGTTTGGCTTCTTCATCGCCAACATGATCGCTGTATTAAATGGTGAACCGCTGAGCAGATCGCTCATTACCAGTATGCTTTCTGAATCACCTAATTGTTCAACAGCTTGGCTGATGTTTTTTTCTAATTCAGTATTCGTATCACCCTTAGGGAAATCTACAGCGATATAGTTTTCTTGTTCTCCCATGATTAGTTGAAGGGCGCTTGTAAGACCGCTGGCAAAATGACCATGTCCACAAATGATGATTCCGATCATATTGTATTTCTCCTTTCGATAATAGGTATGGCATCTTTTAATGTAGATATTTTAAAGTCGGCTTTCGAAACATTAAAATTGAAAACAGGATCTAATAATGCAATGACACGAAGACCGGCAGCTGAGGCTGATTCGATCCCATATTCTGAATCTTCTACAGCGAAGATTTCTTCTTTTTTGTAACCGAGCTGCTGTACCGTGTATTCATAAATTTGAGGATCCGGTTTTGTCTTTTCAAACATCTCTCCACTGATGAGGAAAGAAAAATAATCCCGGATCTTGCATTGTGTCAAGACATCTATGATGTTTTCCATTGGAGATGACGATGCTAATGCGATTTCGATTTTCTTTTCTTTAAGATAGTTGAGCAAGGTGTTTACATAAGGTCTTTGAATTTCTTTATAATTGATTGGATGC
>CASFOT010000148.1 GCA_949296305.1 uncultured Erysipelotrichaceae bacterium
TTAATCTCCACTTTTAAAGAGAAAACAGGCAATCTTAAGCCATCATTTATATAAAATTACCTGAAAAATGGTTGATAATCCCCACTTTTATCGAATTATTTTTCTATACTTTTTAAGTATATAGTTTGTCAACAAGCTGGAAGCGCAGTTTCCTGCGCTTTTTCTTATCGATTCAAAATATCAATGATTGGCTGATAATAATCATATCGGCCGTCTACATACTGCAAAGATTCGTACGCAATGCCCTTTGCTTTATCCAGATCAATATCTTCATAAATATGTGCATATCGATAATACACATAATCTTTGATCTGATTCTCACGGATCAAATAACCATAATCAGCATCACCTTGTGCATAATCTTCGTGCAGGATATAAAGATCCGCAACATTCATCAGCAGTTCATTATTATAAGAAGCAAACAGATCACTAAACTGTGATAATACTGCATAAGCGAAATCTTCAAAGTATTTTACATCATTATACTGCCAGTTTGGCAAAACCGCACGAGCCAACTGCATGAAATGCTGGAAGAATGCATTCAGATCTACCTTGATGACGCCGTTTAACTGCTCCCCATCACGCAGATTCTGGCGCTGAGCAATCATCAGCAATCGTTCGCATAAATGGAATTCATTGAGATATTCTTCTCCGTCTTTTTCAAGGTCATTGCCAAATTCATAGGCAATCGCTGCAGAAAGTGCTTCTTCCATCTTCGGATAATCACTTGCTTTGAAATCCACCGTTTCTGCGATTTTCTCTAAAACGACCATCACCAGATCCAGATCATAGCCGTCATCATCGTAGTTAAACGCATCTTTTGAAAGTTTAAAATCATCGATGATCTTCTTTTCGATCTTCTTGAGATCTGCCTCATCCATCAGTGCTGCGGCATACATATCATACGTATAGGTTACGCCCATCGCCTGCATCATAGCAATACAGCTGTCCATGCTGAAACTTTGATACTGTTCCATTTTTGCCTTCTTGCTTGTTGCTTTTGGTGCAGCAACCGGTTTCGCTGCTGCCGCCGTCTTCTTCGCAGCTGGTTTTGCTGCAGCTTTCTTTGTTTCTTTTCCGGTTTTAGTTGTCTTTGCCGTCTTGGCAGCAGCTGTTTTTTTCGTTTCTGCCTTCACTGTTGTTTCTTTCTTTGTTTCTGTGCCTGCTTTCGCAGTTTTCTTTGCTGCCGGTTTCTTTGCTGCGGTCTTCTTCACAGCTGGTTCTTTCTTTTCCGTGCTCACTGTATTTTCAACTACGGCTTCCTTCTCCTGTTCAGCTGTCTTGACTTTTGCTGTAGTCGAAGTCTTTGCTGCTGTTTTCGTCGAAGCTTTTGCTGTATTTTTCTTTTCTGCCATTGAGTAACCCCTCCAATACTGTTTTCTCTGTTAAGATAAACTGTTTACATTGCCATTATAACACAGTTTGAAAACGAACAAAAGATTTCCGACTATTTTTTAGAAAGCACTTTCATTTTTGACATTTTCTTCCTATGATCGACATTTTTTGATCGAGATCCCTTCTTCATTCCATGTAGCTGTCACATTGTGTCTATTATGTGAAGCATAATTCACATGAATTTCATCTCTTCAACAGATTTCCTTGCTTTACAAAAGCATAGCATACGAGTATATTAAAAATCGTAGATTTTCATATGTTTTACGAGAATTTCTACGATATTGATACAGTATGCTTACTATAAATAAATAAGCAAAAGGAGGTCTTTCTATGAATGAAGAAAACAAGTGGGAAGAAACAGGACTCCACCCTGTTCCACAATCAGAAGAACAGCCACAGACGGAATATCCGCATGTTGAAAACCCTCAGCCAAAGAAAAAAAAGCATATAAGAGCAAAAAAGATCGTACAGCTCACCTGGGGAAAATTAACTGCTCTCCTTGTTTGTTGCATGTTGATCTCACTAGGCTGCGGAATTACAGGTGCATTTCTGATCGTTCGCTCCAATTCTTCCAGCGTTATTTATCAAGATACTTCAAAAGTGATCAATACCGGTTCAGAAGATTCCAGCACGATCAAATCAGTCGTTGAACAATGTGCAAATTCTGTTGTAGAGATTCAAACCGAATCAGTTACAAACGGAAGCAATCTATTCCAGCAATATGTCAGCAGCGGTGCCGGCAGTGGTGTCATTTTGACCGCAGACGGCTACATCGTAACAAATCATCACGTAATCGAGGATGCCAATTCGATCATCGTCCGTACACGCAGCGGTGATGAATACAAAGCCACTTTGGTTGGCTCCGATGCACAAAGCGATCTAGCTGTATTAAAGATCGAGGCTACCGGATTGACACCAGCCGTATTAGGTGATTCAACAAAACTAGAAGTCGGCGATCTAGCCATTGCCATCGGTAACCCATTAGGCGAATTAGGTGGATCAGTGACAAGCGGCATCATTTCTGCCTTAGACCGTGAAATGACGATCGATGGACAAACGATGACCTTGCTGCAGACCGATGCTGCTGTGAACCCTGGAAATTCAGGCGGCGGGCTTTTTGATGCCAATGGAGACTTGATCGGTATCGTCAACGCAAAATCCAGCGGAGAAGATGTTGAAGGCATCGGCTTTGCTATTCCAATTTCTACTGCAAAGGAAATCATTGACGAATTGATCAATAATGGTGCAGTTACTTCACGGCCAACCTTAGGCGTATCCCTTTATAATGTCACAGATATGAATACAGCCGCACAGTTAGGCGTAGACGAACAAGGTGTCTATATCGTGCAGATCGTAGAAGACGGATGTGCGGATAAGGCCGGTTTAAAAACAGGTGACCGCATCATTGGTGTCGACGGTGAAACGATCGAAGATGCAACCGATGTCCGCACGATCTTAAATCAGCATAAGATCGGCGAATCGATTAAAGTTACCGTAGACCGCGATGGAAAAACACTTTCTATTGATGTCGCTTTATAAAAAAGGCCGAAAATGAAAAAAACACATAGGAATTGAGCATCCTATGTGTTTTTTCTATCTTTTCGCGGTATAATGAAGATATATGGAGGTATCAGGTATTATGGAATTAAAAATCAAAAAAAGGAAAATCGTCCTTGTGGGTACTGGCTTTGTCGGTATGAGTTTTGCTTACTCACTACTATCAGAAAAGGGGATCAATGAGCTGGTGCTTATTGATATGAACAAAGACAAAGCTGTCGGCGAACAGATGGACCTCAGCGATGGTCTGCCTTATGCAGAATCAAAAATGACAATCAAAGCAGGTGATTACTCTGATTGTAAAGATGCAAACATCGTCGTTGTTACAGCTGGTGCAGCACAAAAACCTGGACAAACTCGTTTAGAGCTTGTTACCATCAACGCAAAGATCATGAAAGATGTTGCAACGCAAATCAAAAACGCTGGTTTTAACGGTATTCTCGTTGTAGCCAGCAACCCAGTAGATATCATGACTTATGTAGCTTACCGTGCAAGCGGCCTGCCAAGAGAACATGTAATCGGTTCTGGAACGATCTTGGATACAGCCCGACTGCGTTACAATATTTCAAAGCATTTGGGAATTGCTCCAAGCAACGTTCATGCTTATATCATGGGTGAACATGGCGATTCAAGCTTCGTTCCTTGGATCCACTGCTACTTAGGATGTAAACATTTGTTAGAGTACATCGATGAAGAAGATAATTTGACATTAGAAGACTTGCAAAATATTTATATGGAAGTACGTAATGCCGCTTATGAGATCATCAATCGTAAAAAAGCTACTTATTATGGTATTGGCTTGGCTTTAAAACGTCTGGTTTCTTGTTTACTGAATGATGAAAAAGCAATTCTAACAGTATCTGCTTACCAAAACAACGAATATGGTCGTGAAGGATATTACATCGGAACACCTGCCATCGTTGGCAGCAACGGTATCGAAAGAATCATCACATTGCCGCTCAATGAAATGGATCAAGATAAATTCAATAATTCATTTGATACATTAAAACAAACAATCGAAGAAAACTTAGAAGAAATCCTTGCTGATCTATAAAAAATGAGCCAAACGAATGGATCATGAAATTCCAGATCCTTCGTTATTCAAATGGGATTTATGGATGTTTTCACTGCAGAAAACATCCATTTTCTTTTTACCTTCATCCATTCACTTGGATACTGAAAAAAGCACCACAGCATATGAAACATCAAAAAACCTCCTTTTGCTGGCTGATCTTCAATGACCGCATCACAATAAGGAGGGGCAAATATGTTCATGTCTTTTTTTATAATCGTTTTTCAAAGTTCCCACTGATGCTCATGCCTTCGCTAAAAATCACAAATGCATGCTCATCTAATGTATAGATGATCTTCTTTAATTGATTTTCTTCATATTTGTTGATTGCGCAGACCAGGATCAATGTTTCTTCATCCGTATAGGCTCCTGCACCTTTCCAGTACGTAACTCCCCGTCCTGTCTCATGCATGATGGCATACTGCACATCTATGTTTTTGGTAAAGATCATTGCGGTCATATTGATATTTTGATAATGGATATGATCACAGACACTATACATGACGACCATGTAAATAATGGAATAGATTGCAGTTTGCACATTAAATAAAATTGCACATACACTGAATACCCCAATGTTGATCACGATGGCCAACTGCCCAACCGTAATCGGAAAATTCTTTTTAGATAAATAAAATCCGATGATGTCGGTTCCGCCGCAACATCCGCTCGCACGCAATGTCAGACCAATGCCAAAGCCGCTCAAGATGCCGCCGATCAAACACGAAGCCAATACGTCTTCCAAGATCGGCTGTCTAGGAATCATCACCAATGACATGACTAGCGTCTGTACGACGATGCTTAAGATCGTCTTAAAGAAAAAATTACGAGAGATCGATCGATAGGCCAAAAAGAACAGAGGAATATTCAGCATCATATTTATGATACCTGCTACATCAAATTGTGAATCAAATGGCAAAAACGGTGCTAATAACGTACGCAGGATCTGCGCAATACCTACGATTCCTGCACTATATAAGCTTACTGGTACGATCAGCAAGTTAACGCTGGCCGCAAACAGCGCACTACCTAAGATCACATAGAGATATTGTTTCCATTCTTGTTTTTTATCCATAGTATAGATTCCCCCAAACAAAAGGATTGTAGCACACTTTTTTTGATGTTTAAAGCGCTTGTTGACGTAAAATATTTACCCATGCTTTTAAAATGAGTATAATGTAAACAGCAGACAAAAGGGAGAGATGCATGATGGTGCATATTGGCAATGACTGGGATAACTTATTAAAAGAAGAATTCCAGAAAGAATATTATTTAAGACTGCGGCAATTTCTTGCTTACGAATATAAACATGCCATCGTCTATCCAGATATGTATGACATTTTCAATGCATTGAAATATACGCCTTTCAGCAAAGTAAAAGTCGTTTTATTAGGACAGGATCCCTACCACGGCAAAGGTCAAGCCCATGGTCTTTGCTTCTCTGTGCAAAAAGGAGTCACACCTCCACCTTCATTACAAAACATTTATCAGGAACTTCATCGTGACGTACAGTTTCAAATCCCGCCACATGGAAATTTGGTCCCTTGGACAAAACAAGGCGTTCTATTGCTGAATACCGTTTTGACTGTTCGTGCCAATCAGCCAAACTCTCATGCAAATAAAGGCTGGGAACAGCTGACCGATCAAATCATTTCATTGTTAGACAAAAAAGAAGAACCACTGGTTTTCCTATTATGGGGAAAGAATGCAAAAAGCAAACAAGCGTTATTACATAATAAGAATCATCTAATCTTAACTGCTTCCCATCCTAGCCCGTATTCCGTTCATTATGGTTTTGATGGCTGTGCACATTTTTCCAAGACCAACGCTTTTTTACAAACGCATGGCATTGCACCGATCGAATGGCAGTTACCTTTCACGATCTAAACAAACGGAATCATGAAGAAATCTTCTGTTGACAGACACCCTCCATACTGGATATCCCGTATGGAGGGTATTTTTTATCGTTTGATCAAAGCATCGATCTGTTCTTTGCGTTCACTGAGCTCCATCCAGCGTTCCATCTTCTTTTCCAGTTCTTGCTGCAACTCTTCACGCTGTTTTGACAATTGATCTAACTGCTTGAAGTCAGTGATCATAGACATCTGTGCATCAATTTCTGTAATTGCTTGTTCCAATCGATCCACTGTTTCTTCCATATTGTTTAGTTCCTGTTTCTCTTTGCTGGACATTTTTGGAACCATGGTTTTTTTAACGATTTCTTTTTTTACCGCTGTTTGGGTCTGAACAAACAGATGATCCTGATTGGCGCTATATCCCCCGACACGGTGCATGATCGAACCATTTTCAAAGATAAACAACGAATCACAAATTCGATCAAGAAAATAACGATCATGTGAAACAGTTACCAGGATGCCAGGAAAACTGTCCAAATAATCTTCTAAGATCGTTAAAGTCGTAATATCCAGATCATTGGTCGGTTCATCCAGCAACAGTACATTCGGCGCTTTCATCAATACTTTTAATAAATATAATCTTCGTTTCTCTCCGCCAGAAAGAAATTTGATCGGTAAGCACTGCATGGAGCGGTCAAAAAGGAAACGTTCCAGCATCTGCGATGCATTCAAAACTTCTTCTCCTGTATGAATCTCATCTTGTTCCTTTTTGATATAGTCGATCACACGCTGCTGCGGATCCATCTCTTCATGTCCTTGATGAAAATAAGCGATACGTATCGTTTCGCCATAGATCATGCTGCCTTCATCCGGTTGGATCTCATTTGAAAGGATCTTCAAAAACGTAGTCTTTCCACATCCGTTTTCACCGATGATGCCGATACGGTCATGACGCTTGAACAAATAGGAGAATTGCGAAAACAGCTGTCGTTCCCCATATCGCTTTCCGATCTGTTCGCAGGCGATTGTCTTTTTTCCTAAACGTGTCTGTTGAAAAGACAATTCGATCTTCTCTTGAACTTCCTCCACATTTTGTTCACTGAGCTTTTCAAAACGTTCCAGACGAGAACGACTTTTGGTCGTACGTGCTTGCACGCCTGCACGCACCCACTCCAGCTCTTTCTTCAAGAATTGCTGTCTTTTTGCTTCCTGACTGCGCTGTAAGGCTATTCTTTTTTCTTTCGCTTCGATATAGGTTGAATAATTTGCTTCATATGTATACAGCTTACCTTGCGATAATTCAAACATGCGCCGGCAGATCCGTTCCATGAAATAACGGTCATGTGTTACCATGAACACGGCACATGTACAACGTTGCAAATACTGTTCTAACCAGTCGATCATCTGAACATCCAGATGGTTGGTCGGTTCATCTAAGATCAGCAAATCACAAGGCATCAGCAACGCTTTCGCTAAAGCGACCCGTTTTCGTTGACCGCCAGACAACGTCTTGCAGCGTTGATCAAGATCTTTCATACCTAATCGTGTCAAGATGCTCTTTGCTTCATAGTCCGCACTCTCTTTCCCGCTGGCGATCACTTCCTGCAAAATCGTCGCTTCATCTGCTAAGGATGGATCTTGTTCCAACATGGCGACACGAAGATCTTTCTTGCGGATAATATTTCCGTCAAAAGTTTCTTTCCCGCTTAAGATTTTCAGCAAAGTCGTCTTTCCTGTCCCATTGATCCCTACCAATGCGATCTTATCATGTTCTTCGATGGAAAAACTGATATCATCCAAAATCGATTTTAATGCATATTTTTTTGATATATGTTCTGCACTGATCAGCATAATTTCACCTGCTCATTCATACGCATCCCTTTTGGATAGCGGTTTTTGATCCAATTTCCATCCCCTTTGCCAAAGCCCAAAGGAAAGCCTTCATAGCGCATGCATATAAAGCCACGCTTTGAAGCAGGAATCGGATATCCTTTCAAAAATTGTTCACATTCGGATAGGTTCATTTCATATACATTTGTCAAATGCGGTTGATGGATCGAAGCCATATAAAACTGCTGATGAGGCTCAAATCGTTTTTTTATAACTTCCCCACATAAAATGCCTTGACGCAATACATTCAGACGTCCAAGGGAAAGAAATGGCTGTTTACGAGCATATACTTTCTCTTTTTGCATCATGAGATATGGATCTGAAACATCCAGCTGCTCTTCAAAGAAAGACGTTGCATAGCGGTCCATGACGGATGGGCGGAGTTCCTTGATCACACGGCGTGGTGTTTCACCCTGTTTTCTCATCTTCGCCATAAAATGTCCTTCTCCGCCATCCATCGGAAAGATCCGGCGGACCTTATTCGCATCAATGCCCGGCAGTTCAAATCCCCTTCGGCCAAAAGACACACCGCAATCGATCAATTCCATGTCTGGAAATTCAGATAAAAAAGCAGCAATCGTCTCTTCATTTTCCTCTTTCGAATACGTGCAGGTCGAATAAACCATGATACCGCCAGGACGCAGAACCTCATATGCACTACGCAAGATCTCTCGTTGACGAACCGCACAAAACTGTACTTGTTCTTCGCTCCAATCTTCCATTGCCTGTTCATGCTTTTTAAACATTCCTTCCCCGCTGCAGGGCGCATCGACCAGCACTTTATCAAAACTGCAAGGTAATGCCTTTGCAATCTGATCAGGCCGTTCATTCGTAATCGCATATTCACTGAATCCTAAACGCTCCATATTAGACAAAAGGATCTTTGCCCGTTTGAATTCAATTTCATTGCATAATAAAAATCCTGTATTTCCTAATTTAGAAGCAATCTGCGTGCTCTTGCCTCCCGGTGCCGCACAAAGATCTAAGATCCATTCACCGGGCTGAACATCCAACACTTCCACTGCACTGCTAGCACTAGGTTCCTGAAGATAAAAAACACCCGAAAGATGCAGAGGATGATTGCCGATGTGTTCTTCCTGTATATAGAACGATTGCGGACAGATCGCACTTGGCTGACAGTCCCAAGGAGCGATTTCCAGAAATTTTTCTATGCTGCAACGTGTCTCATTTACCCGAAGGCCGCGGAAACGAGGTTTCTGTAATGTATCCAGATACGCTTCATATTCATCTTTTAGATATTCTTTCATACGATCTAAAAATGCTTCTTTCATCGTCTTTCTCCTCTCTGTAAAAAACAGGGTCTAACTGCCCCGTTCCTCTTTCTGTTTTTCTAATTGGATCATCTTTTTCGCTACCATACGCGAACCAAATGCCAGCGTAATCAAACGAATCGAAATATTATCGCTATGAAAACTCATTAGATATTCACTGACCTTGCCTTCATGTTTCTCCAGCACCTGCGTACCAATGATCTGCAATGCATTTTCTTGTTCATCACAAAAAAGATCAAAAGCCCCTTTTGGTCCCATTCGGGCAACCAAAAAGTCAATGCCATCCTTCACTTGCGATATCGTCAATACCTGCTTGATCAGCGTGATTGCAATCAAATAAGCCATATGTTCCCGATTATATCGCTTTTTAACTGGTTTGGGAATCAATTCCATCTTTACATAGTTATTGATCATCGAATTTGTGATGATCACATCCTCTTCATCAAAAAGATCTTTTAAATATTGTTTTACCAGCGTGATCAGCTGATCCATATAAATATCAAATGTAGGCAGATCTTGCCAACGCGGCAGCCGATAAGCAATCATCTGTCTGCAAAACTCCTTTAATTTTTCATTCTCCATCCAAGACAGACCTCCTCTTTTTCGCAACACCTTGTATTTATTATTATATTATCATCAGATGTGTTCGTCAATAATCGTTCGCAATACTAATAAATGAGAAATCGAATGACCAAAAACTGAAAAACTGATCGAAGAAACCACGCTCCATCATGCTTCTTTCCCCTGTGTCAAAGCACGCTCAAACATAAAAAAAGATCTCTTAAACGAGAAGAGATCTTTCGTGAATAGGCTTAGAATGCTTCTTTTCCTTTTACAAATGTCATTTCTACAGAATAATCGTCATTCAATACAACGAGGTCTGCATCACAACCTACACGGATCGCACCTTTACGGTCTTCGATACCCAACAGACGTGCCGGGTTCAATGTACAAGAATTGATCGCATAATCCCAAGGAACCATTGCTTTTTCCACCAATACTTTCAATCCTTCGTTTACTTTCAGTGTAGAACCAGCCAATCCTTTTGTTGAAGTCAAATGTGCGCTGCCATCTTCATACAACTCGATTTCGTTGCCGCCGAACAGTACTTTTGTTCCTACCGGCAATCCTTTTACCATCAATGCATCTGTTACCATGATTGTGTAATCACGGCCTTTAGACATGAACAAATTGTTCAGTGAATTCACATTTGAATGGTTTCCATCACAAATAACTTCCCCATACGTATCGCGGAAACGCATCGCAGCACCAACCAATCCTGGGTTACGATGATGGAACGGCGTCATGCCATTAAAGATATGTGTCATGCTCTTTGCACCATTAGCGATCGCCATCTGAGCTTCTTCAAAAGTTGCGCCTGAATGTCCAATGCTGACGATCACACCATGCTGTGCCAAATAACGAGTTAATACAAAATCGTCATCGTGTTCTGTTGCCATCGTAATGATCTTGATCAAACCTTTTGCTGCTTTCTGATAACGCTCAAACTGTTCGATCGTACCTCTTACACAATACTGTTCTGGCTGTGCACCTTTGTATTTCTGATCCAGATAAGGACCTTCAAAATGAATACCAAGGATCTCTGCACCTTCATATCCTTCATCTACTACTTTTGCAACATTAGCTACTGCTTTTGTCAACACTTCTTCGCTCTGTGTGATCGTTGTTGGTAAGATACCCGTAACGCCTTCATGAGGAATATTCTTCATCCAAGTGCGCAGCCCTTCTTCTTCTGCATCATTTGTATCAAAGCCATAAGCTCCATGTGTATGAATGTCGATAAAACCTGGAACGATTCGTTTATCTCCATAATCTTTATCTACTGTTTTTTCACCATAAGGGAGAATAGCCGTAATTTTTCCATCTTCTACTTCGATCTGTGCCTCTAACCAATTGCCGAGTACCCAGACCTTTTTGCTTTGAATTATCATATTCTTTTTTCCTCCTATAATAAAAGATGATTGATCTTCATTCCTATTATACTCCGATTCGTTCTAGAATCCAAAGGGAACGCTTTCTTTTCATCAATTTCTGCAAACATATTAGTAAAAAATCTACACGATCGAACGGATCTTCAGGTTTTTCAACAGTTCGTCCAACTGTTTGGCAGCTTCATAAGTCCCTTTTTTTGGAACTTGCTTCAGCCATTGCTGCAAAAAACCAAAAATGCCATAAACCGCAAACACCGTATGCATGTCATCTTCTGCATTGTTTCTTTCTTTCAAAAACCGGAGTAAGTTCTGTGTAAAGATGCTATTTTCCGTAAGCAAGAAGCTTTGATAATACGCAAGATCTTGTTTTAACCACTCAAAAAAAAGAAAAGAAAAAGGCAATACTTTTTTTTGCAGCGAATCTTCTCGATAAACATCTGCAAGCTCCAGAAACTTATTCCAACACAACTGGTCAACTTCCCGCTTTGCTTCTTCAATCGATGAGAAATGAAGATAAAAGGTCCCTCTTGTGATCGAGAGCTGATTGCATGTTTCTTTGATCGCAGGCAATTTTTTATCCTCGATCATTCGATCATGTATATATTGTAATATCCGTTGATGTGTATCAATAGAACATCGATAGATCTTATGCATGTAAATCAACCTCTTTCTTTTTGAGTATTATACCGAAACCAAAAACAAAACACAACGCACGATGCCAGGAATGCATAAAAAAAGGATTGCTTCTTTTAAAAAATGCGATATAATATATATGCTACATGCTACTATGAAATGCCGACTTAGCACAGTTGGTAGTGCAACGCACTCGTAACGCGTAGGTCGGGGGTTCGAGTCCCTTAGTCGGCACCATCAAATAAAAACAGCTGAACAGTTCGTAAGATTTGCTCTCAACACTGTTCAGCTTTTTTATTGCAGATCATCCATATTTCATCCAGGATCATGCTTCTTCGTTCTGTTTGATCATTCGATTCTTGCGGATCTTATATGCTTTTTGTGATGCATGATAAAGCAAGCGATTGACCGGCAGATCAAACTCACCAATAAATTCATTGATATGCGGGTGAAAATTCGACTTGAATTTCGTGAGACCGTCCTGCAGATCCCCTTCAATACCACCCATATTAGCAAATCGGCATCCTTTCGCAAATGCATACTTCATGATCTCCGTATATAGGTAATACTGCGGCATGAACTTCTTAAACCGATCATTCATTCCTGCATACAGCATCTCCAATGTATCTTCTACGCGAATAGACAATACCCCGGCAATCACAGTTCTTTGTGGATACTCTTTCACGATTTCCTCAAATTCAGCGATATCACGGTTCAATGCATTGCGGATATCTTCTAAACGGCGCTGTTTCTTTGGCGCTCCTTCTTTCAGTTGCTGTAATTGATGATCATTTTCTTTCTTTTGATCATATAATTGCAGCAGCATTGCTTTTACATCTACTTCCGCTAAGAACAAATAGCAATCCTCGCCATAAATTTCCATCAGCTGATGAAAGTATTCTCGATTTCGCAAGCTGACATGTTTTCGTTTTTCAGTCAACGCTACGACATCAGCAAAATCATCGATTCGATCATTGCCAACACGAACAACCTCTACATTTCGTTTAAGGGCATCTTTGATCAATCGACGGGTATGCCGCGGCAATGAAACCTCAAAATCATCACAAGCATATACATTTGCTTGATAGCGAGGCTGAATGCTTTCTTTTATATAAGTAGAAAACCCCTGATGGATCGCACCCGCTTTTTTCATATTTGCCAAAATCTCTTCCATATCGGCATAAACTTGTGCCTCATCTTTATCCTCGATCAAATAATCACGATAATGGATCCCTGGATCCATTTTTATGAATAAACAATGCTTCTTTTTTGCCCAGCGCTGCAAATGCTTCATAAAAAATGATACCAGTGCCTCATCATGATAATCCATGATCGGTCCTCTTGGAATATACATCATTGTGAAATGCAATGGAAGCTGTTTGATCAACACCAACGCACTGGCCAGCAAATTTCCTTCGTCATCTTTTGCCCCAACGATCGTATGAGCCCAATTATCCTTTACTTTTGCCCAATCAGATGTCTGCAGCAAATTGCATAAATCATGTTTTCTGATAAATTGATCATGTTCTTTTTTATCTACAGGTTCTACAAAGCGATACATCGACATTCATCCTTCCACTTCATTTGTTCTCTCCGGCTGTATTTGTTTTCTATGGCAGACTGCCATTAAAAAAAGTACATTCCTTCTTATTGCAAGCAGTATTATAACATTCTCTCCAAAATAATCAAACGCTTGTTCTGAATTAAAAAAGAAATAAGCGCAAAGAACCTATTTCTTTTATACCTTTCTTATTTTACTGTTGCGCTTCGCAGCACTTCCAGCTCCACCTGATCCAACAGATTGCGCACTTCATCACCTGTTGCGATGCCATTGGTAAATGCACTGGCACTTCCAGCAGCTAAAGCGAATCGGAAAGCATCTTGATAGTCCGCATTGCTCATCCATCCGTAGAGAAAGCCGGCAACCATAGAATCACCGCACCCGACCGTGCTTACAACATCTCCTTTGATGCTCTTCCCATAATAGATTGCACCCTGTTCATCTAGAAGATAAGCCCCTTTTTCGCCACAGGAAACCAGAATATTGCATACGCCTTTTTGCTGAAGTGCCTGCATGCTGGACAACAAGATTCCTTCTTTCATCGGACATTGAAACAATTCTTCAAGTTCATCTATATTCGGTTTGATCAAAAACGGACGTTCATTGACTGCATGTAAAAGCGGTGCTCCATTCGTATCAACGATGCACAAAGCCCCTTGTTCAGACACCAACCGTACGATCTGGGCGTAGTACGTGTCAGGAATGCTCTTTTGCACATTGCCTGCAAGAATCAAGATATCGCCTTGCTGCAGTCCAGACAAGCGTTCCATCATTTCCTTCAGTTCCTCTTCATCCGGCCGCGGTCCTTGGCCATTGATTTCTGTCTCCTGATCTGCAGAAATCTTGACATTGATCCTGGTAAATCCTTTTTTCACTTGGACAAATGAAGTTTGTATCCCCATTGCATGGATACCATTCTCATAAAGTTGTGCTGTTTCTCCGCCGACAAAAGCATAAGCGATAGAATCCAAACCTAACTGTTTCAACATCTTTGAGACATTGATCCCTTTACCGCCATAGATCAATTCTTCTGATATAGCACGTTGTATTTTTCCTGCTGTGAATGACTCTAATTTTACCATATAATCCAATGATGGATTGACTGTTAATGTGTAAATCATGGGTCCCTCCTGCTATTTTTCTAATATATGACAATACCCTTTCTCTTTATGCATTGTCATCTTCATTATACTATGCAACGCTTGCTCGTCAAGGACTATATCGATCACAAATTTCCTACAAAAAAAGACGATTTTTTCACCGTCTTTTATGCCAATTTCTCTCTCTTTTCATCGCTTGTATACGCACGATCGAAAGTGATGACCGCAAAACAATCACGGCGGCGATCATGGATACGTTCAGTGATTTGTTTCATCAGCTCTTCATCACTGACAGATAAACCAAATGGGACAACAACATCAAAAATCAGATTTGTATGTGTCGTACCAGGAACTACTCGGAAATCATGAAAGCTCAGCCGCGGATCCATTTGTTCCAAGACCGCTTTTACCATTGCACGCAATTCATTGGTCAATTCATCATCTACTTTGATCGGATCCATATGGACAACTGTTTCAATGCCCATTTCTTCTTTGATTTCTTTTTCGATATTATCGATCATATCATGACTTTCAAAGATATCCCTGCGATAATCCACTTCGACATGCACGCTGACAAATAATCGATTCGGCCCATAATCATGAACGATCATGTCATGAATCCCCAAAACACCCTCATATCTACGGATACGTTCACTGATCTTTTCTACTAACTGTGGATCTGGAGCTTTTCCCAACAAGTCATCTAATGCGCTGCGGATCAAAGATATGCCCGTATATAAAATGAATCCGGCAACGATGATTCCCATATACCCATCAAGATTAAATTTTAAGATCGGTGATAAAAGGATCGAAACCAATACAGCAGATGTTCCTAATACATCCGACAGTGAATCAGCCGCAGTAGCGATCATCAATGAAGATTGAAGACGCGTTCCATAGGCGTGATTATACACATACATCCAAAGTTTGACCAAGATCGAGGCAATCAAGACGATGATCGCCACCCAAGAAAAAACACTTTCTTGCGGGTGAAGGATCTTATCCATGCTTTGCTGAGCCATTTCAACACCTAAATATAAGATCAATACTGCAACGATCAAAGAAGCCACACATTCATAGCGGGCATGTCCAAATGGATGTTTGGCATCC
>CASFOT010000149.1 GCA_949296305.1 uncultured Erysipelotrichaceae bacterium
GAGATCGGAGATGACCTGCTGCCTGATTTTAAAAATAAACGCGTCTTAGTCATCGGCGGCGGAAACGTGGCCATGGATGTTGCCAGAAGCAGTTTACGTCTTGGCGCCGCTTCTGTTGGAATCGCTTATCGAAGAAGAAAAGAAGATATGACAGCCCTGCCTCAGGAAGTGGAAGGGGCCTTAGCAGAAGGCTGCGAACTGCTTACGCTGCAAGCACCGGTACGCATCGAATTAGATGATGATCATCGGGTCGCCGCTTTATGGGTACAGCCGCAGATCATCTCTTCCTATCACAATGGACGTCCATCGCCAAAAAAAGCTGCTGCAGAAGAAAAACGCATCCCGTGTGATATCGTTGTCGTCGCCATCGGGCAAGGAATTGAATCGCAGCATTTTGCGGAAGAAGGCGTACCGATCCGCCATGGTGCCATCGAAGCCTTGGATTCTTCCGGTGTAGAGAATAAAGCAGGCATCTTTGCAGGAGGAGACTGTGTAACTGGTCCTGCTACGGTCATCCGCGCAATTGCTGCCGGTAAAGTTGCTGCCGCCAATATTGACGAATACCTAGGATATCATCATCTCATCGAATGTGATGTAAATATTCCCGCTGCCAATTATGCAGATCGGCCGGCATGCGGACGAATACAGATGAAAGAAAGAGAAGCTTCACAGCGCAATAAAGATTTTGATTTGATCGAACAAGGCATGAGCGTAGAAGAAGTACAACAGGAATGCGGCAGATGTTTACGCTGTGACCACTATGGATTCGGTGTATTCAAAGGGGGTCGAACAACGAGATGGTAACCATTACAATTGATCATCAGGTTTTGCAGGTCGATGAAGATCTGACCATTTTAGAAGCTGCCAAAAAAGCATATATTGAAATTCCCCATCTTTGCTTTCTAAAAGGCATCAATGAGATCGGTGCTTGTCGGATCTGTGTTGTTGAACTAGAAGGAAAAGATAAGCTGGTTACTGCATGCAATACACAAGTGCAAGAAGGCATGGTAATCTACACCAACTCACCAAAAGTACGCTGGACAAGGCGCTGTAACGTTCAATTATTATTATCTCAGCATGACTGCGAATGTGCTTATTGTTCTAGAAGCGGAAATTGTGAACTGCAAAGGATCAGTAATGATCTTGGCATCACTTCCTTGCCATATGAAAAAAAAGTTACCTATATTCCCTGGAATCAAAACTTTCCTTTGATTCGTGAAAGCAGCAAATGTATCAAATGCATGCGCTGCATACAGATCTGTGACAAGATCCAAGATCTTCACGTGTGGGACGTACAGCAGACAGGTTCAAGAACAACGGTAAATGTATCATTAAATCGTAGCATAGAAGATGCCGAATGCAGTTTATGCGGCCAATGCATCACCCATTGTCCAGTAAACGCACTGCATGTCCGTGAAGACAGTGAACGGGCTTTTGATGCGTTCAGCGACCCTAACAAGATCACGATCGTGCAGATTGCTCCAGCCGTACGGAGCGCATGGGGCGAATCCTTTGGTCTGACTACAGAAGAAGCGACCATTGAAAAATTAGGCGACGCATTGCGCAAAATGGGGGCAGACTATGTATTTGATACAAATTTTGCCGCTGATCTGACCATCATGGAAGAAGCAAATGAATTTTTAAAACGTTTTACCCAGCAAGATCACCTTCCAATGTTCACTTCATGCTGTCCAGGCTGGATCCGATTCTTGAAATCGCAATATCCTGATATGATCTCTTGTTTATCCACAGCCAAATCCCCACAACAAATGTTTGGCACAATTGTGAAAACTTGGTTTGCGCAAAAAGCCGGGATTGACCCTGCAAATATCTATCATATTTCGATCATGCCTTGCGTCGCAAAGAAACACGAAATTGATATCCCTGTCATGAATGATTCCGGCTGTCGGGATGTAGATCTCGTTTTGACTACGCGGGAGATCGTTCGAATGATCAAAGCTGAGCATATTGATGTTCATCATCTGCAAGATGACCCGCTGGATGATCCTTTAGGTACTGCCACCGGTGCTGGTGCAATCTTTGGTTCAAGCGGTGGTGTCATGGAAGCTGCTTTGCGTTCTGCTTATTATTTTCATACGGGAGAAAATGCTGCTCCGGATGCTTTCAAAGCGGTACGTGGCATGAACGGTTGGAAAGAAGCTGCCTTTATGATGGGAGATACCTCTATTCGCTGTGCTGTTGTCAACGGACTGGGCAATACAAGAAAACTGATCGAAGCACTTCGAAGAAATGAAGTACGATATGATTTCATTGAGGTCATGGCCTGCCCGGGCGGATGCAGCGGTGGCGGAGGCCAGCCAATCCATGAAGGAGAAGAATTAGCAAAGACACGTTCTCAAGCATTGTATCAATTAGACCAAAAAAATCCATTACGATTTTCTCATGAAAATCCGATCATCCAAGCCATCTATGAAGAGTTCCTTGAAAAACCATTATCTCCGTTAGCCGAACGCCTCCTGCATACAGATCATCACGCATGGCAGATGCCAGCCAAAAGGAAATAATTATGAAAGAGAGCGCATGATCTAAAAAATCGTATGCGCTCTTTTCTTTGTAATTTTTTATTATACTTGATTCACTCTGCCACGTTTCATATAAGATCCACTTTTAAACGATCCTGCCTCAGCCAACAGCGGTATGGACCACATCAGATCCAAAATATCATTTATTTCAGAAATGTTTTCACGTATTCTAAAACAACCTGAAAAGATCGATCATCTTGATATTGGATATTGATGCAGCGTTTTCCTCTTTTGCAATTTGGCAGCGCTTCATGCACCCTCTGTACAAGATCTTGATCAGAGAAATGAACGCTGAAATGATGTTTCGCTGCAGAAATTCCTATATACCCTTCATAGATTTTTGATCCTTTCCACCACATGGGCATTGCATAAGAAATTGTTACCGAATATTCCGGATATGTCTTCATCATAAAAAGACAAAATTGCTGAACATACTGCTTTCCATCTTCGTTCAATGAATCAATGTATTCAGATACTGTTTTTGCATGCATAATCTTTTCCTTCCCCTCCTTCTCCTCGTTTCTTATCCAAATATCCTGCTATGTATAAATTTATGCACTCAATGGTTTTTACAGCATGAAGATGCAGTTCTTCTTCAACCAAGCTGTCTAAGGAATCGTTTAAGCAAATTTTAAATATATAATCTTCTTTCTTCGGATCTTTACTCAATTCATAGGGACAATTGCTGTTTTGAAGAACCTGATGATAATTCTGTTGATGAATTCTATTATAACCTGATAACCAGATTTCAAAGCGACAATCCGTGTGCACAAATACAACTGTAATTTTTAGTCCATTTTCTTTTAATACTGAGTTTGTTAATTGAAAATACGAGTACTCCATTCCATTTTCAACAACTTGTTTTTGAAAGTGAAAATCTGGCATTTTTTTGATTAAAGAAGCATGAAGCCCTTTAATCAACTGAAGAACTGTCTGATAGCTTTTAATTATGCTGGTGTCTCGTATCAACGATTGATACTCTCTCAATAATAAATGACAAATTTTCTTACTTTTTCCATCATCTTCCCGTTTGCTTGTGCTTGACTGAAAAGAACAATACAAACAATCGCTTTGATGTACAGTTTTTAACTTTCCGCATCGCTTACAACGATAGCTTTTTTCCTGTTGCAGCAAAAATGATTCAAGTCCCGTTTCTTTGATTATTTTTAAATTTCCCAACATGCTCATATGATATCGTTCTCGATACCGCTGATCCAGCCGTTTTAATCTTTTGCAAGGATATTGTTTACATTCAAAACAGAAATACTTTTTCTCTTTACATAAACGAATGCTGCACTGTTGACAGCTTTTTCTTGCACTTTCACTCCCACAGCCTTTGCATGTTAATCCTTTTCCCTGATACGCCTGGCATAATGCACAATTCATGCTGCAAGGGGCAATCAAGCTCTTATCAATCATACTAATCCTTCTTCGATCTTATTTCCAAAAAATTAATAAATCAGATACAAAACTTCTTACTTTACATCTCGATCAATGTTGCTGATTTGTTCCATATTTCTTAGCAATCCGATAAGAATAAATTATATCGATGGTCATCACGAGAATCAATAAGACCATAGAACAAAGCAAGCAAGCGATCCCTTTCATAAAAATAACAATCAGGATCATCAAAACCCCAACGATCATCAATGTGATTCCGCCAAAGCGCTGACTCGCTTTCCACGTTATATCATTTTTCATGCTCCATCTCGTGCGTAAACCAATCAATGAATTTCTTCTTACTTTCGGCATGATATTTCCTATTACGACCAAACAAACACCTAATAAACCAAAAAGAAGCTGATTGATATCGATTGCAGAAAAAGAAAGATTACGCACTTGATTAAAATCTAAATACAAGAAAAAATAGGTCATTCCGTTCAATAACAATAAAGAACAATTTCCTACCACCATTACCTTTTCATTATTCTTTCCATATTTTTCTTTCTTTCCTATTGCTGTTATACTTCCAAATAAAATAATGCTTAGAAACAATGTAAGGAATGGGAAGATCAATGTTTCATATTTACTGCCCCATCGAGTCACTTCCCCATTGATTCCATTGTATATGACGGGCAGCGAGAGCCACTCTGTTCGCTATATGAGAGCCACCACCAAACCGCTAGTTAGAGCCACATCGTCCGCTAAGAGAGCCAGTCCATACAGACTGGCTTCTTAGCTATTTGAGTTTTGAATATTCTGGTAATTTAAATTATCGTGGATTTGACCCCCACCTTTAAATTATCGTGTGGGTGGTAACCGGTACGCCTTTCATTTTTCATGTGGGTGGTCAATTCTATACAAAAAAATCCTTTCTTTGTATGATTTGTTTGGTCTAAATC
>CASFOT010000150.1 GCA_949296305.1 uncultured Erysipelotrichaceae bacterium
CAGAAATCATCAGTAGGCTTTATTTGACCTCTGTTATAGATTATTTCCTTTAGCCGAACCCATTCCCAAGAACTTGGGATTTCAAATGGGATTTCATTATCTATGCAACGCTCAATTCCGTCTAACTTCTCATAATAAGAATTATCCCTTCTAAATATGATGGACTCATGCTTATCTTTTTTTATTTTTCCTTCTTTGATTAGTTGTTGTTTTTCTTTCCTAATACGATCTAATAAGACCTCTGCAGGCTCATCATTTGGATCTTGTGGAACAAGTTTTCCTTGTATAGCTTCTTGAAGTATTGATTTTCTCAATTTATCAGGGAAATCTACTTGTAATTTTGCAACTTCATTTTCCAACTTTCCATATATTTCGACAGAATAGATAAGCTCATTTATTTTATGAACTATACGTTTTTGTTCATCTATTGGTGGCAAAGGAATAACTAGATTTTCTAATTTTTTTACAGATATAAAATTAAAGGTTGTTTTACCTGCTAACAATAGTAATCGATCTTTGAATGTTTCAGAAATTTTAAATAGAAACTCATTCCAAAAATATTTTTTCCAATAATCCTTAACTACGAGACCATTAAATTGCTGATTTGTTGTCAAAGGGATTTCAGTTATAGCAAATTCTCCAACCGAAGCAGTACAACACAATAAAACTGTTCCTGATGGTAGAATTCTATTGGTATTCTTTGCTAAAGCTTTCTCGTTTATTGATTGTATAGTTGATTTAATTCTTCTTCCTTGTCTCCTTATATCATCCACAGTAAACCAAGGTATTGTTGGATTTTCCCAATATTCCATATTAGTTCTCAAAGGTGTAAAACCATTTATTATGAAACACAGTTCTTTTAGTCGCACCCATTCCCACGAATCTGGAATATCAAACGGTACTTCGTCAGCAATGCACACTGGTTCATTATTACCTACTTTCTCATAAGGCAAATTATCGGCACCACGAAAGATGTAAGATGGATTCTTTTCCTTCTTAATTTTTCCTTCTTTAATTAGTCTTTCTTTTTCTTTTCTAATTCTTTCTAGTAAAACAGAAGCTGGTTCGTCATTAGGATCTTGAGGTACTAATTTGCCCTGAACAGCCATTTGTAATATGGAGTTCTTTAATTGCTGACCATTCATTGCTCATCACTCCCCATATTTACATCCAAATCAATTCCAAGAATATCTATGATTTGTGATAATGCTCGATTTATTTCGGCGTTTAGGCTTGCTCTTTTTTCAAGGTACTGTTGGATCAAGTCTTTAGGAGGTAAAATTTCCTCCTCTTCGTGTGGATAACCACATAAATCTAGATTATAGTTTCTTTCTATAATGAAATCCTTAGAGTATTTTTTAGCTTTATCAAAACCATCAATAAGTATTTCTTTACGATCATTCCACCATTCTATTGCTGGTGCAAAATGTTTTAATTCCATCGGCTTTGTTTTGGAGAAGTTTTTATAGCCTTCTGGCATATCGAGACGGTAGATCCAAACATATTCAGTAGGTCTACTGTGGTCAAAAAACAAAATATTGGTAGTTATTGAAGTATATGGTGCAAAGACACTGTGTGGCATTCTAATAATCGTGTGGAGATTAAATTCGTTCATCAATTTCTTTTTAATTGCTACCTTAGCGTTATCCTCGCCAAATAAGAAGCCATCTGGAAGAATAACTGCTGCACGTCCACTTTCTTTAAGGCGATACATAATAACAGACATAAATAAATCCGCAGTTTCTGAGCTTGCCAAATCAGAAGGAAAATGCTGTTTAACATCGTTTTTCTCACTTCCTCCATAAGGCGGATTCATTAATATGACATCGAATCTGTCTTCATCTGTATAATCCAAAACATCTCTTGTCAACGAGTTATCGTGATAGATTTTTGGTGTATCGATTCCGTGAAGTAGCATGTTTGTGATGCAAAGAATATAAGGAAATTGCTTCTTTTCAATACCATAAATCGAATTATCAAAAGCTTTTTGATCTTCCGTTGATTTAATTTTTGGTGTTAATTCTTTGATCCAGCTTGTTAAAAATCCTCCAGTACCACATGCAAAATCGCCTACAGTTTCTCCGATTTGTGGATCGATCATTTTAGCCATAAAATCAGTAACTGCTCTTGGGGTATAGAATTCACCAGATGATCCTGCACTTTGTAGTTCTCTTAAAATATTTTCATATATTTCTCCAAAAGCGTGAATTTCTTTATAATCGCTTAAGTCCAGTTCATCGATAACATTAACAACTTGGCGAACCAAGACTCCATCTTTCATATAGTTATTTGCATCTTCAAAAGTTGTCCGAACTATTGATTGTTTGATTGATGTGTTTTTGTTTACTTCAAGGCTTTTTAAAGTAGGAAAAAGTGTATTATTGATAAAATCAAGTAAACTATCGCCTGTGAGAACTTTACCACTCTTGTCATCGTGAGCCCAGTTTCTCCATTGGCAGTTTTCTGGGATGATTGAAACATAGTTTTCATCATCTAATTCCCAATCTTCTTCTTTGGCACCATAGACTTTCAAAAATAACATCCACGCTATCTGCTCGATTCTTTGGGCATCACCATTAATACCTGCATCATTGCGCATTATATCCCTTAGTCTTTTAATAAAATTTGATAAGTTATTCATTTTTAAGCACCTACTCTATATAATTCGTTTGTTAGTTGATGTATTGCATCCATATAGAACTCTTTACCGCCAAATATTTCTTTAACTATTTTTGATGGAGTACCAAATTCTTTGAAAGGTTCTAATCTTAATACAGATGTAGTTTCTATTTCTTCGATTCCTACATCAGCGTACCGCGACAATAATGTTTCTAAGACTTGTTTTGCGGTATCATTATACCGATTTAAAAAGTCTCTTTTTTTAACATTATTGACACGTTCTTTTCTTGTTAAAGGTTTTACGTCGTACGCAACATGACATATAAAGTCAAAGTCATCGACATTTTCCATATTATGATCTTTCTTCATTTGTTCTAGATCAATTCCTTGCTCAAGAAGTTTTTCTTTGATGACTTCTTTCTTTTGTTCCTGAGTCCAAGTATTAATGAAGTTGTCTAGTGAAGCATATTTCCCGAGAATATTTGATTTTGTATAGTCTTCAATACTTTCATAACGCAATAGCTTTCCGCCTGTGTCATAAACTGATACGGTTTTTCCGATAATTTTCACTATACACCCATCCACAGAAACTATCGGTTTAGTTGTAGAAGGTTCAGAAGGGGCTAGATCATCTGAGGGATCTTTAGAGGTTAATTCTTTATTTGAATCATAATTTGGATCTATTTCAATAGGTCCATCCCATTCAGGATCTGCAAATAGTCTTGTAACATTTCTGAAATCCATAACAGTAAAATGGGTTTTCCCTTCTTTTTCGCGAAGTCTAGTTCCACGCCCTATAATTTGTTTAAACTCTGTCATTGAGTTAATCATTTCATCAAGAACGATTAATTTTGTCATCTTACAGTCAGCACCAGTAGACAGCAATTTTGAAGTCGTGGCAATCACGGGATACTTTTGGGAAACAGAAATGAAATAATCAAGTTTACTTTTACCATAAGTATCAGAACCAGTGATACGAACAACATAATCTGGATTCTTTTGACATAAATCTGCATTCTCGTTTGTTAAAGCAATTCGCATTCTTTCCGCGTGATCTTCTGTTGCACAGAATACAATTGTTTTCTGCATCCTGTCTGTACTTTTTAGATATTTTGTTATCTCTTTTGCAACTTCATTTGTTCTATCTTCAAGGATAATTTTATAATCAAAGTCACTATTTGTATAAATTCGATCCTCAATTATATTTCCATATTTGTCTTTTTGACCATATAGTGGACGCCAACCTTCACCAATGTTTGTTTTTATATTTATAACTCGAAACGGCGCAAGAAAACCATCGTCAATACCTTCTTTTAAACTATAAGAATATATTGGTTCGCCAAAATAATCGATATTTGAAACGTATTTTGTCTCTTTAGGGGTAGCGGTCATTCCTAATTGGGTTGCGCTAGAAAAATACTCTAATATTTTCCGCCAATTGCTTTCTTTTTTTGCGGATCCTCTATGACACTCATCGACAATAATAAAATCGAAGAAATCTTTACTAAATAGTTTTTTAAATTTCTCTATACTATCTTCTTCATCATCGTTATCGTCATTATCTGTCGTTCCAGCTAATTGCTGATAAAGAGAAAAGTATACTTCGTATGATGTAATGGTTGTCGGATCATCTTTAGAAAAATTAACTTTATGAATTGTTTTTTCAAGTGGGGAAAAATCTTGCTGAATAGTCTGATCTATTAAATTATTTCTATCGGCAAGATATAATATTTTTCTTTTCAAACCAGATTTTAAAAGTTTATATACAATCTGAAATGCTGTGTAGGTTTTTCCTGTGCCAGTTGCCATGACTAAAAGCAATCTATTTTGTCCTTTTGCAATGGCATCCAAAGTTCTGTTAATTGCGATTCTTTGATAATACCTTGGATCATAGGAGTTGGCGCTGGAATAATAAGGTTGGTCTAGTATTATTTGCTCTTTTTGAGATAGGCCTTGACCGCCATTTATTTCACATTTATATCGTTCTATTAATTCATCTATAGTAGGGAAATCATCTATCCCAAATTCTCGCTCTTGACCGGTCAAGAAATCATGTTCCGCAAAACCATCGCCATTAGAGCTATAAGCAAATGGTACATCAAGCATTTGGGCATAAACCATCGCCTGTTGTAATCCGTATGAAACGGTATGATTATTATCTTTTGCTTCCACAACAGCTATAGGGTTGTTTGATGATAAATATAAAATATAATCTGCTTTTTTAGGTTTTTCTCTTACGCTGATATTACCTTTCAAATTAATCTTTCCATCGGTAAAAAGCACTCTAGTTTCCATTGTAATTTTATCTTTCCATCCCTTATCTAAAAGAGTGGGGGTAATGAAATTTAATTTAATATCTTCTTCTGTCATTTGCGACTTATTTAACACAATCATATAGTACCCTCCAACAGAACCTTCCGATAACTTGAAATTATCAGAAGTTCATACTTAAAAAAATTAATAGTAAATATCTACAATATCATCTAATGTGCAATCTAAAACCTTGCAAATCTTAACTAGCGTCTCCAACTGTACCGACTCATTCTTGCCAAGTTTAGCCATAGCATTTGAAGTAATACCAGCTAAGGTTCTTAGCTTGGTTTTATTCATATTCTTATCGATCATCAGCTTCCATAACTTGTTATAGGAAATACTCATTAGTTGTCTCCTTTGTCCTATTAATAATCTTTGTTAAATTATATCAAGAATAATCTAGTTACTCAATTTAATATTTAAGATTTCAATAATACAACATCAAAATAGATATTATTTCAAACACGATGAAGTAAAAAGGGTACGTGAAAACTCACCGTGAGAAGTGCATTTCCACTTTAAATAGCAAGAAGTGAATTTTAGTAACGCACATATTTTACTTGACTAACATCAAAAAAGTTCATTTTTTTGAAGTCATTCAATTCTTTTTCTCTCCTCACTCTTGAGGAACATCATATCATCTGTAATGGTTTTCCTAAAAGATCTGTCAAAACTACTTTCGCCTTAATCATTAGGAAAACGTATGCACGATTGGAAAAAGGAACCAGCGAAAATTGCTCCGATACTTTCAAAAAAAATCAAGTGATAGTCCGCTTAAAAATTTACAAAAAAATTTCATCCCCCTTATTTTGCAAGAGTCTGCTTTTCTTTTAAAATATTGTACTTTAGTGTGAATGATTTCTCAAAACACATTTTTACATCAGCATTTTTATATCCTTATCCTGTGCTATAATATAAACAATCAGATTCTTTTTCTCTTTTTTGATCATCTAATATAAGAGAGAAAAAAAACATGCATGACAGATCTATGTGTATGAAATCACTATTATAGATCATAGATACAACATTGGTTTTCATGATCCAGTAATGAAGGATATGTTTTTCATCTGAATTTGATCATATCATCAATTTCAAGGAGGGGAAACAATGAATATTTTAGTAATTGATGTGGGGACATCTAGTATCCGGGGAATATTATTTGATAATGATGGAAAAGACATTTTTGAACATCAAGTCAATTATAAGGTACGATTTTTCAATGAAATATTTGCTGAACAAGATGCTCGTGATTGGCTGGATGCCATTATTGATATTTGTAAAAATACCGTTCATTACTGTACTGAGAATCAAACGTCTCTTGATGCAATTTCATTAACCAGCCAGCGTTCCAGCATCATTCCTGTTGATAAAGATGGGAAAGCCTTGCGTCCAGCCATTATGTGGCAAGATACAAGAAATGAATCAATCGTAACTGAAAAGAAAAAAGAAGAAGCTTTTGTTCAAAAATTAACGGGAGCAAGGATCAACACTGTTTTCTCAGGTACAAAAATGACTTGGTTCCGCAGAAATGAGCCTGAATTATATGAACAAACTTATAAGATTTGCACAATTGCAGACCTTATTGTCCATGAAATGACTGGCCAGTTCTCTACTGATCTTACTTATGGCGCACGCAGCCTGCTCATGAACATTCATACGGGACAATGGGATGATCAATTGCTGGATTACTTTGAAGTAGAAAAAGAAAAATTGTGTACACTTGTTCCACAAGGCAGCATAATCGGAACGATATCGAAGCGTTTTGCTGATAAAACAGGTATCTCTCAAGGAATTCCTTTGATCTCTGCTGGTGGAGATCAGCAATGTGCAGCATTGAGGCAAGGAATCATCGAGCCAGGTTCAGTAGAGATCACCGTAGGAACAGGTGCCTTTTTGCTGGGCTATTGCGAGCAGATTCCAAACGATCTATCAGGTGACATGATCTGCGGTGTACATGCAATTCCTGATAAATATGTATTAGAAGGCAGTATCTTGACCTGTGCTGCACTGTATAACTGGGCAAAGAAAGAATTCTTTTCCAATGCTTCCTCTTTTGAGCAAATGAATGCTGAGGTGGAAAGTTCACCTGCAGGAGCGAACGGATGCCTTGCATTGCCTTATTTCCAAGGAAGAGGAACCCCAGATTGGAACAGCAGTGCAAAAGGCGCTTTCTTAAACATGAACCTAGGTACTACAAGAGGCGACATGATACGAGCATTACTGGAAGGAATCGCTTTGGAAATCAGCAATAATCTGGATATCATGGAACGATATGCCGGGATCTTTGACCGAGCATATATTGGCGGCAGTCTCACGAACTTCCATGCTTTTAATCAAATCTTATCTGACAGCAGCCAGCATATGCTGCTAAAAGAAAAATCAATGTCTGAACAAACTGCATTTGGCGCTTGGATGAGTGCAGCAGTAACTTTAAAACTCGTCCCAGATTATGCATCCGCTTTTGCCAAAAAAAGAACCCACGACTATGAACAGATCCAGCCAGATCCAAAATATCAAGATCTCTATAAAAAGAAAAAAGATGAAATGAATCTGGCATATAGCCAGTTATTTGGAAAAAAGACGGCCTGACGCTCCATGTTCAAAAATGTATGCTGAATCCGTAAAGATCAGCACGAACGTCAGCGAACGATCATCACAGCATATAGGAAAAGATCTCTGATCCACAGCCTGGATTACCGGCTGTCTAAAAGATCAGAGATTTTTTTTCATGCATGATTCTGCTAATCAAACAAAGCTACATCCTTCTAGCCAGCTTGACCACTGACACCAAATAATGAACTAATAAAAAATTCACAGCGCTGAATATAGATAGTTTCCATTTGCTGCCAAGGATCTTACTAGTAAGAAAAATTCTGATCGAACGATCTTTCAAAGCCCTTATATCTGGTTCCTTGAAAAGTCAGCTGACCTTCGTCCCCTTCCAGCAACAATCCATATTCATATCCGCTTACCATCAATTCCATACGATCCCCGCTTTCAACCTGAAAACAGACAAAATAAGTCGTATGCGAAGAACCTACACCATCGGAAGAACTGGAAAAACGCACATGTTCTCTTTTTCCTACGATCTTTGCTTTAACCGTTAAGACTGGCGAATGATTATTCTTGTTCCAGATCGACATTTGTTTTATGATCATGAAAAAAGTGAAACAGAACATCAAGCAGAATATCAATCCAAATATGATAAAAAATAGCTGTCCACCCAAAAATAAGTTCAAACGGATCCATCCCTTCTGAAAATCTTTTATTCTTATTGAATTCATCATACCTTTTACAAAGGTAAATGTAAATAAAATCTGTTCAATCCATACAAAAAAACACCTTGAATCCGTCAAAGATGCACTAGCACAACCGTGATCAAGGTGTTTATGAATATCTATAAGATCGAAAGCGTATGAGCAGACGTCTCTACTTCGGAAGAAAGTTCATGTACTGCACTTTTTGTATCCGGATGTAATCGCTGAAATGAATAAGCCAGCTGTTTTAATGAAATACCTAATGCTTCATGCAGGACATCTTCCACGGTTTCAACCATTCGAATCTCCATGGTTTCTTTGATACCTTTTGGCAATTCTTTAATGTCTCCTTCGTTCTCTTTCGGAATCAGTACTTTTGTTATTCCGGCTTGACGGGCTGCCAGCAGTTTTTCTTTTATTCCGCCAATTGCTAAGACAGCGCCACGCAGCGTGATCTCACCCGTCATTGCTAAATGAGGATCCACTCTGATACCAGTGAATAACGATGCAAGTGCAGTAAACAGCGCAATACCGGCAGAAGGTCCATCTTTTGGCACTGCTCCGCTTGGCACATGAATATGAAGATCATGTTCTTGAAAATATGAAGTGTTCAATGGAAGCCTAGAGCGCAATAAGCTTAAGGAGATCATTGCAGATTCCTGCATGACATCGCCTAACTTTCCGGTCATCTTCAATCCGCCTTTTCCTGGCATATCGACCGCTTCAATGAACAAGATCTCTCCCCCAAGCGGCGTCCAAGCCAGACCTGTGACCACCCCAGCCGGGTTGTCTTTCTGTGCACGATCATGGCGAACCAGCGGCTGTCCCAGTATCGTTTCCAGATCTTTCTTTTTGATACTGAAAGGCAAATCCCGTTCTCCCATCACATATTGTTGTGCAATGGTCCTTGCTGCTTTTGAAAGCTGTTTTTTCAATCCGCGCACACCAGCTTCACGCGTATAGTTTTCGATCACACTTTTTAACGCGCCTTCTGTAAAGGAAACTTGCTCATTCAAGCCGATATCCTGCAAGATCTGAGGAATCAGATGGTCTTTGCCGATATGATATTTTTCTTCATCCGTGTATCCAGATATTTCAATCACTTCCATACGGTCCAACAGCGGTTGGGGAATCGTATCCAATGCATTCGCTGTCGCAATGAAAAAGACATCCGAAAGATCATATGGGAGGTCGAGATAATGATCGACAAAGGAATGATTTTGTTCAGGATCCAAGACTTCCAGCAACGCACTGGCCGGATCACCATTATACCCGCCGCTATGGAGCTTATCGACTTCGTCCAGCACCATGACCGGATTCGTCGTTTTTGCCTTCTGCATGCTTTTCAAAATATTGCCGGCTAGTGCACCAATATACGTACGGCGATGACCGCGGATCTCTGCTTCATCATGGATCCCTCCTAAACTTAACCGCACATAAGCTCGGTCAAGTGCATGGGCAATGCTCTTTCCCAGACTGGTTTTTCCCGTACCTGGAGGCCCTACCAATAATAAGATCGAACCTTTCTTATCTTCCTTCAATTTCATGACAGCTAAATGCTGCAAGATCCGCTCTTTTACTTTTTCTAAACCGTAATGATCTTTATTAAGGATCTCTTTTGCTTTTTTTAGATCAATGGATCGGATCGGCTCTCGCTGCCATGGAAGCGATAAGAGAAAATCTAAATAGTTACGGATAACATTCTCTTCAGAATTCCCCATGCCCATCGTCTCTAGTTTCTTTGCTTCCTTAATGGCCGCTTTTTCAACATCGGCAGGCAGATGTGCATCCCGGATCCGATCCAGATAACTCTGTTCACCTTCATCTTCCACCGTTTCCTCGCCAAGTTCCTGCTCAATTGCTTTCATCTGCTCGCGCAGGATCTGCTTGCGATAGGCATTGCTGGTCTTATCTGCAATTTTCTTGCGCATTTCCAGATTCAGCTCAAACACTTCTTTTTGTTTTAATAAAATGTCCATGAACGTCAGACCGCGCTTTTTCTGCGAGTCCATTTCCAGCAATTCATACTTCTCTTGTACCGAAAGAGGCAGAAACTGACTGAGATATGCAATCATCGTATTCAGATCATGAATGTTCTCCATCATCTTCGTATAAATTTCACCGTTTTTAAAATGAGAAGCCAGCTGTTCTACCGTTTCCTTCATATAAGATAACATCTGTCCAGCAGCTTTTTCATTTAGATCTGCTTGTTCTTGATCAGTTGCAAATTCTGCCATCCACTGTCCATCTTCTTTATAAAGTGCATGAACTTTTACACGATTCATTAGTTTTGCTGAAAAATAAGTACCTTTTTCATTTGTCGCAAGCTGTCCATTCGCAAAGGAAACACCATAGCGGTAAAAATCATCTTCCTGAATCTCTTCTCTGCTTACGTCTCTGCGTAATGGCAGCAATAAGAACGAAGCATCCTGTTGAAGCGTATCTTTCAGATTGACCGGCTCCTTGCTGTAATAGATCATCGTTGAAACACCAGGCAAAAGCATGATGTTATATACAGGAAATACATAACCTTTTTCCATATATGGTACTGTATCCATAAAGATCCCTCCTTTCCAATGTATTCATTGGATATCATAAGATTGCTTTTTGAATCATTTCAATCAATTCTTCTAATTTCTGCAGTTTTTGATGTTCATCTTGACGTTCATCTGCTGCAATTGCCTTGATCGGATAAAATAAGATCGCCGATACACTTTCACTGCTGTAATGACGCGTCAGCGGTCGTTGTCCTTGCTTTTCGATCCATTGAAGGATATTCTGTAAGCTTTTCTGACAACAACACCTGCTGGATAATGATGGACAATGAGCAAATTGTTCTACAAAACAGTAGGCTTCCGGATAATGCGTCACATATGCATAATAACGGCGTGCCAGCGTCTCGATCAGCTGTGCAGCATCCATCGTATCTTGGACACCTGCCAGCAGATAATCCACTGCTTCTTGCGAATATTGTAAATAGATATCTTGAAGCATGTCGTCTTTATTCTCATAATAAATATAAACCGTTGCCGGTGATACGCCTGCCAGTTTTGCTATCTTCGCAATCGATGTCCCATTCAACCCTTCTTCCAACATCAGGTTCATGACTGCACGGCGGATACGCCGTTCTTTTTCATCATCCTTTTTCCTCATGATTCCACCTCATCGATTTAATAATAAATGAACATTCACTTATTGTCAAGGATACCTTCCTTCTGTGCAGCTAAATAAAAATGGATGGATAGATGTAAAAGCGTTCGAAAGTTTTTCAAAGAATATCCTGAAATTTCTTCGATCTTCCGCAGACGATAGGCAAGTGAGTTTCGATGAATATGCAAACGTTCGCTGATCAAAGCGGTTTCCCCATTTAGATAAACATAACAAGCTAATGTATCATATAATTCACTGTGATGTTGTTTATCATATGCCTGTATGCTCGTAATGATCGGATGCAGGCTGTTTACAGGCATCAATTGCTTGCTTCCATTTTCAATCAAAGACAATAATGCATAAGAAGGATATTCATACAAACTTTGACCTGGATCATGTCTGGTTCCGGTCTTTAATGCATACCTTGCTTGTTCAATATATGCTTGGCATTGCAATAAATCATTGAAACAGATACTGCAGCCACATTGCAGATGAAAGTCCGATAATAACGAGGCCAGATTTGATCGAAGCAAAGGTATCTGTTTGATTCGAACATCATAGATGATCACAAAAAGAGCATCCTGATGGATCAAAGACAATTGTGTAGGTATGATCACAGACAACTTTGCGCAAAAATTTGCATATATCGTATCCACGCTTTCCATCTGTCCTTCAATCATCAAGATCATATAGTCACCTTCCAGATAAAATGCCGTATTTTGCTGCCATTGCAGCAATTGCTCTCTGGAATTGATCTTTCCACGCAACAGTTCATTGATAAATGCTTTCGGCTGCAGCTTTGCAATATTGCTCTGCAATCGTTTTTCTTGGTATAAGATCGAGCATACTTTGGCGATGATCTCCACCGCACCAAGCAATTCTTCTGAACAATCTTCTTTTTTACAAAGCAAAGAGACAAATCCTTCGGTATGCCCATTCACTTTGATCAAACCGACGATCTTAGGCTCATTGTGAGCAGCTCGTCCCCAATCGACCAGATAGGGGCGCTCATTTTGATCGGCTGACTGCATGATTTCATCTTCATAAAGCTCCATGATCGTTTTTGTATCATACTTCCCTTTTTCCAGCAACAGATCCCAATATGGTTTTCCGCTTTTTTCTTTTGGATAGATGCCTAACAGCTGGTAAGTCACATCGGTTGCTAAAATCGGCAGATGTACATGCTGATAAGCGATTTTCATCAATTCTTGGATCGATCCATTCGGCAGCAGTTCCAACAGATCATGATACAATCTTACATAATCCATACGCTTCCCTCTTTTCGTCATTTCTGCCATCATTATACAATGCTTTCTGCCAAATTTCGCATATAAAGCCGTATTTTTTTTGTGCATTTGCACAAAACCAGGCATAGATATTTCCTAAAGTGCACAATGTATTTTTATTTTGATTCTTTTATAATAAGAATAGAAAGGCCTTACAAACAGGTCAAAAAGGAGGTTTATATCATGGGCTATGAAAAATTGTTCACACCATTTAAAGTTGGCAAGATGGAAGTGAAGAATCGTATCGGCATGTCTCCAATGGGAACCAATTCCGCATTTACAAATGGGCGTAAAGATGCACAAGAAATTGATTATTTCATCGAACGTGCAAAAGGCGGAACCGGAATCATCTTCATGGGATGCCAAATGTTAAATGAAAAGATCGCACAAGGTTCGATGGAAGGATATTTGGACTCTTTTACCGTTCTTCCTTCCTTAACTTCGGTATGTGATGGTGTGCATCGTTATGGTGCGAAGATCGTCTGCCAGATCTCACCAGGTACTGGACGCAATGCTTTCCCTGATACGTTTGGGAATCCACCGATCTCTTCTTCTGAAACACCGTCTGTTTTTAATCCAGAGATCAAATGTCATGCACTGACAAAAGAAGAAATTGCTCAGATCATGGAAGGATTTAAATTTGCTGCAGGTGTTGCTAGAGATGCCGGCTATGATGCAATCGAAATCCATGCCCATGCCGGTTATTTGATTGATCAATTCTTGTCTCCGGTATGGAATAAACGTGATGATGAATATGGAGGAAGTCCAGAAAATTGTGCACGTTTTGCTGTTGAAATCGTCCAAGCAATCAAGAGCGTGGTCGGTGATGCGCTGCCGGTCATCTTCCGTATTTCCTTAGATCATCGTTTCCCAGGCGGAAGAACGATCGAAGACAGTGTCAAGATCCTCAAAATCTTAGAAAATGCAGGCGTTGACGCATTTGATGTGGATGCTGGCTGCTATGAAACATTAGATTATATCTTCCCTCCTTCTTATTTAGGGGAATCCTGCATGTCTTATGTATGCAAAGCTGCACGTGAAGCCGTACAAGTTCCATTATTCACAGCAGGTACATTAGCACCTGATTCCGCATTGGCACTGATCGAATCCGGTGTCGTTGATTTCACGAACATGGGAAGAGCGCTGATTGCTGACCCGGAACTTCCAAACAAGCTGATGGAAGGCCGTCCAGAAGACGTACGCCCTTGTCTGCGCTGCAACGAATATTGCATTGGCCGCATCTGGAATCGGCACACAAAGCTAAGCTGTGCAGTCAATCCGCAAGCGATGGAAGAAGTTCGTTTTGAGATCAAGAAAACTGATCAGCCAAAGAATGTCGTTGTGATCGGCGGCGGACCTGCTGGCATGGAGGCTGCTCGAGTTGCCGCAATGGAAGGCCATCAAGTGACCCTCTACGAAAAAAATAACCGCTTAGGCGGTGTCATGGGCGATATCTGCACAGCTAGTTTCAAACAGAACATCAAGAAACTGACACAGTGGTATCAAACACAGTTGAAAAAGTTAAATGTTGATATTCATTTGAATACCAAAATCACTGGCGACGAGGATTTTTTAAATACATGTGATAAGATCATCATCGGCTGCGGTGCAAAACCGGTGATCCCAAATATTCCTGGCATCACGAATGACAATGTTGTTACCATGTTGGAGGCACACCGTGATCCTTCTCGATTAAAAGGGGAACAGATCGTTATTTGCGGCGGCGGTGCTTCAGGTTTGGATGGTGCTTTGGAAATGGCCAGCGAACTGGGCAAGAAGGTAACCGTAGTAGAAATGCTGCCACAATGCGGAAAGGATGTCTTCTTCATCAATCAGATTACTTTGTTCAACAAATTAGCTGAAGCCAACGTACAATTGTTGACAAACACAAAAGTCATCGCAATGGATACCGACGGTCTGCAAGTGGAATGTACGGATGGTACGACGAAAAAGATTCCGGCAGACACGATCGTCAATGCTTTCGGCATGCGTCCGGATCTGACGCTTGTTGACAAAATCAAAGCAAACTATCATATCAAAACACGTGTTGTTGGAGACAGCAATGCCCTTGGTAAGATCGGCGAAGCAATCCGTGACGGTTTCTACGCAGCAAGTTCTCTATAAAACAAACAAAGAGGAGTCACAAAAAAATGACTTCTCTTTTTATCTTTTCAAAAGTTGTTTATAATAAGAAAAAGAAGGAGGAATTGTCTATGTGCACAAGCCTTTCCATGTATCACGGGATCTTTGGGCGTAATCTTGATCTGCATGTTCCTTTTGGCCAGCAAATTGCGATCACCCCTAGAAATTATCCATTTCATTTTCGGAAAGCCCCCGTTTTATCTTCTCATGCGGCAATCATCGGTACAGCAACTGTTATGCAAAATTACCCATTGTATGCTGAAGCGATGAATGAACATGGTTTATATATGGCGGGTTTAAATTTCCCGGGTAATGCCGATTATGACCAACAAGCAGATGGCAAAGGGTCATTGATCACACCGTTTGAATTGATTCCTTGGATCTTAGGACAATGCGAGAACATTCAACAAGCAAAACAGCTATTATCTAATTTTCAAATACTCAATGAGCCATTTTCGCCGCAGATGCCGCTGGCTCCTTTGCACTGGCAGATTGCCGACGCTCAACACACACTGGTATGCGAGATCATGACCGATGGCATCCATGTATATGATGATCCCATCGGCGTATTGACCAACAATCCGCCTTTTCCTTTTCATCAAATGAATATACGTCAATATCGTCATCTCTCTGCTCAACAACCGCAAAATACTTTTACAGCAGAAACCGATCTCTCTCCATTTTGTGAAGGCATGGGGGCCATCGGTCTGCCCGGAGATGCATCCAGTCCTTCACGTTATGTAAAGGCTGCCTTTTTAAAGAGCAATGCGCCAGAAGAAAAGAATGAAGAAGATCAAATCATCCAGTTTTTCCACATACTGGATGCTGTATCCATGGTCAAAGGCAGTGTTTTAACAGATGACAAACAATACGATCTGACCTTATATTCCTGTGCTATTTCCAAAAAGACAAAAACATATTATTACAAAACTTATCGAAACAATCAGATCCACTGTTTGTGCATGAATGATGTCGATCTTAACGGGAATCGCCTGACTGCCATCCCAATGATCGATCAGCCGCAATTTGATCACATTCAGCCATAAAAAAATCATCGTTTCCAATGAAGCGATGATTTTCTTTATTTATAACAAGCCGCTTAGATAATCGCTAACAATACAAAGTTCAAAATGAACAATAAAGCCACAACAGCGATGATCGGATGAATTTCTTTTGCTTCTTTCTTAAAGATCTTGATCAAGCAGTAGAAGATGAACCCGCTCGCAATACCATAAGAAATACTGTAGCAAAGCGCCATGAACAAACCAGCAAAGAATGCAGGAACTGCCTCTTCCAGCTGATCCCAATGAATCTGTGTGAAAGAAGAAACCATCATGCATCCAACGATGATCAATGCAGGAGCTGTTGCTGCACTTGGGATCGCTGAAACAAAGGTTGCCAAGAATGCGCTCAATGCAAAGCAGATCGCTGTTACAACAGATGTCAGACCTGTTCTTCCGCCTGCACCAATACCTGCTGCACTCTCAACATATGTAGTTGTATTTGAAGTACCAAAAATAGCACCGATCGAAGTTGCTGTCGCATCTGCAAACAATGCTTTATCCATTTTTGAACTAAAGCCGCTACCATTTTCCAATGCTTTTTCATCTTCTTCAGAGAAGATTCCGCTGCGTCTTCCTGTTCCGATAAAAGTACCGATCGTATCAAATGTATCTGACATGCTGAATGCAAAAATCGTAATCAAAACCAAAGGGATCTTTGATGTTTCTGCAAATAAAGAAGGTAATCCTTCAGATGTAAAGATCACACCAAATGTAGAAGGCAAAGCAGCTAATGCATCACCAAAGCTTACTGTATCCGTCATTGTTGTAACACCAAACGGAATACCGATCAATGTCGTGATGATGATGGCAATCAGGATACCGCCTTTTACATTTTTCAATGTCAATACAACAGCAAGCACTAAACCGATCAAGAAGATCCACAACACTGGCTGATTGATCGTAGCAATTGCCGGCACACCACTGTCGAATGTAATAAAACCAACATTCAGAAATCCTAAATAAGCAATGAAGACACCAATGCCACCGCCAATTGCATTTTGCAAAAACTGTGGAATGGCTTTGATGATGATCTTACGAATCTTTGTTACAGTGATAAAAATATTGATCAAACCACAAATAAATACCATGGATAATGCTTGCTGCCATGTAAAGCCTAACTGAAAACAAACCGTATAAACGAAGAATGCATTCAAGCCCATGCCTGGTGCCTGTGCATATGGCACATTTGCAACCAAACCCATGATCAACGTACCGATTACGGCTGAAATGATCGTTGCCAGGAAAACCGCACCCCATTCCATACCTGCTTGAGACAATGTGTTCGGATTGACTGCAATGATATAAGCCATCGCAAAGAAAGTTGTGATTCCGGCCATGATCTCAACAGATACCGTAGTCTTATTCTCTTTCAATTTAAAAAACTTCTCCATTTTTTCTCCTTTCTTCTTGACCTTCGTCAAGAATGAATAGACTTTACCACACTTTCACATAATTTGCAACGAAATGCACGAGAAACCCAGGATCTTCTTTTATTTATCCTATGAACGTCTAACATCTAAAAACAAACAACTGTCATATGTTCATGAAATCTTTACATTCCTTTCTTCTTTTTATTCTTTATTGTATTTCATTTCATTCCATGTTAAACTGAGGCGAGGTTGATCATATGATACATATAAAACGATTTTTGAAACAAGAACCTGTATGTTGTGCTGCCTGTCTGCTGGCAGTGATCTCTTCAGGAATCATTCTTCCGGATCAAAACTATTTCAGCTATCCGGATTATCGAACCCTATCTTTATTATTTAGCCTGATGATCATCATTGAGGGCTTCTCTTCCCTTGGTCTATTTTCTTCGTTGGCAGCAACCCTTTTGAAAAAAACAAACAGCATGCGAGGTCTCGCCTGCATCATGATCTTATTGTGTTTTTTTTCAAGCATGGTCATAACAAATGATGTATCATTGATCACATTTGTACCATTTACCATTTTGCTGTTCAGCATGCTGCACAAGCCAGATCTTTTATTAAAAGTCCTTGTATTGGAAACCATTGCTGCCAATTTAGGAAGCATGGCAACACCAATTGGAAATCCGCAGAACTTATATTTATATTCTGTCGCTGATTTTTCGATCACTGATTTCTTGTGGGCTACGCTGCCTTACACATTTCTTTCTCTTCTATTGCTGATTGTGTCTTTGCTTACGATCCCAAACAGTCAATTGACCACCCGAATCACACATGAACAGACCTTCACAAAAGAGTCACTGCCGAAATTCAGTGTATATCTGATCTTACTAGTTCTTTCCTTATCCGTCGTCTTCCACTTGCTCCCTTATACCATCGTTTTAGGTATTACCATCTTTGCAGTTATTTTCACGGATCGTTCCTTATTTAAAAACGTAGATTATTTCTTGCTGTTGACCTTCTTATTCTTCTTTATCTTCATTGGTAACATGAAACAGATTCCTGCGATCAATGAATTGATCAGCGCTTTATTGAACGGACATGAATTAGCCGGCGGCATATTGATGAGCCAGATCATCAGTAATGTACCTGCAGCCATTCTTCTATCCGGATTCACAAATAATCTTTCTGCTTTGCTCACCGGTGTAAATATCGGCGGTTTGGGAACACTGATCGCTTCATTAGCAAGTTTGATTACTTTTAAGTTTTATTCCAAAACAGAAACTGCAAATAAAGGACATTTCTTAAAGATCTTTACTTTGTATAATGTCATTTTCCTTCTTATTTTAACCATAAGTGCTTATGTGATCTATCTGATCATGTAAAGGAATCCCAGATTCCTTTTTTATTTGCGTTCTCATCTCTTGTCATCAGTATATGATAAAAACATCTGCTTCTCTAAATCATTCCGTTTTAGAAAAACAGATTTTTTTTCTTCGTTATCTTGTGATAAACAGAACCAGATAGAACAAAATGACCAAAGCTGCTAGGGTGGCCAACCCTGCCTTAACATATTTCATAAATGACTCATCTCCTAATTGAACGTAATTGTATAAACATTTTCATCGTAAACTTGATACAAAAAACTGCGAATAATGATCTTTCCATTCTCCTCAGCTGCTTCTAAAAGCCCATTATTTATTGCGTCTTCTTTTGCGCTCTCTGTTAGATCGGAGATTGCTCCGTTATATTTTTCTACCGTAAACGGTGTAAAAATGCTTTCTGCATCATGATAACTCATAAATGAGTCTGGATTGAGCTCACAGCTGAGCACTTCCGCTTCTGGAAGCGTGACGTGAATTACTTTATTGATTTCATCAACACTGCAATCGATCTTAGTAAAATCATAACCTGCTTTAACGACGACATTGTAACTGAAAATAACTTTGCTTTGCGTAAAAGGAATTTCAATTCCGAATAAACTGCGCGCATCCTGTGTGACATTCACTTCATTTACATAAGCAGCCTGTGTTGACAGCTCGCCGATATCTTCGAGCTTTAATTTAACCGGCTCACTTTTTGTAAAAAAATTGTCTTTTACTACGATTCCGCCTAGTATGACGACGAGAACCAAAAGAATGATGATGATTTTTAAAGGCGAAAAAAATTTCAACATCTTCTTAAATGTCGCCATCTTATTTTTTGTTTTCTCTTTCCCCATAGATCCTTTCTACCCCTTCTCTTTCATTGAACTTACATAAGCCCGCTTTATCTTACCATTTTCTTAATTATATGTGCTTTATTCCTTTATTATATTAACATATTTTTACATCTTGTTCTAAATATTAAGATATGGAAGCATCTCTGCTTCTAACTTCACTTTAGACATGGATATCCCTATATTTTTCCTCATCGCTTCCTTCGTCTTTATTACCAGCAGCCATCGCTGGAACATTCAAAAAAAAAGGATGAATTCTATGCATACGGATATGCACCAAAACTCATCCTTCTTATCCGTTTCATCGGCTTGATCATTGAAGTCATCAAACGACAGGAAAAGGATCCTTATCGATCGGATCAACGAAGTTTTCTCGCTTTTGGTTTCTTTACGCAAAAAGTTTCATCTTCGTTTAAATATCTAAAGCAGCCATCCGGCATCC
>CASFOT010000151.1 GCA_949296305.1 uncultured Erysipelotrichaceae bacterium
CGTCATCTTAAAGCTGTCAGGCAAAGAGTTGATCAAAGGTGAAGCAGACGCTTCCAGTTTTCCGAATGGAGGTTTGCGTTCTACTTTTGAAGCAAGAGGTTATACCGCTTGGGATATGAGCAGCTACGCCTTTATCAAAGATGGCACATTATGCATTCCAACCGTCTTTCTTTCTTACGGCGGTGAATCTCTAGATAAGAAAACGCCTTTGCTCAAATCCGAAGAATTGATTGAAAAGCAAGCAAAACGTTTGCTTCATCTATTAGGGAAAGATGTAAACCGCGTCATTACGACTGTTGGTGCGGAACAAGAATATTTTTTAATTGATAAAAAAATGTACTATATGCGTAAAGATCTCGTATACACAGGTCGTACGTTATTTGGCAACCGTCCTCCAAAAACACAAGAGTTAGATGATCATTATTTTGGCGTGATCAAACCTAGGGTCCTTTCTTTTATGAAAGAGCTCAATGAAGAATGTTGGAAGCTTGGTATCCCTGCAAAAACGCAGCATAACGAAGTGGCTCCGTGCCAACACGAACTTGCCCCGATCTATACTTTGACAAACCGTGCTTGTGACCAAAATCAGATCGTTATGGAACTCATGAAAAAGATTGCCGATAAACATGATCTTGTCTGCCTGCTTCATGAAAAACCTTTTGATGGAATCAATGGCAGCGGCAAACATAACAACTGGTCATTATCTGCTGATGGTGAAAATCTTCTTTCTCCAAAAGGAAAAGATGAACAGTTTCTTCTATTCCTTGCTGCCATCTTGCAAGCTGTAGATGAATATCCTGAATTGCTTCGAATTGCTGCTGCTAGTGCAGGAAACGACCACCGATTAGGCGGACATGAAGCGCCTCCCGCTGTTTTATCAGTTTTTATCGGAAACGATCTTGAAAACAGAATTCAGAACTTTATCTATAATAAAAAGAGCGAACAAAGTAATAATGCAAGCCTAAATATGGATGTGCACAGTTTGCCTCGCTTTTTCCAAGATACAAGCGACCGCAACCGCACTTCTCCATTTGCTTTTACCGGCAATAAGTTTGAATTTCGCATGCTGGGTTCTTCACAATCCATCGCATGCAGCAACATCAATTTGAACACTGCTGTTGCTGATATCTTAAGTCGATTTGCTGATCAAATTGAAATGAGCAAGGAACCATTGATTGACGCGATCCGTTCAGTGATCAAAACATCTTATGAACAACATAAACGAATTATTTTTAATGGAGACGGCTATGCCAATGAGTGGATCGAAGAAGCAAATCGCCGTGGCCTGCTTAATCTGCCTACAACAGCCGACACATTACCTTGCTATCTAAACAAAAAAAATATCGAGCTTTTTGAACGACACAAAATTTTTACAGCAAGTGAACTGCGCAGCCGTTATGAGATCTTATTAGAAAACTATAACAATGTAAACAGCATCGAAGCATATACCATGCTCAGTATCGTACGGAAACAAATCTTACCAAGCGCTATGGAATATACTAAACATCTTAGTGAAACGATCGTTGCAAATCGAACAGCAATCGCTTCGTTAGATACTAGCTGCGAAGAAGATCTGTTACTGCAAATTCATACCATCTATTCAAATGCTTATCAAAAAACAAAGAAATTAAGTAATGCGATGGAACACAGTATCAAAGAAAATAAACAAGAGGAAGCTTACTATTTTAAGGATATCATTTTACCTTTAATGAATGATCTGCGCGTTGATTGTGATCATTTAGAAACATTAGTCGCTAAAGAATTTTGGAAATTCCCTACGTACGGTGATATTTTATATTACAAATAATCGCTTATTCGGCTGTCATGCTTAGCTCGACAGCCCTTTTTCTTTATAGTACAATGAATATGAAATCAGAGAAAAGTGCCTATGGAATGATGTCAAGCCATCTATCATTAAAACAATAAAAATAGTTATCACTTTTTTCTTCCCATAAAGTTTTCGTTAATAATCATGGTCGTCCGATCATTTGATCGGTTATTAAAAAGAAGACAAAAGAAACTTTTTTCTTTTTACCGTAAACTTAAAAAAACTATGGAAATGAAAAATCATTCTAGATGCATTGCTCTTTGATCATGAGGAAAGACTATGTTACACAAAATCTTTTTTGCATTTTTGCTTATTCAAATAGATCTTATTCTTTGGGGACTGCTTTGCTTCATGTTATTATGGACTGACCATAAAATTAAGAAGACATCTTCCTTTGCCGCAAACATGCAAGCAATGACAACAAAACGTGCAGCAATGGGCCTTATCATTTGTGAAATCATTCACCTTCCCATTACTATTATTTTATGCGGACTTTTTGTAAAATGGCAGGCTTGTGAAGAATTCTATTTCATATTATTAGGAATCAATATCTGCTTGCATATCATTCGATCAATCTCAACTATTCATTACCTTCCTTCAATTAAAAAGGAATTATGAAAATCTACTATCAAACCACTCTCATTTAGTTTGGTTCACAAAAAGCACATGCGCATCTTTAGAAAATGCATTCTTTCTATATATTCTTATTATTGTAGAACGATTCATTAATAAAAAGTACCTATGCTGCTGTGATAAAAATTGACCAACTGCTTTCGATACTATTTCTCAATGAGAACAGCAATTTTGCAGTAAGCTCTTGAAGACAAAAAAAGAGGAACGTGTACATAACTCCAGCTCCCCTTCGTTTAGATTAGTGACATTAGGCTTTCGCCTGTCTATAATTTATCCACCAATTAAAAAATCTAAAATGTTCATGCCTGCATCTGTTTCTGCACGATATAATTCTGTATAACCACAATGTCTGCAACTGACCGTAATAAACTTCTTATTCTGTACATCAAACAATTTAGCAAAATTACCACCTGTCGCTTGAAATTGATCGCTAATATATTCCATACAGCCGCATTTTGGACAAACGAATTGTTTTTGTTCCATAAATAAACCCCTCCTGCATTCAGTATAACATATGGAGTCTGCGTTCTCCTAACGATTTTGTAAGTGTGTAACATTTTTAATGGTAATCTCTATGGTGCCGCTCGGTTGATGAACAATTTCCAATTTATCTGTTTCGTCCATATATTCGACCGGAAAAGTGACTTCGATTCCTGTATCGGTTTTAATGCTTTGAGTAGACATTTTTTTCCGTATTTTTACTCGTTCTAAAGGAATCGTTTCTCTGACCCCATTTGCCTGCATCTGTGTACAAAAAGCTTCTGCAGCATAAGGGACTTCATGAAAGATTTCTTCAGCCATCTCTTCTACCAACAGCTCCTCTTGTTCTTCAACATGTTCTTTTGCCATTCTTTTCATCGTCGTTAACGCTTGTGTCGTATTCATTTCATACTTTTCACTTAAAATGCGAACATTTTCTTCCATTGCTTGCTGGACCTCTGCATAGGAAGGTGATACGGTAGCCTGTAAAAAATG
>CASFOT010000152.1 GCA_949296305.1 uncultured Erysipelotrichaceae bacterium
AGTGGGGATTATCAACCATTTTTCAGGTAATTTTATATAAATGATGGCTTAAGATTGCCTGTTTTCTCTTTAAAAGTGGAGATTAAAAAAGACCGTATGACAAAGTCTGCTCAAAGAGCGACTTTGTCAACGGTCTGAAGCGCAGGAAACTGCGCTTCTTTTAGAGGTGAATGATGAAACAGCTTTTAGTGATCAGTGACAGCCATGGTGAAAAACAACGTGTGAAAGCAATCCGGGATAAATATCCAGATATGGATGGATATATCCATCTAGGAGATCTTGGTTTTCACCCAAAGGAATTAGAAGGATTCCATATCGTGCAAGGAAATCATGATCCATCTTCTTATGGTTTAGCGGAAAAAGAAATCTTGGAAATCGATGGTTTTAAGATCTTACTCGTACATGGACATCAATATGAAATGGGTGCAGTCAGCCGGATCGAAGATTTCATGGCTATTGACAACTTTCAATCATTTGTTCAATTGTTGGAACAAGAGATCGCGATGCAGGCCAAACAGCTTGGATGCAATGCTGTTTTTCATGGACATACCCATCTTCCTTTTGATGAGATCGTGGATGATGTACGAATCATCAATCCGGGTTCTTTATTTTTTAATCGTAAAGAGCCAATGATTTCTTATGCTTGCGTGACGATTGATCAAAATCATATGGCGTGTGATTTTACCATGTTGCCGCTTTGATGATGAGGAATGAAATAAGCACAGACAATCTGTCTGTGCTTTTTCAGGACCGCTTGATGCAGGACTATTGCAATGCATCAATGATGGCATCCGTAAATTGTTTGGTCGTTGCTTGACCGCCCAGATCCGGAGTCAGCCATTCTTTATGGAATAATACTTGATCGACCGCTTTTCTTATCTTATTTGCAATTTCTTGTTCATTGAGATGATCAAGCATCATGCAGGCAGACCATAACAGCGCCGTTGGATTGGCGATACCTTTACCAGCGATATCAGGTGCACTGCCATGGACTGCTTCAAACATCGCATATTCACTTCCAAGGTTGGCACTCGGCATCAAGCCTAATCCGCCGATCAGACCGCTGGTCAGGTCGGATAGGATATCACCGTATAAGTTTGGCATGACGAGCACATCATATGCTTGCGGATATTGGACCAACTGCATGCACATGTTATCGACGATGCGGTCATCGCTTTCAATAGAAGGATAATCCTTAGCGATCTCTTTGAAACAAGAGAGGAATAGTCCATCGCTCATTTTCAAAATATTCGCCTTATGGACACAAGTGACACGTTTACGGTGGTTTGCACAGGCATATTCAAATGCATCCCGGATGATGCGTTCACTTGCTTTGCGGGTAATGATCTTTGTGGCATGCACGGTATCGTCATCGATCTGTTTTTCCACACCAACATAGAGATCTTCTGTGTTTTCGCGGAAAGTCACGATGTCGACATTGGCAAATGGCGTGATGATCGCTGGATTGCTTTTTGCCGGACGCACGTTTGCATATAAATCGTATTTTTTTCTCAATAAAACATTGATCGAACGGAAACCGGACCCGATTGGGGTGGTGATCGGTGATTTTAACAAGATCTTATTCTTTTCAAATGAAGCAAATGCTTCTTCACTGATCAATTCGCCGCATTGTTCATATAGAGGGATGCCTACTTGAAAAAGCTCATATTCCAAAGGTGCTTGAGCCGCTTTTAAGATTTCTAAAACCGCATCTGTGATTTCCGGACCGATGCCGTCTCCCTTAAATACAGTGATCGTTTTCATTGTCTCTGTCCTCCATTTTCTTATAATCATAAAGCTCACCGACATAGCGGGTAGCTGGACGCATGATTCGGCCATCATATAATTTGTTTTCGATGTTATGTGCCAGCCAGCCTACTAATCGGCTGCAGACGAACAGCGGTGTATACAGATCTTTTGGAATATTGAGCATGGTGTATGCCAAACCGCTGTATAGATCGACATTGGCACAAATATCGATGCCTTTCCGTTCTTTCATCAATGCGCGAGCAACACGTTCGTAACATAAATAAAATTGGAAGACCTCTTCTTTGCCTTTTTCTTTTGCTAATTGTTCGCAATAAGAACGGATGATCTCTGCACGAGGATCAGATAACGTATAGATGGCATGACCGATCCCGTAGAGAAGTCCGGCATGATCATAGAAATCATGATCCAGAATACGAGTGAGCACTTCTCTCATCTCTTCTTCGTTTGGCTGCCAGCCGATTTCTTCCTGAATGCATTTCATCATTTCTACGACGCGCAAGTTGGCTCCGCCGTGGCGTGGACCTTTCAATGAGCCGATCGAAGCGCTTAATGTAGAATACAGATCCGAACCGGTCGAAGAAACAACGACATTTGTAAAAGTAGAATTATTTCCTCCGCCGTGATCAGCATGAAGCATCAATAAGATATCCAATGTCTGTGCTTCAGCAGTGCTGTACGATGAATCTACACGCAGGAGGTGCAGAAGGTTTTCGGCAATGGACAATTGCGGCTGTGGATAATGGATCGTCAACGATTCACGATCACAGTAATGACGCTTTACTTTGTATAATGAAGTAATCAATTCTGGCATCTGAGCCAACAAGGTCAGACCTTGGCGCAGCACATTCTCCGGTGATGTGTCTTCTGGTGCTGAGTCATAATCAAATAGTGCCAATACCATCTGCTGCAGCCGATTCATCAAATGTGGTGAATGTGTCGGCAGGATATTGACTTCCATAAAATGGTCCGGCAGTTCATAAGAAGCAGCCAAAGTTTCATGAAAAGTTTGCAGCTGCTCGCTGTTAGGCAGCCATCCAAACAGCAAAAGAAAACAGGTTTCTTCAAATCCCATGTTTGCTTTGTTCTTTACTAATTCACGAATTTCATAGCCGCGATAGATCAATTTTCCTTCGCTAGGACATTTGACGTCATTTTGATATGTGTACCCGATAACATCAGCAATGCGTGTCAATCCGATGCGGACGCCGGTTCCATCTTCATTACGCAATCCTTTTTTTACATTATAACGGCGATATAAATCATTTTCGATCTGATTATGCTTCATCGCCTGTTGAAAATAGGCATCGATAGACCCCATTTGGAAACACCCCTTTCACAGTTTTCATAATTATATCATATTTTTTCATAAAATATGAAAGTTTTTCCATTTTATGATATAATACCGTTATATTACGGTGAGAGGAGTGGGAGAATGCCCAATTTAACAGAGAAAATTATTAAAAGCCATTTATGTGAGGGGAATGCTGTTGCAGGAGAACCCATTGCAATCAAGATCGATCAGACATTGACCCAAGATGCAACAGGAACCATGGCTTACCTGCAATTTGAAGCAATGGGCGTAGATCAGGTGAAAACAGAGCTGAGCGTCAGCTATGTCGATCACAATACATTACAGAGCGGATTTGAAAATGCAGATGATCACAAGTATCTGCAGACCGTGGCTGAGAAGCACGGTGTCTTGTTTTCACGTCCGGGAAACGGGATCTGTCATCAAGTCCATTTAGAGCGCTTTGCAAAACCAGGAAAGACCTTATTAGGTTCTGATTCGCATACACCAACGGCCGGTGGCATCGGTTCTTTGGCTATTGGTGCGGGCGGACTGGATGTTGCTTGTGCTATGGCAGGGCGTCCATTTCATCTGCGCATGCCAAAAGTTATCGGAATTGAATTGAAAAACCAGCTGCGCCAAGGTGTCAGCTCAAAAGATATCATTTTAAAAGTATTGCAGTTATTGAGCGTGAAAGGCGGCGTCGGCTGTGTGATGGAATATTTTGGGGATGGTGTAAAAACACTGAGCGTGCCGCAGCGTGCAACCATTACCAATATGGGGGCTGAATTAGGTGCAACCTCATCTTTGTTTCCAAGTGATGAACAGACCAAAGCATTTTTGAAGCAGCAAGGAAGAGAAGCAGATTTTGTAGAGCTGAAGGCTGATGAAGATGCAGATTATGATCAAGTCATTACGATCGATTTGCAAGAATTAGAGCCGATGATCGCTTTGCCGCATTCACCAGATCATGTAGTGACAGTCAGAGAAGTGGAAGGCATGAAGATTGATCAGGTCTGTATCGGCAGCTGTACCAACTCAAGCTATCATGACCTGGTATCGGTTGGCAATATCGTTAAAGGGAAAACCGTACATAAGGATGTATCCTTGACGATCTCACCAGGTTCCCGCCAGATCTTCAAAGAATTATCCGAAAATGGCACGTTGACAGATTTGATCTTGGCCGGTGCTCGGATCTTGGAGTGTACATGCGGACCATGCATCGGAATGGGACAATCACCAATTACCAATGCAGTTTCTTTGCGTACATTCAATCGTAATTTCTATGGTCGAAGCGGCACATTGAGCGCAAAGGTATGTTTGGTATCACCAGAGACAGCTGCTTACAGTGCAATTTGCGGGGAACTTCGTTCGCCATTGGGATTCGCATATGAAATGCCGTCTGAACCAGAAACGATGAAGGTGGATGAAGCCATGTTCATTGCACCAAAACCTGCTATAGAAGCGGATTCTGTAGAAGTGGTTCGTGGTCCAAACATTCGCCCATTACCTGTAAACACCCCATTGGCAGATACCATTGATAAGAAGGTAATGATCAAGGTAGAAGACAACATTACAACAGATCATATCGCGCCAGCAGGGGCAAAAGTATTACCATATCGTTCAAATATCGAAAAGATCAGTACTTTCGTATTTATGAATAACAAAGCTGATTTCCATGATTGCTGCATGGCGAATGGCGGAGGATATATTATTGCAGGACAAAATTATGGACAAGGCTCCAGCCGAGAACATGCCGCATTGGCACCGATGTATCTGGGGATCAAAGCGGTCATTGCGAAAAGCTTTGCCCGAATTCATAAGGCAAACTTGATCAATTTCGGCATTCTTCCATTGACGTTTCTCTCTTCGCAGGATTATGATGACATCGATGAGATGGATGAATTGCTGATCGAACATGTGCGTGACCTGCAGCCAGGCGGTACGCTGACCGTTTATAACAAGAGCAAACAAAAAACATTTACAGTAAGTTATGAACTCAGTGATCTTGATATTGAGACTTTAAAAGCAGGCGGCACTTTAAATCTCATTCGACAGGAACAATAAAAAACAGAGACCTTAATGATCTCTGTTCAAATCGTTTCGTTCATCGATATCTAGCAGTTCTTTAGGATCTACAAGGATGGGAATGATTGCATCTTTGTGCCGAAGAGCTGCTTTTTTTGCGCCTTGGTCACCTTGAAGCATTCGAATCTCTGCAAAGAATCGTTTTGGGAAGAGCATCGGATTTTTTATTTCTCCATCGTATGCAGCAATGATCTTATCTGGTTTTGCTGCAAGGAGCATTTGCTGCAAGGTCGACGGTTTCAGATCAGGCAGATCACCGACCAGAAATAAGATTGCTTCGCTATCGGGCAAAGCATCCATTCCATGATGCAGCGAAGATGCAATGCCTTGGTCAGGATCAGGATTGATCACAGGAAAATAACCATGATCTTGGGCCCAGCTGCAGATCGTTGGGTATTGGCTTACCACGACGACCTTGCGAAAAGGGAGCGCTTTTACTTTATCTAATGTATGAAGGAGCAACGGTTTTCCTTGGTAGGGGGATAGCAGCTTGTTGCCATGAAAGCGCCGGCTGTTGCCGGCAGCCAGGATCATCAGATCAATCTTCATCTTTTTTCAGCAAGATTTTTTCCGCAGTGATTGGAAGCGTGCGGATCTGAACACCGGTCGCATGAGCAACTGCACTGGCAATAGCAGGAGATGGTGTGTTGATGACGACTTCACCGATCGATTTTGCCCCAAATGGGCCATTGTCTTCATAGCTGCTTTCAAAATCGACGCGAATCGTTCCAACATCTAAGCGAGTCGGGATCTTATATTGCATAAATGAGCGGTTGCGCATCATACCGGTTTCTGAATAAGAGACATCTTCAAATAAAGCCATACCGATGCCTTGAGCAATGCCGCCTTCGGTCTGTACCTTGGCTAATGCCGGGTTGATGACCGTACCACAGTCAACGACGGCAACATAATCATGAACTTTGATCTCGCCAGTCAGTTTGTCGACATCGACTTCAGCAATACCGGCCATAAATGGCGGCGGAGAAGTCGGGGATACATGCGAAGCACTGGCAATGAGCACTTTTCCTTTGCCTCCAGCGAAGCATTGATTAGCAAATTGCTGTAAAGTCATTTCTTTTTGATCTTCTAATGAATAGATCCGATTGCCATCGAAGGTGATGTGAGTTGGATCGACCTCCATGAGCACACTGGCTTCCTCTATGATCTGCTCTTTCAAGATCTGGCAGGCCTTCACGACCGACATGCCGGTCACATAGGTCGTCGCACTGGCATATGAGCCGGTATCATATGGAGAGAAATCGGTATCGACCCCTTGGGTCACGACCTGATCAACTTCACATTCCAAACATTCTGCGGCCATTTGTGCCAAGATCGTATCACAGCCGGTTCCCATGTCAGTAGCACCGATGGACAGCGTATAGAAGCCGTCATCCTGCAGTTTGATTTCAACGGAGGCAATGTCCACATTGGCGATACCGGAGCCTTGCATCGATAAAGCCACCCCAAGACCGCGTACTTTATCACCTAGATCTTGACGCAATGGTTTATTTTTGTAATCGATCATTTCCATTGCTTTTGCCAAACAGCGATCCAGTGCACAGCTGTTGAGATGTTCATTATAGTACATTGGCATCGTTTCATTTTCTTTGACCATGTTCTTAAAGCGAAGTTCACAAGGATCCATCTGCAGTTCATCTGCCAGTTCGTTGACGATGGATTCTACCGCAAATAAACCTTGTGTAGCACCATAACCGCGATAAGCGCCGGCCGTCATCGTATTTGTGTAAACGACATCACTGATAAATCGCGCAGCTTTGACATGATTGTACAACGGTAATGATTTATGACCAGATAAACCGACGGTCGTAGATCCATGTTCGCCATAAGCGCCTGTATTAGAGAGCGTATAAAGGTCAATGGCCTTGATCTCTCCGTCTTTGCTGGCACCGATCTTTACTTTCATCTGCATCTCATGACGTGAATTGCTGGCAGTCAGCGTTTCTTCCCGCGTATAGATGATCTTGCTTGGTTTCTTTAATTTCCATGTGACAAAAGCTGTAAAGATCTCGCAGCAGCCAGTTTGTTTTGCACCAAAGCCGCCGCCAATTCGCGGTTTGATCACACGGATCTTGCTTTTTGGGATCTCTAATGCATTGCTTAGGATCCGACGGATATGAAATGGCACCTGGGTAGAACTTACACAATTTAAGCGTCCGTAGGCATCGATGTATGCATAAGAGCGCATCGTTTCCATCATGGATTGCGCATTCGCTTTGGTATGATAGGTCCGCTCTAAGATAACGTCACATTCTTTAAATACTTGTTCTACATCTTGATAGATCGTTTCATCATGTGCACACAAGTTGCGCATGCGGTCGTTTCCGATATCACACAGAAGCTTGTAATCATCTTCTGCATGAATGATCGTAGAAGGATGATCCAAAGCTTGTCTAAAGTCAATGATCGGCTCATATACTTCATAGCTGACCTTGATCAGTTTCATGGCCCGCAAAGCAGCTTCTTCGCTTGTTGCAACGATTAGCGCTACTTCGTCACCGACATATCGTACGATTTGATCCAAGATCTTGCGATCATAAGGAGAAGGTTCAGGATAGCTTTGCCCAGCGAGCGTAAAGCGGGAAGCAGGAACATCTTCATAAGTGAAGACTGCTTCGACACCAGGTATTTTTTTAGCCGCTGTCGTGTCGATCTTTGTGATCTTTGCAAAGGCATGAGGAGAACGTAAGATCTTGATGATCAGACAGTCCTTCATTGCCAGATCATCCGTGAAAACAGGCTGTCCGCTCAACAAAGCATAAGCATCTTTTTTTACGGTTGGTTTATTGATCTGTTTCATGTGTGCCCTCCTTTTTTCTGTTTAAATATTTGGTGATGGCACGCATCTGGCCCATATAGCCGGTGCAGCGGCACAGATTGCCTGCCAGATAAGCTTTAATTTCATCTTCACCAGGTGCCTCAAGTTCTTTCTCCATAGCCAATACGTTCATGATGAGGCCAGGAGAACAGAAACCGCATTGCTCTGCACCTTCATTTGCCATGTAGTGAGCAAAGGCGGACGCTTCTTCTTTCAGTCCTTCCAATGTCGTTACCTCATGCCCGTCACATTTTGCACATAATAAAGAACAGGATAAGACCGGCTTTTGATCCAGCCATACGGTGCACAGACCGCAGTTGCTCGTTTCGCATCCTCTTTTTACGCTGTAACAACCATGCTGTCTTAAAAAGTCGATCAACAGCAGGTCGCTGGCGATCTCTTCGCTGATTACTTTATCGTTCACTTTGATCTTGATCTTCATGCGAGCTCCTCCATCTTCTTCAATGCTTTTTGGCATAAAGCTTCTACTAAAGCTTCACGGTATTCTTTGCTGGCACGCATATTGGACTCACAGCACACCAACGATCTTAATTTTTTTGCTGTTTCCTTCTCTTTTTCAATTGCTAAGGCATAGTGCATCGCTTTTTGTGGACGTGCACCAACAGCAAACAGGTAGCCATCTGCTTGCTTGACGACACTTAGATTTAAGGTGGAAATATCCGTTGCGCTTTTTCTCATGCAGACAAAGGCACGTGGCAGCTGATCTTTATATACGATGATCTGTGTAATGATGTCCCGCTGATAATCGCTGTTGACAAAGGATTCGATGTCCATGCTTCCTTGATGATATAAAACTACATCGCAGTGCATGCACATCAGTGCGGTGATCACGTCAGAGAAACCAAAGCGGGAATATACGCTGCCTCCGATCGTTGCTAAGTTGCGGAATTGGACACCTACGATGTCTTTTACGCTGTCTTTGAACACGTTATGAAAAGCCTGGTTCAAACGTTCATGCTGTTCCAGCATACGCAGGGTCACATTGGCACCGATGGTGAATTTTTCTTCATCTTCGATGATCTCCTCCAGGCCTAAGCGTTCCAGATCGATGGCAACCGGAATGTTGCGGTCTTCCATCTTCAGCCACAGCATGCCTGCGATGATCTGATTGTTGCGGTTTTTCTGCAGGTATTCGTACGCTTCCTGCAGGCTTTCAGCTTTGATGTATTGTTGAATTTTCAGCATGGCTTACCTCCTAAAAAAACACATCTTGTGAATAGATTTTTCGATACAATGCCCGTAATTGTGCAGGCAGATCGTCTTTTTCTTTTTTTAGATCAGCGATCAGCATCCCTTGGTGCATGAACAGGATCTCATCACCGTATGTTAATGCCAACTGAGGATCATGAATGCTCAAGAGAACACTATATCCTTGCTTGGCGAGTTCTTTTGTATGCTGCAGGAATAAATGCTGCTTCATAAAATCTAAATAGGTACAGGGCTCATCCATCAAGATACAGCAGGCATCTTGTAAGAAAGCACGGCAAAGATAGACCAATTGCAACTGTCCTCCGCTGATCGTGTCGATCGTTTGATCAAAGAGGGGATCGATCTTGAATTTGGCCATGATCGTTCTTGCTTGTTCATATGCGCGTTCATCTGGGATATCAAAAAGCTGCATATGGCGATTCCAGCCGCTTACGACCACATCTTTGCATAGCATGTTGGCGATGATCGGTTTGATCTGCGGAATGTAGGAAAAGATGGCTGCCCGTTGCTTGAGCGTCATGGTATTCATATCATTTCCATCATAGCAGATGCGGCCTTCTGCAAGCGGGTATTCATGGATCATTCCTTTGATCAATGTGGTCTTTCCACACCCATTTTCTCCTAACAGCATGAAGATCCTACCTGGAGGAATCGTAAATGATACATCGTGCACGATGCATTTTTGTTGTCTTTTGATGCTGACATGTTTGATTTCTATCATACATTGATCTTTCCTTTGATAAATAAAAAGAGCAAAAAGAGTGCACCAAATAAACTGGTGATGATGCTGATCGGAATTTCAATCGGAAACAAACAGCGTGCCAAGGTATCACAGATCAATAAGAAGAGAGCACCTGTAAGCAGATTGAGCGTACAACTGTGCATAAAACTTTTTTGAAAAGCCAATCGGACGATATGGGGGACCAGCAATCCTACCCAGCTGACAATGCCGGCATTGGCAATCACGCAACTGATCAGCAAAGAAGCGATGATCAGCACGATGACCGTGATCCTGGCCGTATGGATCCCAAGAGATTCACCTTCTTTGCCAAACGCTAACAACTGGATTTGCCAGCGCAATTTATACAATACAAATAATAAGATGATCGCACAAGGTGCCAGGATAAACAACTGATTCCAGCTGATTCCGGAGAATCCGCCCATGAGCCAATATTCAATCGTTCCCAGCTGCTGATACGGATCTGCTGTAAGTTTGATGATCATCAAGGCAGAAGTAGCGATTGCCTGAATGATCAAACCGCTGATCATATAGTTTAAGATCCGGTTTCCTTGCATCCGTTGTGCAATTGCTAAACAACATAAGATGGCAATCGTTCCCATGCTAAATGCGGAAAGCCAAGTGGCAAAAGCATCAGCGAAGAAGAGGATTGCCAACGCTGCACCAAGTGCACAGCCGCTGCTGGCACCTAACACATCTCCGCTGGCTAATGGATTTTTGAATATCGTTTGAAAAATTGATCCGCTGATCGCTAAGACCGCACCAGCGAGTACGACGAACAAGATTCGCGGCAAACGAATATTCAGGATGATCTTGCTGAGCGTGGAATTGCTTCCATGCACGAAAGCGCTAGCTGCCTCAAAAGCACTAGCGCCGTATCTACCACAAAATAAAGAGAAGATCATCATAAACAGCAGGAAGGCAATTAAAGCCGCTTGCTTTTTCATGATTCAAATGCAATGGCAGCATCGAAATCATAGAACTGCTGATAAAATGCATTGGCTTCTTTTGCGACATCTTCCATGGATACTGCTTCAGGATATAAGATTGCATACATCCACAGAGTACCTAAGCAGGAAGAAAGATTTGGTGTATCCCATGTTTCTAGATCACTAGGGAATATGTATACTTGATTATTCTTCACTGCGGTAAGTTCACTTAATGCAGGATCATTGAGCACGTCATCGATCGTGATACCGCCTTGTTCGATGAAAATGTATGCAGGATCTGCTTTGATCAATTCTTCTACATTGATCGTCTGCCAAGTGCTGATTTCTTTCAGCGAATCTTCAAATACATAGCTTCCTTGTGCATCCGAAATCAATTCACTTTGGAACATATCGCTTCCAGCTGCTTCCAGAATATTGCTGCCGGCAAAATAAACGCTTTGTTTTTCGTCTTGTTCTTTTATGTATTTTTTCAGCAATTCTTCGCGATAGCTGAAGTATTTTTCACTGATGTCTTCTTTGCCCATGACTTTGGCAATGATCTCGACCGCTTCAACATAGCTTTCTTCTGTTTCCGGATTCAATAAAATGACTTTGATATCGAGATCTTCCAGTTGGTCAACATAATCTTTCAGGCTGACTGGAAGGAACACGACATCCGGATCAGCCGCTGCACATTCTTCTACGTTGAAACTTTTCTTGTTTCCTAGCGCTGGCAGGTCCAATACTTGCGGAGCCGCTTCGCTATAGATCTTACGTGTATCTGCTTTCATTTCTACGCCTACCAACGCATCTTCACAGCCTAGACCGATCAATGTCGTTGTTGCAATATAATAGCCGCTGGCAGCGGTTTCTGCCGGTTCTTCAAAAGTGATCTCTCTGCCAGCTTGATCTTCGATCGTAAAACTGCCAGTTGTTTCCGTTTGAGAATTGCCGCAGGCAACTAACGAGAAGCACAAACAAAGTATTGTTAACATTTTCATCATTTTTTTCATTTGAATTTCCCTTCTTTTATCTTTTCTTTTATTAGCTGACAAGCATGCATAAAAGACATCCGATCTAAGTCGATCAACAAGATGTCTGATCGCTGCCGAATCTTACAAATATATTGTATATCGCATTTTCGCAAAACGCCAATGATATTTTTATTTTCTTGGATCGTTTGTTCTAATGCATGCAGATAGTGTTGTTCATCGTGTTCAAGATAACCAATTTCATCCATCACGATATAACGGTTTCCCTGACTGTTTTTTAAACATTCGACACCCAGCTGGTCAAATATGCCGGGAATGACTTCATTGCTTGCCGTCTGTTGAATGGAGAAACGCTGGTCATTATGTTCAACCGGAACGATGGAATGAAAATAGAAGCCGATGCGTTTACCTGATTCATAGAGCGGCAAGGTAAAAAAGCCAGCTGTTTCCAGCCGGCACTCTTTTATGATTGTTTGTACGAGCGTAGATTTTCCGCTGCCTTTTGTTCCTGTAATAAATATTTTCATTGTTCTTTCTTTGGCAAGATGAGGTTGAGCACGGTCGCAATGACAAATGTCATGATGATTCCGTTTTGTGCAAAGATATTGCCTACCCATGTTGGTAATTGATCCAAAACACTTGGCACATTGCCGATCCCTACGCCAAGACCGATGGCCAATGCAATGATCAGTCCATCACGTTCGGTCAATGGCTTTCTGGTCAATGATTGAATACCGCTGACTAAGATCATAGAGAACATGATCACGGCAGCGCCGCCTAATACTGATTGCGGCATGACAGAGAACAAAGCACTAAGCTTTGGACAGAAGCCGCACAGGATCAAGAAGATCGCACCAGTGAAGATGACAAAACGATTGACTACTTTTGTAACAGCAACCAGTCCGACATTTTGTGAAAAGCTCGTATTCGGCAAAACACCAAACACAGCACCAAGCACGCTGCCTAATCCATCGGCCATGACACCACCCTGCAGCTCGGCGTCCGTTGCTTCGCGGTCCAGACCGCCGTTAGCAACACCGCTGACATCACCGATCGTCTCTACGGTTGTTGCGATGAACATGATGCCCATAGCAATGATTGCCTGTGTGTTGAATTCAAACGATACAGGCATAAATACAGGAAGCGAGAACCAAGCAGCTTCTTGCACTTGAGTGAAATCAACCATTCCCAAAAGGATGGCCAATAGATAACCGGCAACGATACCGATCAAAATGGATGCATTGTTGATAAAACCTTTGAATTGTTTAGCTATCAAAATGATGATGATAACAAAGGTGCCGACCATCAGATGATTGATCGATCCAAAGTCTGCAGCTCCAGAACCACCGCCAAAATAATTGATGCCTACCGGCAATAGTGATAACCCGATCGAAATGATGACCAAGCTGGTGACAACTGGCGGAAACAGTTTCCGCAATGGCTTGATGAAATAACCAAGCACCATTTCAAACAAACCGCCGATGAAGCTGGCACCCATCAAGGCACCATAGCCAAACAGTGCTCCGATTGCTTTTGCCGTACCGATGAAACCAGAGCTAGTGCCCATGACGATCGGTAAGCCGCTGCCGACTTTCCAGAATGGATACAGCTGGATCAAGGTTGCAACACCTGCAACAAACATTGCGTTTTGGATCAGTACGGTTTTTAAGCCAGAATCCATGGCCAACATGCCGCACACGATCAGCAGCGGTGAGATGTTTCCTAAAAACATGGCCAAAATGTGCTGGATGCCTAATGGAAGTGCCTTTTTCAAAGGCACGATGCCGTCTAATTCATAAATTGACGCTTCTTTCTTTACCTTTTTTTCTTCTTTCATCGTACATACCCTTTCAAAATAAAAAAATCTCGGCTCAACCGAGAATCAGTCATTGCATGACAAAAACAATGTTGATCCATAGTCCCAATTTTACGGTTTGAGCTAGAAACATCTGTACCATATCTACAGATTTATATGAAACACGTAACCATATTAGCATATTCGAGACATAAGTGAAACAAATTTCAGTCAAAATTTTTACTTCTTTTTTTAACAATCGTTGGTTTATAAAGAACAAATCATTTCTAGGTTATCCAGTATGCAAAGAGAATCATAGAAGTGTGATGCTTACGTGTTGCCATGAAATTCTTGATTCATTTGCTTCATTTCTGCTTCAAGCATGTCTCGCAGATATTGTAAAAAAATATTTGCAGCTTTAGAAAATACTTGATATCTTTTCCATACAATAAAGCCGGAAGCCTTTAGTTCAGGAGAAAGAGGGCGAAAACAGAGATTGCTTCCATGGGTGTTGATGAGCTTATCATAACATATTGCGTATCCAAGCCCTTCGTCCACAAGCAGAGAAGCGTTAAAAAGCAGGTTATAGGTAGCGACAATGTGAAGTTCGGATTCTTCTCGCTGAAGCCATCGTACCAGATAATTATTGTGTCCTTTTTGTTGGGAAATGATCAATGGTTTATCCCATAAATCTTCAGGACAGATCACTTCTTTCTCAGCTAAAGGAGAATTCTTACGCATGAGAACGCCCCATGTGTCTTTGATGGGAACTGGGATCGCTTCATACTTCTGTTGATCGATTTCTGTGAACAACAATCCGAAATCAATAAGCCCTTTATCCAAATATTCCAGTACATGTTCTGCATTGCCGCTAGAGATATGATATTGGATATCTGGATAGATTTTTTGCATTTTTTTAGCAACCATCGCAAATAAACGTACAATTTCAGTTTCTCCTGTACCGATAAAAATATTGCCAGCAATAGCTGTATCTGATTGAGTGATCTCATTTTCTGTTCGTTTCACAAGTGAGAGAATCTCCTCTGCACGCTTACGTAGAATCATTCCTTCTTCAGTCAAAAGAACCTTGCGTGAGCCTTTTACGCCACGGATCAACAACTGTTTTCCTAATTGATCTTCAATTATTTTGAGCTGTGTGGATAAAGCGGGTTGAGAGATATGCAGAGATTTGGCAGCAGCAGTAATATTCTGTTCTCTAGCTACTGCTAAAAAATATTCTAATAAACGCAGTTCCATTGGAGGTTCCTCCTATCGCTAGTATAATAACATATTCCATAAGAATAAACTATGGAAAATAATAAATAATAAGTATTTGATATTTTATATGCCAAGAAATATGATGTGGATAGGAAAATAGTAATGAAAAGAGGTTATTTTGGATGGATGCAAAAATGCTCAAAGGAAAAGTTGCTGTTATCACTGGAGCCAGTTATGGTATGGGAAAATCAATCGCTGAATTGTTTGCGGAGGAAGGTGCGGCGGTTGTTATTACCGCGCGTCATCAAGAAAAATTAGATGTTGTAGTGGAAGATATCTGCAAAAAAGGAGGCAAGGCTGTTGGCGTGGTAGCCGATGTCTGCTCGCTTGAGGATACGAAGCGAGTATTTGAAATCGCACGGAGAGAATTTGGAGATGTGGATATCCTGATCAACAATGCGGGCATTGGAGAACAGAAAATGATCGATGAAACTGATGATGATTGGATGATGTATGTAGTGAACACCAACTTAGGTGGTCCCATTCGTTATATTCGAGAAGCTTTAAAGATCTTTCTGCCAAAGAATGAAGGAGTGATCATCAATATATCTTCTGTCAATGGTTCCCGGCCATTCTGTGGAGCAGCCTATACTTCAACCAAAGGTGCTTTGAATACACTTACTAAGAATGTGGCTATGCGCCTCATCAATACCAATATACGCTGCAATGCAGTTGCACCTGGTGCTACGGTTACACCTGCCCATTTAGCTAATAAGGCGGGAGAACAGCCTGGCGGGGCAGAAATGCTTACGTATAGCCATCATTTTGTTTATTTTCCTGGTCCAGAGTGTGACCCTATGGATCAGGCGTATGCCTGTCTTTACCTGGCTAGCAAGATGGGACGTCATGTGAAAGGACAAGTGTTGCAAGTATGCAACGGTGCATTCTTGTAGCAGTAACTTTTATTATCTATCTGGACGGTTTGCAATTCCAAAGGTAATCTTTTTTCTTGTTTAACAGAGTTGACAGCTAGCTTACAGTTATTTGATATTGAAAGCAAAATTGGAAAACCGTGACATAGACAAAATGAAGCGAGCTTTATGATTTACAAAAAATAATGATAAGTAGGCAATTCAGCTCTTTTAACAAAGGCTCATAATAGAAAGATCAGTCCGGATATTTTGATTGCCTGCTATATTGAATGGAAAGGGAATATCCCTTGATATGGAGGTTTTTGTTATGAGAATGATCGAAAATCAAATCTTTGATGAAGAGCGTGCACTTTATAGCAACAATGATATTTTAGTAAGAAACTGCTCTTTTGATGGCCCAGCGGATGGAGAGAGCGCTTTTAAAGAATGCCAAAATGTGCAGGTAGAATCTAGTTTTTTTAACTTGCGTTATCCTTTTTGGCATGACCGCGGCCTTATGATCCGCGATTCAAAAATGACGCAATATTGCCGGGCAGCATTGTGGTATTCGAGCCAAATAGAAATTATGAATACCAAGCTTCATGGGATTAAGGCTCTGCGGGAGTGTGAAAATGTAAAAATGACAGGATGCAGTGTGATTTCTCCGGAATTTGGCTGGTCTCTGCGCAATGTGGAGATGACGGATTGTAATGCAGAAAGTGAATATTTTATGTTGAGATCTGTTGGCTTGCGTTTTTCGCATGTTCATATGAAAGGGAAGTATTCTTTTCAGTACATTAAGGATGCCGTTTTTGAAAACTGTGTGTTCGATACGAAGGATGCTTTCTGGCATGCAAAAAATGTCATTATTCGCAACAGTATCGTAAAGGGAGAATATCTGGCTTGGTATTGCGAAAATGTAACGTTTGAAGACTGTGAAATCATCGGCACACAACCCCTTTGTTATTGTAAAGGATTGAAACTTATTAACTGTAAAATGATTGACTGTGATCTGGCTTTTGAACGCAGTGAGGTGGAAGCAACGATTCTGACACCGATTGTCAGCATAAAGAATTCGTTGTCGGGGCGTATAGTTGTTTCCTCCGTAGGTGAGATCATCCGGGATATTTCAAATGCAAAAGGGGCAGTAGTGGTAATGGAATAACAATATGATTAGGATTCGCATGGTAATCCGATTCTGTGCAAAGAAAGCAACAGATGTTATGAACGTTTCTTCATTCCTGTTAGTGCTCGCAGCTTCCATGTTGGCGATGGTTTTTGCAGGCGGCAGTCATAATGTATTGGAAAAAGATGATTCAGGAACCAGTTTTTCCAGTGAAGTGGAAACACCGATAGCGGATCATGAAGATATGGAGGAGGAAAATGACTCAATGAATATGATCGTGCAAGTGGGGGACAGAACTTTTACGGCAACCTTAGAAGAAAATGGGGCGGTGGATGCTTTGGTAGATATATTGGAACAGGAACCACTTACCATACAGATGAGAGATTATTCTGGTTTCGAAAAGGTTGGTTCTTTAGGAGTAAATCTTCCTGCCAATGACCAATATATGACCACACAGATCGGGGATCTCGTGTTGTATCAGGGCAATCAAGTGGTCATGTTTTATGGTTCTAATTCCTGGAGTTATACTCGGATTGGTCGGATTGATGATCTGACTGACTGGAAAAAGGCCCTTGGTCAGGGCGATGTACTCGTAACTTTTTCTTTGGCCGACCAATAAACGAAAATCTTTGTTTTAAATAGTGTTCATGATCATGCAAGATTGCAATCTTTGCGGGATGAGGTGACATGGCTCATTTTCTGTATATAATACGTTATATAAAAAGTACAATTGTTAACAGTTTGTGATCATAACAATGGATGTAATTTATGAGCAGCAGAAAACGCTGTTTGAAATGCTCATCAAATTCAAAGAATTTAACAAAAGTTTGTGCGATGATAAGTGATCAAAGAGGAAATCATATGCTAGGTAATTTTTCTTATTGTAATCCAACAAAACTTTATTTCGGGGAAAATTCTCTGAACGATATGAACATGGAGCTGTCCAAATACGGCAAGAAGGTGGTGCTGATATATGGAGGCGGTTCTATAAAAAAGAATGGTATCTATGATGAAGTGATTCAAATCTTGAAAAACAATGGCAAAGATGTTGTTGAAATTGCCGGCGTTATGCCGAATCCTACCTTGCCTAAATTATATGAAGGAATAGAGATTGCTCGTAAGCATCATGCTGATCTTCTGCTGGCTGTAGGTGGCGGATCTGTTTGTGACTATGCAAAAGCCATTTCTGTTTCTGTGAACTGTGAAGAAGATCCTTGGGAAAAATATTATTTGCGTTTTGAGGAGCCGGACTGTGAGACGTTACCGGTAGGCTGTGTTTTAACTATGGCGGGAACTGGTTCGGAAATGAATGCTGGAGCGGTTATTACTAATCCAGAAACAAAGCAGAAAATTGGTCATGTTTTTTCTGATGAGAAAATCATGCCGCGATTTGCTATTTTAAATCCCAAATACACGCTTACGCTGCCTCATTATCAAATGGTTGCTGGTATCTACGACATCTTTAATCATATCTGTGAACAGTATTTCTCTAATGAGGATGATAATACCAGCGATTATATCAGCGAAGGGCTCATGCGTTCTCTGGTTTATTCCAGTCAGATTGCGAACAAAGATCCATTGAATTATGAAGCACGCAGCAACATCATGTGGACAGCAACATGGGCGCTGAATACCTTGATTGCGAAAGGAAAGTCTACTGACTGGATGGTTCATATGTTGGGACAAGCGGTAGGTGCTTATACAAGTGCCACCCATGGTATGACGTTGTCTGCAGTTTCTTTGCCATATTATCGTTACATCTTGCCTTATGGTTTACAAAAGTTCAAACGCTTTGCTGTGAATGTATGGGGCATAGATCCTGCCGGCAAAAGCGATGATCAAACAGCAGAAGAGGGGATCCATGCTATGGAAATGTGGATGAAGGAACTTGGTCTTGTGATGAGCATTGCAGATTTGGGCGTCACAGAAACTATGGTGGAAGGAATCGCCAATGCTACACTCATTTTGAAAGGCGGGTATAAAGTCTTGTCTCACGAAGAAATCGTGGCAATCTTGAAACAAAGTATGGAATAGAGAGCATAAAAAAAGGGCGAATCGAAGTTATCAGCTATAAAGCATTATAACTTTGATTCGCCATTTATTGTACTATTCATAGAAATATGAATAGATGACTTCAGTCAGTTGAGCATCAAAGATGCGAAATAAAAAACCACGTGCTATGCGCGTGGAGCAACAGAGAAGTTATACTAAGAAATCACCTTTCCGACTATAATGGAAGTTGTTTAGGCTATCCAGAAAAAAGGAAATGTGATAAAAATATGGCTAAAAAAGAAAATTCTCCAGCCCACACGAAATGGATGTGTAAATATCATATCGTGTTCACACCTAAGTAAAGACGAAAGGTGATTTATAATCAATATCGTAGAGATTTGGGAGAAATATTGAGGCAATTATGCAGATACAAGGGAGTAGAGATCATAGAAGGGCATCTGATGAGAGATCATGTACACATGTTAGTGATGATACCGCCAAAGATCAGTGTTTCATCCTTTATGGGATATTTAAAAGGGAAATCCGCATTGATGATGTTTGATCGGCATGCGAATTTAAAGTATAAATATGGAAATCGGCATTTTTTGGTCAGAAGGGTACTATGTGAGCACAGTAGGATTGAATTTAGAAACGATCGCAAAATACATACGAGAGCAAGAAGTGCACGATATCATGATAGATAAATTGAGTGTAAAAGATTATAGAGATCCGTTTGAAGAAAAAGGAAGAATGAAAGAACACAAAAGAAAAAAGAAGCAAATAAAAACTCCCTTTGAGG
>CASFOT010000153.1 GCA_949296305.1 uncultured Erysipelotrichaceae bacterium
ATATAGGATTATGTGAAGATGAATCAGACACACAATCTAGGTTCATTTATTCAAGGAGGAGAACATTATGGACTTCATGTTAACAGAACAACAACAAATGATGAAGAAGCTATTCGCTGAATTCGCTGAAAAAGAAGTAAAACCTCTTGCAGCTGAAGTCGACGAAGAAGAACGTTTCCCAAGAGAAACCGTTGAAAAAATGAAGGCATGTAAAATGCTTGGTATTCCATATTCTCGTGAGTATGGAGGAGCAGGAGCTGACTACCTGTGCTATATCCTTGCTGTTGAGGAATTGAGCAAGAAGTGCGGTACAACAGGCGTTGTATTATCTGCACATACATCATTAGGAACTTGGCCGATCGCACAGTTCGGTACACCTGAGCAGAAAGCAAAATATTTACCAGATCTTTGTACAGGTGAAAAACTGGCTGCATTCGGTTTGACTGAACCAAATGCAGGTACAGATGCTGCTGGACAGCAGACAACGGCTGTAAAAGATGGAGAAGATTATATTTTAAATGGTACAAAGATCTTCATCACGAATGCTGGTGAAGCAGATGTATATATCATTTTTGCAATGACAGATAAAACAAAAGGTACACACGGCATTTCAGCATTTATCGTAGAAAAAGGTATGCCTGGTTTTACTGTTGGACAGCATGAAAAGAAATTAGGTATTCGCGGTAGTGCAACAAGCGAATTGATCTTCAATAACGTTCGTTTAAGCAAGGATCACCTGCTTGGTCAGGAAGGTAAAGGCTTCAAGATTGCTATGATGACATTGGATGGCGGACGTATCGGTATCGCTGCTCAGGCATTAGGTATTGCTCAGGGTGCAATCGATGAAGTCGTTCCTTATGTGAAGTCTCGTAAGCAGTTTGGACGTGCAATCGCTAAATTCCAGAACACGCAGTTCCAGTTAGATGATATGCATACAAAATTAGATGCTGCTCGCTGGCTGGTTTATGATGCTGCAATGAAAAAAGAAAAAGGACTGCCTTATTCAGTAGAAGCTGCTAAAGCAAAACTGTTTGCTTCTGAAGTTGCCATGGAAGTGACAACAAAAGCAATTCAGCTGATGGGCGGTTATGGTTATACTCGTGATTATCCGGTAGAGAGAATGTTCCGTGATGCAAAAATCACAGAAATCTACGAAGGTACATCAGAAGTACAGCGCATGGTTATCAGCGGCGCAATGCTGAAGTAATAATAAGAGAAGAAAGGAAACGAAGATCATGAAAATTATCGTTCTTGTAAAACAGGTACCGGATTCAACAGAGATCCGTGTAGATAAAGTAACTGGTACGTTGATCCGTGCCGGTGTTCCTAGTATCATCAACCCAGATGATTTGGCTGGTGTAGAAGCTGCATTACAGCTGAAAGAAAAGATGGGTGCAACGGTTGTTGCAGTTTCTATGGGTCCAGGACAGGCTGGCGACATGCTGAAAGAACTGTATGCTCGCGGCGTTGATGAATGTGTATTGATCACTGACCGTAAATTCGGCGGTGCCGACACATGTGCAACATCAACTACATTAGCTGGCGCATTGAAAAAGATCGGATACGATCTGATCATTGCCGGTCGTCAGGCAATCGATGGTGATACAGCACAGGTTGGTCCACAGACTGCAGAACGTTTAGGCATTCCTCAGGTTACTTATGTAGATGAAATCATCGATCTGAATGATACTACTGTAACTGTAAAGAAATCATTAGAAGACTGCGAAGAAATCATCGAAGCAAAACTGCCTTGTGTTTTAACAACACTTAGCGGTATGAATGAACCTCGTTATATGAACTGTAACGATATCGTAGATTCTTTCTCAAAAGAATTAACTATCTTCACTTTTGATGATCTGGGCATTGATGAAAGCTTGGTTGGTTTAGCTGGTTCTCCTACAAAAGTGCATGCTACATTCACAAAAGATGTATCTGCTGAAACGGAAACATTTGATATGCCAGCTGCAGATGCTGCTAAACTGATTGCTAAGACATTGAAAGAAAAGCAGATCATCACGAAATAGGAGGAAGAAAAACATGGCTAAATTTGAAGGATACAAAGACATTTACGTATTTGTAGAACAGAAAAACGGCGTAATTGCCAATGTGGGATATGAGCTGATCTCTGAAGCTAGAAAATTGGTGGCTTCTATTCCAAGCTTAGGTTTCCAGGTTGTCGGCGTATTATTGGGACACAATATCGCTGATAAAGCAAATGAAGTAATTGCACACGGTGCAGATAAAGTAATCGTTGTTGACGATGCATTATTGGAAGGTTATTCAACACAGTTCTATGCAGATGCTTTGACTCAGGTCATCACTGAATTTAAACCAGATTCTTTCTTGACAGGTGCAACTGTTTTAGGACGTGACTTAGCACCTCGTGTTGCTGCTCGTTTAAATGCAGGCTTGACTGCAGATGCAACAAAAATTGAAATGGATCAAACAAAAGTTGCTGATGGCGAAGCATTGCTGTTAGTTACTCGTCCTACATTTGGCGGTAATTTGTTTGGTACGATCATTTGTCCGAATACTCGCCCTCAGATGGCTACGATCCGTCCAAACGTATTCTCTATGGATGCACCGGATGCAAGCAGAACAGGTGAAGTAGTTGCTTTTGCTCCAAAATGGACAGATACAGATCCAAAGGTAATAGTTAAAGAAGTTATTGAAAAAGTTGTTGAAGGCGTGGATATCACAAAAGCTGACATCTTGGTTGGCGCTGGACGTGGTGCTGAAGACTGCTTAGATCTGGTAAAAGCTGTTGCAGAAGAATTAGGTGGAGAAATGTGTGCTTCACGTGCCGTTGTTGATGATGGATATGCTGACAAAGCAATTCAGGTTGGTCAGACAGGAAAAACGGTTCGTCCATCTCTGTATATCGCTTGCGGTATTTCTGGTGCATGCCAGCATGTTGCCGGTATGGAAAAATCAGATATGATCATTGCAATTAACCGTGATCCACAAGCTGAGATTTTCTCAATTGCAAACATGGGCTTTATCGGTGATGTAAAAGAAATCCTGCCATTGCTGAAGGATGAAATCATTGCTGCTAAAAAAGCATAAAAAGAATTTTTGTTGACAGAATAGAAGAGAGGAGAATTCTAATCATGAAAAAAGTTGGAGTAATTGGTGCCGGAACAATGGGTCAAGGCATCGCTAACGCATTTGCTACAAACGGATATGATGTTACTGTATGCGACATTAAGATTGAATGGGCACAAGGCGGCATCGATAAAATCGCTAAAAAATTAGATAAATTAGTGAGCCGTGAAAAAATGACTGCAGAAAAAGCTGCAGAAATCAAAGGAAATTTAAAAGCAGGTGTTTATGAGGATCTGGCTGACTGCGACTTGGTCGTTGAAGCCGTTCTTGAAATCATGAATACTAAGAAAGAATTGTTTACAACATTAGACGGTATCTGTAAAGAAGACTGCATTTTCGCTACAAACACTTCTTCTCTGTCTGTAACAGAAATTGCAAAAGGTATCAAACACAATGTGATCGGTATGCATTTCTTCAATCCGGCAGATCGTATGAAACTGGTTGAAGTTATTTCAGGTATCAACACACCAGCTGAAACAAAAGATGCAATCATCGAAATCAGCAAATCTTTAGGCAAGACACCTGTAGAGGTTGCAGAGGGACCTGGTTTCGTTGTAAACCGTATCTTGGTGCCAATGATCAACGAAGCTGCATTCATCTTACAGGAAGGCATCGCTTCTGTTGAAGATATCGATACAGCAATGAAGCTTGGTGCTAACCATCCGATGGGGCCTTTGGCATTAGGCGATCTGATCGGTCTAGATATCGTTGTTGCGATCATGGATGTATTGTTTGCTGAAACACATGATCCGAAATATCGTTGCTGCACACTGTTGAGAAAAATGGTTCGTGGCGGTAAATTAGGCCAAAAGAGCGGTATCGGGTTCTACGATTACAATAAGTAATAGCGTTTAAAATAAAAGTGAATCCATCTTGTTTACGTAAGGATCAGTGGATTCACTTTTTCAAAAGAAAGGTAGGAATTTATATCATGGAAACAATCTTAATTGCGAAAGAAGGTCATGTAGCGACAATTACGATCAATCGTCCAAAAGCTTTGAATGCTTTAAGCACACAAGTTTTAACTGAATTAAATGCAGCGTTGGACGAAGTTGCCGCAGATCAGGATGTATATGCATTGGTAATCACAGGTGCTGGTGAAAAATCATTTGTTGCAGGTGCTGATATTGCTGAAATGAAAGACAAGAGCGTTGAAGAAGCTGCTGTTTATGGAAAATTCGGTAATGAAGTTTTCCGCAAGATTGAAACATTCCGTTGCCCAGTAATCGCAGCAGTGAATGGATTTGCATTAGGTGGCGGATGTGAATTAGCTATGAGCTGCGATATCCGTATTGCTGCTGAAAATGCTGTGTTTGGTCAGCCTGAAGTAGGATTAGGTATTACGCCAGGATTTGGTGGAACACAACGTTTAGCACGTTTGGTGGGTGCAGGAATTGCCAAAGAAATGATCTATACAGCTCGTAACATCAAAGCTGATCGTGCTGCCGAAATCGGTTTGGTAAACAAAGTGGTTGCAGCAGAGGAATTGATGCCTACAGTTATGAAGATGGCTGCCGGCATTGCTAAAAATGCACCAATTGCAGTAGCATATGCTAAAAAAGCCATCAATAATGGATTGCAAACAGATATCGATAATGGTATCGCTATTGAAGTTGAAGAGTTCTCTAACTGCTTTGCTACAGAAGATCAGACTTACGGTATGACTTGCTTCTTAGAAAAAGTAAGAGAAAAACAATTCTCAAATAAATAACAAATGAAAAGGTGTTGGTAAAATGAGTAAAGTAATCAGTCTAGAACAGGCTGTTTCTATGATCCCGGATGGAGCTACTGTTGGTATTGGTGGTTTTATCGGATCTGGTCATCCACAGGAGTTTTCAGTAGGAATGGAAGAAAGCTTTTTAAAAAGCGGCCATCCGCGTGATCTGACGATCATGTTCTCTGCTGGAATCGGAGACGGTACAGACGCATTGGGATTAAATAAAATTGGTTATGAAGGTTTATTGAAACGCATTATTGGCGGACATTGGGGATTGATTCCAAAATTGCAACGTTTGGTCTTTGAAAATAAAGTAGAAGGCTACAACCTGCCACTTGGAACGATTTCTTTGATGTTTCGTGAAATTGCGGGTCATCGTCCAGGCGTTATTACGAAGATCGGTCTGAAGACATTTATCGATCCTCGGCTTGAAGGCGCAAAAATGAATGAACGTACAACAGAAGATCTCGTTGAACTAATTGAAATGGATGGTGAAGAATGGCTTCGTTATAAGTCATTTCCAATTAACGTTGCATTGATTCGTGCTACATACTGCGATGAAGACGGCAATGCGACAATGGAAAAGGAAGCAGCAACCTTAGATTCTCTATCCATTGCCCAAGCAGCAAAAAATTCTGGCGGCATTGTATTGCTGCAGGTAGAGAAAGTTGTTAAAAATGGAACATTGGATCCTAGAAAAGTAAAGATTCCAGGCATCTACGTAGATGGTATCGTAGTAGCACGTCCAGAAAACCATTGGCAGACTTATGCTGGACAGTACAATCCTGCATTGAGCGGTGAAGTAAAAGTTCCAGTCGATTCCATTCCGCCAATGAAATTGAATGAACGTAAGGTCATTTGCCGACGTGCTGCGATGGAATTGGATCCTGCAGCAATTATCAATTTAGGAATTGGAATGCCTGAAGGAATTGCGAATGTCGCTAATGAAGAAGGATTGCCTGGTTTGAAATTGACAGTAGAAGCAGGTGGTATTGGTGGAGTACCGATGGCAGGTACTGCTTTTGGTACTTGTACAAATCCAGATGCAATCATTGATCAGCCATATCAGTTTGATTTCTATGATGGCGGCGGCTTGGATCAAGCATTCTTGGGATTAGCTGAATGCGACCGTTTCGGAAATATCAATGTGTCCCGATTCGGACCAAAGATTGCAGGTTGCGGCGGATTCATCAATATTACACAAACTGCACCTGTGGTTGTGTACTGCGGTACATTTACAGCCAGTGGTTTAAAAGTAGAAGTTGCTGATGGAAAATTGAAGATCTTGCAAGAAGGAAAAGTAAAGAAATTCATTCAAGATGTTGAACAGGTGACATTTGCCGCTGAATATGCTGCACAAACAGGACAAAAAGTTCTTTACATCACAGAGCGTGCGGTGTTCGAATTGATCGATGGTGTACTTACATTGACAGAAATTGCACCGGGAGTCGATTTGGAAAAAGATGTCATGGCTCATATGGAATTCCGTCCAGCAATTTCTCCTGATCTTAAAGAAATGGATGCACGCATTTTTAAAGATGAGATCATGGGATTATTAAATAGTTAAACATTTGACAATCATGTAAATTAAAAAGCAATCGATAGTATCCCACTGACAAGAATCGATGTAAGAAGAACTTTTCTGAACGTTTCTTGGAAGTGGGTTTTTATTATCAGATCAGCAGCATCTATGAAAAAACAGGATATATGAGTTTTTTTAATTGTTACATTACGTCTGATTTCTTGAGGCTGAAAAATAGATACCAAAACTAATTGCTGAAATGAAAAGTTAATTTCTACTACGAAAAGTCAAAAAAGGCAATTACTGTTGTTGTTACCATACGCAGTGGCTTGCTTTTTTTTTGCATATTTTAAATGGAATTTCGTATTTTCTAAATATTATAACATTTAGAAAACAACTATTATTTAAAAATGCATTGAGTCCAATAATAAGATTATTTGGAGAATCATCTCAAATAATTTACTTTGTTTTAGCTCTGATTTTATTGGTTGCAGGTTATATTTATCATTGCATGAAAATTTTCTTTAATATGATAAGAATCATCCTTTTTTTGTCCTCAAAAAATAACTTGTGACATAAAATTTGATCTTTTCCATCCGGACAGCTTAGTTGCATTTTAAATGCATAAAAGATATAATATTCGTAACAGCAGATATTAGAGGGGATGCTGCTTACTGTAAAACATATGCTATTTCGTTCTTAAAAAACGCCCAGAAGGACGTTAAAAATCAAATATAAGCAATGAACGAAAACGTATAAATTTCCAATCATTTGTATGGTTTTAAAATATATGCTCAAGATTGTCTATGGTAATTATTTTTAGGATTAAATAGGGATCAGAGCATAGTTTTAGTGCTTTACATTTATATTTGTTTGCAAGGTTGCATAAATCATATTGATCAAACAATTCAACTGTGCTTATAGAGTACTAGTGAACTCCAAACAGATAGTTGATTGCTTTCTTTTTAGGATTTCACATGATAATCGGGAAAGGGGGAGCATATAATTATAATTTTAAATAAACAGTTGTTGAATGCAATATAGTCAATAGAATCAATAGAAACATGCCAACCTTGATGCAAACATCGTGGTGAACAACGAAAAGAGTCATAGAAAGGAAGCGTATGTTGAGACATCCTAATATGGAGGTTTTATACGCATAGGTGTTGACATGTCCAAAAAAGTATTTATGCATTGTGCAAAGATATTTATGTCTTTTGCAATTATCGCAAATTTATTGTTTATGACAGCATTGTCTAATCAGCCTGTAAAAGCTGAAGATACTGTGTCAAACGTTCAGGTGCAGACAAATGATACCTCAACGGGGAACATAGAAGATTCATCAGTTTCTGCGAAATCGTTATTATCAGAACCAAGTTATAGCTTTGATGTAACAAATGATGAAGGGTATATTTTGGTTGAAAGATACTGGGGTATCAATGTGTGGGATGATTTAGGAGAGCCATCTTCGGTTAAAGAATTGAGCACATCGAAAATACCTTCATACAGCGCGTTAAAAGTAAGTTCTAGTGCTTATGCAACTGTAGATAAAGATACTTATTTATCACTGACGATTGGCAGCCGAACCGGAACTTTTACGATTACCGGACAGCGATACAAGATCAGCAATGATGATGGCAGTTATTCATATGCTACTTGGGATCAAGATCCGAGCGGAAAAGAGTATGTGGTTGAAGAATGCCAGTGGAAAATTAAAGTAGGCTCACATGTTTATGAGACTGAAGGTACTGTAATAAAGGAACCAACTTGCATAGAAACTGGTACAATGTCGTATGAATGTAAATTATGTCATAATGCTACGAAAGAAGAAAAAATTCCTTCCTTGCATGCACAATTAGGTGAAGGAGAACGTTGCCCTGAATGTGGCGAGGTATTGTTTACATGGGATGAAGAAACAAAGACCTTGGCATTTCATTCAGATATCCCAGATTTTTTCCAAGACAATTATACGACGAGACCATATCAAGAGTATGCTGATCGAGCAGAAAAGATCGTCATCGGAGAAGAAGTAGATCAAATTGGTAAATATGCATTTGCTAATTTTAGTGTTCTAAATACAGTTGGTCCGCAAGGGACAGAAGAACAAACAGGTTTGATTGATGTAAACCGTATCGGATTAGCAGCATTTTGGAATGTAAAAGGAATTCATGAATATACATTCACAGAAAATGTAAAAGATATTGATGGAGCATTATACAATTGCGGAGAGTTGGAAAATGTCATAATGTATACGACATCATCTACAGACGCATTTGGATTTCAACCAAACGATGTGATCTCAGGAAGCACGATCGTAAAAAATATGTTGATTGACGATCTAGATGGCGTTGTTGGTAAAGAAAATATGTCAAGTAATTGGGATGGCATTATCAACCTAACATTAAATGTAAGAGAAGTAACGGGAGGAGCAACTTCTGATGATCTTGTTACATTTACAGTTACGAATGCAGATTCTGTAGCAGACTATGTGTTTTATGATCTGATGTGGGGAGGTAATGTATTTCCTTCTTTAAAAGAGATTGCATTGGTCAATGTCGCTTGGGTAGGTGAATATGCTTTTGGAAATACAAGCGTAGAAAATGTTACTTTAAAAAATGTAGGTACGATGGAAGAAGGTGCATTCTATCAGTGCGCTAATTTAAGTCAGGTTACGATTGATAATGTAGGATTGATTGATGCATACAGTTTTGATGGATGTACTTCATTAGATTCATTAGATATACCTGAAGAAACTAAATTAGGATATAGTAATATATTTGATTTTGATGATCCAAACTTTGCTTACTTAAAAGATCGAATGTTTAATATCCTAGAAGGCAAATTTGTATTAGATGAAAATCCTGCTCCAGAAGAAATTTCCGTTTCTAATGATTGGGAAGATTATAGAATGGGCAACATGAACGCGGCTCAGTTGGATGAAACACAAGTTAGCAAGGCAGCACGTTGGGCAGATGATGCAAAAACAACGGCAGACGTAGAATTTCAATTCAATTATGCTAAGACCCAGGGAATGGATTTTATCTTTGTCGTTGATTACAGTGGATCAATGTCAAAAGTAGGCAATCATGATGAAGGAACGATTGCTGATGAAACGGTAGATGAAAACTCTCGTTTCTTTGATATGCAATCAAAATTACTGGATGTTAGTGAAGAATTATTAAATACGGAAGGTTATGATAATCGAGTAGCATTTGTTACTTTTGCAACAACTAGTACAAGTGATAACATTTTAGATTTTACGAAAGACTATGATTCAGTAGAATCATTTGTACTTGCAGATCAGCCATATGGTTCTACGAATTATTCAAAAGCGTTATCAAATGCTAAAGATTTGATTGAATCACGTGATGATACTAGCAGAGAAGCTGCAGTGATCTTCATTTCTGATGGGAAGCCAAATCGTTTTGTAAATGGTGATTCGCTTAAAACTTCAGGCAATACGAATACATGGGATCAGCTGCTTGCTCAAATAAGTTCTTTTGCTCAGGATATCAAAGATCTTCAACAGTTTGCTCATGAGACAAAGATCTTTGGTGTTCTGCAGTCAGTTCCTGAAAATGAGAAAGATAGTGCTCGTCAAGTATTAGAAGATATTTGTACAGAAAGTTTATTCTTTGAATCAACGAATACTGAAAGCTTCAGTGAAGCTATAAACAATGCCATTGGGGCGACATATCAAGTATATACGCTTACTGATGAGATTGATCCAGCATTCACATTAGATGAAAATAGCATTCAAGTATCCAGTGGGTTCTATACGATCGGAAAAAATAATGAGAATGGTAATACGACCATTACATGGACAATTACTGGTGTTCCTTATCTTACACAAACGATGTCTTATCAGTTGGATTTAATTCCAGATGAAAATGAAACCTATCCAGAAGGTACTTTCGATACAAATGAGGGAAATGCGATCATTTTATTGGATGAACAACTAGTGAATGAAGTAGAGACACCAATACTAACTCGCGGAACGTTATTATTGCAGCCTGCTGATATGACCATTTATATGGGTGGCGATGATGGCTATTCAGGAGTAGTTGGAGATGCAGGAGAGATTACAGAAAACGGTTCTACTAGTTTGCCGGAACCTGGTTATTATGTTACTTTATCTGCTGAAATAGATGCAGCAATAAAAGAAGCTTGGAAAGATTCAGAAGATATCAGTGCTATTGAAGATTCACAAGGAAATACGATATATGTTATGAACCTATCTGATTATTTAAGATTAAAAGATACAAAAGATGGAAGAGAATGGACACTTTCTTTGTACAGCAGCAGCTATTCTCTTGCGTATTCAAAGTATATTTATCGAATCGAATCAGTAAATGAGGGCCAAGATCCAGTTCGTTTGCAGTTTGTTGATCAAGATGGAAATTGCCATGAAAACGATGAATTTATACTATCTGATTCATTATATCAAACTTATACCATGCAGATTTATAACGAGGCAGTAAATGCAGGTGATGTAAAAGCTGAACTTCGTATAGATAATGATCATTGGATTTCTTTGCCATTAAGCTTAGACAGCGGCGAATTAAAAGTGCGTTATGTTACAGGCAGTCAAGATTCAACTGTTACTTCAGCAATTACAGACATCAATGAAGTATCTGATATAAATAAACCATTACAGCATGCATATGCAATTATCTCAAATACTACACATTTTTATATCAATAACAGCATGATTCCAGTTGATGATGCCAATATATCGCTATTGTTTGATGATGTCGTTAGTGATTCAATAGAAGGAAGCTTAGCAGATTATTCCACGATATTAGGAAATATAGCTATATCAGAAATTGGCGAAACATTTGAAGATCCACTTTATCAGGCAAAATATCTTGATATCGTAGATGCAGATAACGGAAATGTATGGTTAACACCAAGTGAGGAAATAACTGTATATTGGCCTTATCCGGAAGGTACAGATGAAAATACAAAATTCTATTTATTGCATTTTGAAGGATTAAACCGCGAAATGGAACAAGAAGAAATTGAAGACCTGCTGCTTTCTGCTAATGTGAAAGCAATCAATGTTGAAACAGATCCTTATGGGATTTCTTTCCAAACAGATAGTTTCTCTCCATTTGTGTTGGTTTGGGATAATTCGAAAACAAATCTTCCTGATACTTCAAATCCTGATGAAACAGTCAGCAAGGATCCGGGAACAGCCACCAAGAATGACTTCGCTGTTTGGGGATATATTGCTTTATTCGGTGCATTAGGAATTTATACGACTCGTCGAATCCAAAGAAAAGGTTAACTAATTAAACTAAACCGATATGCTCCGTTTGAAAGTGATAGCATTTAGACGGAGCATATAGCTTTGTGCAAAAAAACTGATTGGTATAAATATTGAAAGAAACAAATATTAATCAGCGTAGGGAAATGATACAGCAGTGTGGAGATCGTATTGATGAAATACATATCGTTGGTGTGGATATAGGTTATTTTGTTATTGGATAATCGATTGATCTTGCTGTTTATTCTTGTGTTTCTGTGAAATAAAAAACAGAAATGACATAGATCAAAAACAAAAGAAAAGGATCAAACGTTTATATGAAAAAACTGACAAAAGAGCAAAAAAAAACATATATATATCAAAAGAAAAGCGGGCGCCTTTTTGAATGAGTTATCTCAAGACTATTCTTTACGTAAAAAGGGCATTAAATATTTAGTAAAATTGATCGACCGGCATGGTTTTGAAGTTCTAAGAGATGGGGATTGCCATGCATTTACTATTTAGCAAAAAGAACAAGCTGTTCAAGAGGTATTGATCGATCATAAAAGTATTGGACAAACAGCAATCAAATATGGTCTTTCTAGCAAAACGATTTTGACAAAATGGATCAAAAATGACATTAGGAATGATGACAAGATAATCGAAGGGAGAAGAGGAAGACCTTGAAAAAAGCAAATTTATTAAAACAAGCGATAAGATGGGAATGCAAAACATGTATTCCTTTTTTGTTTGTGAATGAGTATTCTTTATCTTTTCTTGGAAATCATAATGAAAATGAGGTATAATATAACTTATGTTTGTGAATGATGTGAAGGGGGAGCATGATGGGATCATTTAATGAAGAATCAGAACAAAAGCTTTTTAATATCGATGGAAAGTACTATGTGAAAGGCCGATCAGGCAGTGGTAAGACAACTTTATTATTAAAGCGTTTAAACTATTTAAAACAAGAAAATGTTTCTTTTAAACAAGTTTTGAATCTGACGGCATATAAAGAAGACACAAGAGTTTTAAAATCTTTATGGATGACAGAACATGATTATGATGAGGATGAACAGCCTTCTTTTAAATCAATTTATCAATTTTGTTATCAAGTGCTTTACCGTTATCATCAGCTGCATGGGGGAATTCAACCGAAGGTTTCCAGAGATTTTCGTCTGCAAGTTTCAAAAATGATCCAAGAGTTTTTCCAAGTACGATTGAATCATTATGAACTTGATGAAGTATATAAACAACTCTGTACATGTAGAAGCATGCTGATGACTAATGATGAAATCTCTGCAATCTCTTATCCAAAGATCAATTTTCTATACCTTTATCAGCAATTTGAAGAATACAAAAAACAACGTGCACTGATGAGTTATGAAGATTTAATGGCAGAGGCATATCAGTGTTTGTTAAAAGAACCACAATTGTGTGATGAATTGCGTAAACAAATACATTTCATACATGTAGATGATGCGCAGAATCTTTCTTTAGCCGCGCATAAGATGTTGGGGTTGATCACGGAGACAGATCGTTCGATCGTCTTGTTTATTGATAACGATCAGTATGCAGGATCTCATGCACCGTATCGATTGCAATTTGAAGAATTTCAAAGCTATTTTCCAGATGCGCAATTGATCGAACTAAAACACAATTATCGCTGTGATGAAAATATTGATGAAATGATTCAAAAATTCATGCATAGCGAATATGATTTTCATTTAAAAGATGATTCGGTCGTTCGTTTTGTAACTTCGAAAGATCTGGAAGCAACTTATCATCAAGCGCTGGTCTTAGCGAAAAATAGTGAAAAGATGGTTTTCTTGAGCCGAGAACATTTCACCCTATTGCCGCTTGCCGATTTATTGGATCAGGAAGGAATTCCTTTCCATGTGACTGATTTTCATAGTTTCTTTCGTGATGATACGATCCATGATCTGATTACGTTGTTCCGCTTGCTGACGAATCCTAAAGATCTTTATGCTTTTACGCTTATTCAGAAAAAAATTGGTTTTGGTTTAAGTGAGCGTAATTTAAACGAGATCGAGCAATTGATGCAGGCAGATGATAATTTAGATGTATATAGTGCTATTTCAAATAGCACGATGCGTGCATCAACCAAGGCACGTGTCATTGATCATATCGAAGAGATCCGTATTGCACAACATTTAAGTTCTGTTAAATTATTATTGTTTATCATCAAGAAATTGAACTACGAAGATTATATAAAAACAAAAGGAGTAACTATCAAGAATCCGAATATCCTTGTTTTTGCAACGATGGCACAGCGCTACTCAGATCCTAAACAATTGCTGCAGCGATTACAGGAATTGGTGTCCATTGGAGATGAACAGGAACATCCAATTGCATTGCATAGTTTTGATCAGGTAAAAGGAAAAGTGTTTGAAGAAGTGTGTTTTTTAGATTGTCTGGATGCATTTTATCGAATTTTTCCAGATCAGCAGCAAGAGCGCCGGTTTTTATACAGCATTTTGTCAAAGATCACCACACGTATGGTTTTCTTAGTTGCAAAGACCGCTTTTATGCAAAAGATGAGCCCGCATGAATTTATTCATGATCTTTATCAGCTGATGAAGACAAAAGAAGCTAATCAAGTCACGAAACAACAAAAAAGCGGGAAACGTTCGATAAAAGCCAATCTTCGGCCAGGCAAACGTGTCATGCATAAAACGTTAGGTAAAGGACGCATTCGAAGAGTGATACCAGAAGATGATCAGATTGAAATTGTTTTTGCAGACGGCATAGCAAAACGATTAAAATTATCTGCTTGTCTGGAAGGATCAATGTTATCTTTCTAAAAAAAACCGTACAACAATGAATTGTACGTTTTTTTATTGATCTAAAAGCAAATAAGAGAGAATGAGCGTTATTGTGTTTTTTAGTGCTTGCAAATGCGTTCGTTCCATACCATGGGAAGCGTGTACGCCTGGGCCGATCAATGCTCCTTTGATATCATTACCGCCTTTTAAAGCGGCAGATACATCGCTGCCATACATAGGATATATGTCGATTGCATAATTTAGCTGCTGTTGTTTGGCTAACTGAACCAATTTCGTGGTCAATGCATAGTCATAAGGACCGCTGCTGTCCTTTGCACAGATGCTTACGTCATATTCCGTGCAGGCAAGATCCAAACCGATACACCCCATATCTACAGCCAACATCGTGTCAACATCATCTGGCATGCAGCTAGCACCATGACCAACTTCTTCATACGTGCTGAACATGAATAAAAGATCGTTTTGCAAAGTGACGGCATGCTCTTTTAAATAACAAAGCACAGCAAAGAGGCAAGCACAGCTGATTTTATCATCGAGAAAACGAGATTTGATAAATCCATTATCGGTGATCATCGTTTTTGGGTCAATGGCAATATAATCTCCATTTTGAATGCCAAGAGCCTGGACATCTTCCTTGCTTTTTACGATTTCATCAATACGTACTTCTAATGTATCTGCATCTCGTGTCAATGTGGAAGCATCAGGATGTACATGTTTCGCAGCTGCCGTGCATAAGATCGTACCATTATATACTTGGTTTTCTCGTGTGATTATGCGGCAATATTCACTGTCTAAAGTAGGTAATGTAGGTGAACCGATCGGGGTCACGGCCAATGTGCCGTTCGCTTTGATCGATCGGACCATCAGACCTAGTGTATCACAGTGAGCACTCAAGGCAGTTGTATGCCTTGAGTGAGTTCCGGGAATACGAATGAATAAGTTTCCTTTCGTGTTATGTGAGCATGTGTAGCCAAGTGCAAGTGTTTCTTTTTCCATAAAGCGGATCGCATTCATTGTATAACCGGTTGGTGAATCGATCGCTAATAATTTTTTTGCAAAATCAAGCAAATAGGATTCATTGATTTCAAGCATAAATATCCCTCCGTTAACATGTATTAGTATAGGCTTTTTTTTAAGAAATGCAATGTAAAAACAGAGAAAGGGATTTTCATCTGTTTTTGGATGTGGTATCCTTAATACAGTTTGATAGCAGAAAGAAGGAATAGAAATGATTTCATTTGTTAATGATTATAGTGAGGGTGCTTGCGAAGAAATCATGCAGCGAATGCAGGAGACGAACCATTTGCAGACATGTGGCTATGGTTTGGATGAATTTTGTAAAAGTGCTGCAGATAAGATCAAAAAGAAAATTGATTATGAAGATTGTGACGTTCATTTTTTAGTAGGAGGAACACAGTGCAATAAAACTGTGATTGCTGCTTCTCTTCGTCCTTTTGAAGCAGTGATCTGTGCAGAAACAGGACATATCAATGTTCATGAGACAGGAGCAGTTGAAAATAGCGGACATAAGGTATTATATGCTCCTGGACAGAATGGAAAGATTTCTTGTGAGGAAATTGAGGCAATCGTTGCCAAACATACGGATGAACATATGGTAAAACCTGCTATGGTATATCTTTCGGATGCAACTGAACTGGGCACTTATTATACGTATGCAGAACTAAAAGCAATCAGTGATTGTTGTCATGCACATGGTTTGTATCTGTTTTTAGACGGTGCGCGTTTGGGGAATGCGTTAGCTGCAAAAGGCAATGATCTGACTATGGCGCATTTGCCACAGTTATGTGATGTATTCTATATTGGTGGTACAAAAAATGGAGCACTGTTTGGGGAAGCGCTTGTCATCGTCAATGACCGATTGAAACCGGATTTTCGTTTTTATATCAAGCAAAATGGCGGGATGCTTGCAAAAGGACGTTTGCTAGGCTTGCAATTTGATACTCTTTTAGAGGGAGATCTTTATATGCGTTTAGCTGCTCATGCAAATAAAATGGCACAGCAGATCGCTGACGTATTAAATGAATGCCAGATTCCATTTTTGTTTTCATCTGAGACAAATCAGATTTTTCCGATCTTTGAAAATGCCGTGTTAGCACAGCTGCGTGAGCAATTTGAATTAGGGGATTGGGAAGCGGTAGATGAACAGCGTACAGCAATCCGTATTGTGACTTCTTGGGACACCAAGCAAGACGCAGTTGATCAATTTTGCCAAACGGTTCGTTCGTTAGCATAAAGAAAAGGAATCAAAGGCGCAGGTGCTCTAATAGGCACCAGCCTAAGATTCCTTCTTTTTTTATGAAAGCAAATCTTTCGTATTTTGCGATGATTGATACGGTTTCTCCCCGTTTTAAAGGCATTCGATAAGTTGTATAATCGTCTGCCATCCATTTGCCATTTTCTTCATGTAAGAAACTGTGATCGATCCATAGCTTTCGTTTGGTGGATAGGTGCTGGCAAAGATCGCGATGGATGCCTTTTTCCAATATGATAACTTCGCTTTCTCTCCAAGTGATAAACAACGGATCCTTTGTCGCAGCTTGAACATCGCAAAGAGCAACGGCTGTCGGCAGATCATCGCAGCTTTCATAAGAGAATTGATCATTTTGAATGAGAAAAGCGTTCAATTGTCCAGCTGTTTTTATGATGTTGCCTCCATCGATCGAGATAATGTGTTTTTTCTCGTTGACGATCGGATGAAAGCAAGCGATGCCTTTGCTGTACTCACTTACGGGCATATGACCGACAATCACGTAACGATGATATGAACCGCCGTGAAGAAGGAAATGCGGGTATGTCAGCACTTCACGAAAATCTTCGCCGAAGGTAGCTTCATTTGTAATTCCGGCATGTACAAAAATATAGTCATCACAGTAAAGCACTTGCGGTAATTGGTCGACCCAGCAAAGTTCTTTTTGATAGACACGCAGCAATTGATCACAAACGTAATTCATATCGCTTGAATCGTTGATGCTTAATCCAATAGTAGCTGCCATTTCATGCAGCAAACTTGCTTTCCGTTCCATCAAAATCTTTTTTAAAAAATCCAAATTGTAATGATGTACGATGTTTTTGCAGACAAAATCACAGTTGCCCATCAATGCATAGGTGTTTTTCTGTTCGCAGAGTTTCATGATATAACGTAAAGTATCTAAATTCAAAGGCCCTTTTTCAACGAGATCACCTAGAAAGATCAACAAATCATCTACGGGATGATAGTGGATCTTCTTCAATAACTTTTGAAGTAATGAAAGATTGCCATGAATATCCGAGATGACAATGATACGTTGATTTAAGGTGCAGCTGATTGGTCTTGATTTAACTGATCGATCCATTGTTTCACCTCACAGATTATTATAGAAAAGAAAAAAGTACTGTGCAAGTGACAGTACTATTGTTTGAAAAACTGCATAAATACAGGAATCTCTTTTTCCCAGCACGCTTCGCAATGCTGACCGCCGACAACTAAGTTCAGATAGAGCTGTATTTGTTGGCGATACAAAAGGTTTGCCATATCTAGATTGGTCTTGCTCATATAAGCCATCGATCGTTTTGAACGTGTTTCATTGCTGCCCCAAGATAAATAGATCGAAGTATCCGGATCTAATCTGCGTTCGCATTCTTTTTTCATTTCATTCCGGATCGGATAAAGAAAAGGAGAAAGGCAAGCCGCTTTAGAAAAGGTGTCATTGTGATGGGTAATCGTATATAGGGACATTAAGCCGCCCATGGAACTGCCAGCGATCCAAGTATTTGCACGATCTGTTTTGGTCGGCAATTCCTGGTCGATCAATGGTTTTAATTCATGAACGACCCACTCCATCATTTGTTTGCCGGTTCCTTGAATTGAGCCGAACTGACGATCTACAAATGAGTAGGGGCAATATTCGATCAGACGGTTATTTCCTTCATGATTGCATTCCATACCAATGACGATGATTTTTTCGTTATGAAAATCTAAATAATCTTTAAGTCCCCAGCTTTTGCCATAAGTTGCCTCTTTATCATCAAATAGATTATGTCCATCATACATATAAAGGACAGGATAACGTTCCTCATGATCTATTGCGTCATCAGGTACATAGATATGCAGAGTTCGCTGGCACTCATAAGGAGTGATCCATACCTCTTTTTTAAAAATCATGACGCATCCTCCTCAAATAAAGGAATCAATTGGTCAAGGCGTTCAAAGATCCAAGCAGCTTTTGCACGAATTTCATCACTCACTTCGGCAGCGTCAGGAATGAGCACCGGATAAGCGCCAGCTGCTGCAGCAGCTAAGATGCCGGTAGGAGAATCTTCAACGACAATACATTCTGTAATTGGAGTTTGCAGTCGTTTTGCGGCACATAAGTAAATATCTGGTGCAGGTTTTCCTGCTTTTACATCTGGATCATAGCCAGTGACAATGGCCTGAAAATAGTCAGATACGTTGGCATAGTGAATATTTGCCTCAACGCAATGAGGAAATGAAGAAGTGGCAATCGCCATGGGGATATTCTTCTCTTTAAGATAGTTTAAGATCTCATAGAAACCTGGCTTTACATCTGCGCCGCGATGCGCATAAAGTTCTTCAAATAACTCGCGTTGCCGATTACGTACTTGTTCCAGTGACCATTCTTTTTTAAAATAGTGATCAAAAACGGGTTTTGCACTATTCCAATCACGACCGGCCAGGTCGCGTAAGAAATCATCAGTGACCGGAAGATCAAATTCTTCTCCTAACTGTCGCCAGATGATATGTGCTAATCGTTCACTGTCGAACAAAGTGCCATCCATATCAAAAATAACTGCTTTAATTTTCATGTTTCTGCTCCATTGTATATTTAAAAAATTCACGAACTTCATCCATCGTATCGAAAACTGCAACACTAACAGTATCGCCCATGGCTGTAGCTAAGGCTTGTGGTAATCGCTGCATCATCTGTAGCTGATTTCGGTAATGTGTACTGATCTCAAAATCACTGTGAACATAAGAAATGCTGTCACGTCTTCCTGCAAATGCACAGCTTTTTCGTTGATGAGGCGGAATCAATACGTGATCTTCGATCATTACTTGCGCCCATATTTCATAAATGTCAAATGAATTGGCAAAGTTGATCATATCCGGCAGAAAACCTCCCGGAGGACGCATATTTACTTCCAGACCTAGGATCGTACCTTTTTTTCCTAATCCTTCACGATCTTCACCTAAACGGAAAAATTCAAAGTGGAAGAAACGGCTGTGCGTTGGAAATGCTTTTACACAACGTGTTCCTACATCCATGATATCTTCAGGGATATCGATTACGGAATAGCACCCGATGCTTCCTTTTTCATTAACTGCATCCATGATCGAACCGGTATAATGATGGCTGGTGGCAAATTGAATTTCTTTTTTGCTGTTTGTGATTCCGTCAAATGTGAAACATTCGCCAGGAATAAATTCTTCTAACAGCATCGTTGTGGTGAACGGTTTTGAAAAGCAACGAATGACTTCTTCATCATTACAAAGCTTATAAGTGTTTGAAGCACCAACGCCAACGTCTGGTTTGCAGATGATCGGATAGCCATAGGTTTTGGCAAATGCTAATGCACTTTGAACGCTTTCTGCTTTTTGCCATCGTGCACAAGGGATGCCTGCTTGTTCGTAAAAATATTTCATCCTTGATTTGGATTGGAAATCAGCGATGTGATCGATTGATATGCCTGTGGTAATATTAAAATCTTTTCGAAGTTTTGCGTCTTGTGCAAGCCAGAATTCATTGTTTGATTCTACCCAGTCAATTTTTCCATAACGATAGGTAAAATAACCCATTGCATGAATCAGTTCATCGTAATTTGCTAGAGAAGAGACTACATAGCAGTCATCAATATTCTCTTGCAATGATGAAGAGAGGGATTCATAAGGACAGTCAATGATAGCAAGCACTCTGGCATCATGCTTTTTTAACCCTCGGCAAAACATCCAGTAGTTTTCCGGAAAGTTAGGGGATATAAAGACAAAATTCATAAAACTCACCCTTTCCTTACATTTGTTCATACGTCCATTATAATATAAATCTTTTGAAACGAGAATGATAAAATCATGGCTTTAATCGCTTTACAAAAGCATATTGCAAAGCGATGATCGTTTTTGCATCCTTAATTTTACCTTCTTCGATCCATTCATATGCTTGGTCAAGTGAGATCCAGTGTGTTTCAATACATTCATCCTCATCCATCGCACGGCGTTGTTGTGGTAGAAACAATCCGTTTGCTTCATAGATATAAATCTTTTCATTACAAAAACCAGGTGTGGGATACATGGTCATGATCAACTGCAAATCTGAACAGTTATAGCCGCTTTCTTCTTCTAATTCACGCATGGCTGTTTCATGAGGGTGTTCATTTTTTTCGATCTTTCCTGCAGGAATCTCATAAAGGATCTCATCCACAGCATACCGATATTGGGAAATCAGCAATACCTCATGATCTTTCTGCACAAGAATTGCACATCCACCGGGATGATGGATCATTTCTTGTGTAGTGACTTGATCGTGTTGAACTTCTATTTTATCTTTTGTTAAATGAAAGAATTTCCCCTTATAAATCATTTCAGAATTTATTTTTTTGGCATATTGTCAATCCTTTCTAATGTTATCAGTTTATCATGTTCCATTTTGATCAACAAGTGTGCTTTTGTTTGAGTGAAAAGGGAAAAAATGGCCATACTAGCTACAGGAGTGATCAGATGAAAGAAAAACAGTTAACTGTTTGTGCAAAGAGGCATCGACCCTCTACCCCTTATTTTCGCCATGTATGCATGGCTTTTATCAGCGGAGGAATCATCGGAGTCTTTGGACAAGCAATCTTGTTGGTGTATGAGCAAATCCTTTTTATGAAAGAAAAAGATGCATTGGCTATGATGTCGGTCAGTATAATGGCGATTGCGGCCATATTGACCGCATTAGGCAAGTATGATCGTCTGGCACAGAAATGTGGTGCGGGCATGTTTATTCCTATCAGCGGTTTTGCCAATTCGCTGGTTTCAAGTGCAATGGAAGGAAAAAGCGAAGGTTTGGTTCATGGGATCGGCAGCAATATGTTTAAGTTAGCGGGAACGGTCATTACGTATGGAATCGTCGCCGCGGTCGTATTTGGTTCTTTGCGTTATTTATTGATGGTAGGGTTCTCATGAAATCCATTCAATTTTCAAATGTTTTTGTTCAATCAAGTGCTGCCTGTGTTGGACCAATGGAAGGGAAGGGCCCTTTAGGAAAATATTTTGATTACATCAGCCAGGATCTTTATGACGGGGAAGACAGTTTTGAAAAAGCGGAGATCGTATTGTTGAAACGCGCATGTGATCTTGCCTTGCGAAAGAAAAATCTATTGCCTTCCATGCTTGATGGTGCTGTCGGAGGAGATCTGATGAATCAGTTATTAGCTACACATTATTTTGCAAGGGAACTTCCCTCAGAGATGATCGGTGTGTATGCAGCTTGTGCTACTTCTTCACTAGCAATTGCACTTTCGTCGATCATGATCGAACAGCATTGGGCGAAACGGATGCTGGCATTTACTTCTAGTCATAACGCAACAGCTGAACGTCAATACCGTTTTCCAAATGAGTATGGCGTACAAAAAAAGGAAACAACGACGACGACAGTCACTGGTGCAGGCAGCATCTTGTTAGGAAGCCAATGCAGTGATATTCGAGTCAGCGGATGTACCTTTGGGCGTATCATCGATTGGCATTTTATGGATGCCGCAGATATGGGAATTGCAATGGCACCGGCTGCTTACGATACTTTGACCCGTCATCTTTCTTTGACGAACCGATCGTTATGCGATTATGATCTGATCTTGACCGGTGATCTTTCAAAGGCCGGATTTACTGTTTTGCTCGATTTGCTTGCCCAACATGGGTATGGGGGACTGGAGAGAATGCAGGACTGCGGTTTATTGATCTATGACCGCTTTAATCAGAATGTTTTTTGCGGTGGAAGCGGAAGCGCATGCTCTATGTGTGTGACCATAGCTTATGTTTTTGAACGGATGAAGAAAAAAGAATTAAACCGAGTATTGGTCCTTGCGACCGGTGCCTTGTTATCTCCTGTTGCTACTTATCAAAAGCTGAGCATTCCATGCATCGCTCATGCGATCGAATATCAAAGGAGGGAGCTTGGATGATCTTTGTTGCTGCATTCGTCTGTTGTGGAGGAATATGCATGCTTGGACAATTGCTGTATGATCATACAAAATTAACAGCAGGCCATATCACATCGCTTTTTGTTGTCATAGGTGCTGCTTTGGATACATTTGGGATCTATGATTGGTTGTTGCGTGTTTGCCAAGCAGGAGCAGCTTTGCCAATTACAAGTTTTGGCCATTCCTTGATCCATGGTGCATTAGAAGCGACTGAGACAAAAGGATTGCTCGGCATCTTGTTAGGAACGTTTGATCTGACTGCTGCAGGCATCACAGCAGGGATCTTGTTCGCATTTGTTGCTGCGATCTGTTTTCGGCCAAAATCATGAAGACACTCATTCAAAGAAGAGAGGCTCTTCGTTCGCGCTTTGCTGGAAGTTTTGATGTCGTCTTCCGTGATCTGCATGTGGATTCTTTGCAAGGAGTCATCGTCTTTCTGTCATCTTTGACAGATGCAAATTTATTGGCTTTGGTTTCAGAGAGCTTTGTGATCAGCGCTGCCAACACCTTGCAGCTTACTTTATATCCGGCAGCAATCGAAGCAATCTATGATGAAGAAAGTGCACTCGTCAAGATGCTCAGCGGTCAATGCATCGTGCTGTTAGAAGGACATGCAGCGTACTATTGTGTTGAAGTGCGAAATTATCCCTCTCGGCCAAACAGTGAACCAAATGTTGAAAGAAGCGTACGTGGTGCTCATGATGGTTTTGTAGAAAATATCATCTTTAATGTTGGATTGATACGCAGACGGATCCGTGATCCGCGATTACAGCTGAAAATCATTCAAAAGGGACAATTCACGAATTGTGATATTGTATATGGATATATTGATGGGGTAGTTGATCCTGATGTGCTGCAAGACTTCGAACATCGCCTACAAAATAGCGGAGAAGAAGAAATCTTATCTGAGCGGAATTTGTGCGAGCAGCTTTATGGGAAGACATGGAATCCTTATCCGCATGTTCGTTACAGCGAACGTCCAGATATCTGTGCTGTTCATCTGCTGCGTGGTTATGTGATCGTTTTGGTCGATAATAGTCCTAGTGCCATGATCTTGCCAACGACTTTTTTTGAACAGACGAAGCAGATGGAAGAATATACGCAAACGACAACGGTCGCTTTATTGACGAGGATCGTTCGTTTGTTTGGCATTGCAGTATCATTGTATCTATTGCCCGTGTGGATCGTTCTATCCATGAATTACAATCGTACCTTTCTGCAGATTCCATTGATTGACAATCTAGATCCAATTTCTTTTGGTGTTCAGATCCTGATCGTTGATCTGGTGGTAGAATGGATCCGTCAGTCACTGATCCATACACCGACCATCCTGTCAAGCATCATGAGCTTTATCGCTGTTTTTGCCTTAGGAGATATGGCCATCAGCATTGGTGCTTACAGTAAAGAAATTTTGATCATGGTGGCCATTTCAAACATCGGTAACCTTTTGACACCAAGTTATGAATTATCATTAGCGAATAAATGGATGCGGGTAATGATCGCTTTGTTTGCTCTTTTTGGCGGTGTGGGCGGTTTGAGCATAGGCATCTTGATCCACTTTATTTTATTGATGTCGACACGATCGATCAAATTTCCATATCTATATCCATTATTGCCATTTTCTTATCGAGAATGGAAGAAATTGCTGCTAGGTGCACCGATCCATACCAATCAAGCATCTGATCATCAGAAGCATTGATGACAAAAAAGGACATTTCCGTATGACCGGATGTCCTTTTCCTTATGATTGATATGGTTTTCAAGCAAAAGATTTGCTATAATGATACGCGTGTGGAAGGAGGAAGTTCATGGAATTTAAGATTTTGATCGATCAATTTGAAGGACCGTTAGACCTGATGCTGCATTTGATCAAAGAAAATAAATTAGATTTGTTTGATCTAGATATGAATGTGTTAACCGACCAATATCTGGCTTATTTGGAAACCATGGAAATCCTCCACTTAGAAATCGCTTCCGAATATCTTAGTGAATTAGCAGCACTGTTGGAATATAAAAGCAAAAAGTTATTACCGCGGGAAAAAGTGGAAGTAAGCGAAGAATATGAAGAAGATCATCGCGATCGTTTGGTGGCTCGATTGCTTGAGTATCAGCGTTTTAAAGAAATCAGTGAAACATTGCGCGGTGCATATGAACAGCGGCAGATGAAAATGGAAAAACCGTTAAGTGAAGAGACTGCACGATGGATGCGAGAACAAAACGATGAACAGATTCAAGGAAGCCCATATGAACTGATCAAAGCGATGCGACGGGTGCTGCATCGATTGGCTTTGGCACATCCTTATGAGACAAAGATGAAGGTCAATGGGCTGTCGGTGGATGACCGGCTTGCGCAGATTCAGGAACGGTTAAAAGATTGGAATGGAAAGATGAGCTTTATCGAGCTATGTCAAGATTGTAGGGATGTGCATATGGTCATTGTCACATTTTTATCGATACTGGAACTTATCAAACATCATATCTTGCATTTTCATATCGATGAAGAAGAAATGATCTGGATCATCAAAGGAGAGGATACACATGAATCAATGGCAAGCAATCATTGAGGGCCTGCTGTTTTTAAGCGGTGATGAGGGAATTACGGTTGCACAGTTAACCAAATGTCTGGAAGAAGTGCTGCCTGTTGAATTAGAAGAAATTTTAGCGAATATTGAAGCTCGATATGCGCAAGAAGAATATGGCATCGAATTGGTGCACTTTGGCGGACATTATAAATTTGTTACCAAAGAAAGCGTATATCCATATGCACAGCGATTGTTTGCCAGCGTGAAATCATCTTCATTGTCACCGGCAGCGATGGAAACATTAGCGATCATTGCATATAAACAGCCGATTACTCGTACCGAGATCGAAGAAATTCGAGGCGTTGGTTGTGACATGATGTTAAAAAAATTGATGGCGCGTGGTTTGATCGAAGAAGG
>CASFOT010000154.1 GCA_949296305.1 uncultured Erysipelotrichaceae bacterium
TCTTTGATCTCTACGATTGCCGTTGCTAATTTTGAGATAAAATAACGGTCATGCGATACAAACAGCATCGTTCCCTCATAATTGCTCAACGATTCCTCCAATGCCTCTTTGCCTAAAAGATCCAAGTGGTTGGTCGGTTCATCCAGCATCAGAAAATTCGGTTGCGACAACAACAATTTCACAAAGTTCAAACGCACCTTTTCGCCGCCAGATAAACAGTCGATCGTCTTAAATACTTCCTCCTGTGTAAACAAGAAACTGCCCAATGCCGTGCGCACCTGTGTACGATCCAGCTGTGGAAATGCATCCCAGATTTCTTCCAATACGGTTTTTGAAGAATCAAACTGTGCCAGTTCCTGATCAAAATAGCCAATATCGATCTGATGTCCCAGCAAATAAGAACCAGACAAAGGCGGCACCTGTCCCATCAACGTCTTCATCAAAGTGGATTTTCCATGACCATTTGGTCCGATGACCGCCACACGCTGTCCCTGCATGATCTGCATGTTCACTTTACAAAGAGGGTGATCATACCCGATCTGCAGATCCTTCACTTCCAGCACACGGTTGCCGCCACGGCGGGCAACATGAAACTTCGCATGAAAGGTCGCATCATCGCTGCGCGGATCTTCCACCTTTTCCATTCGTTCCAGGTATTTGATCTTCGATTGCGCAAAAGCCGCTTTGTTTTTCTTATAACGAAATTTCTCTATGAGCTCTTCCATGCGGGCGATTTCTTTCTGCTGGCGCGTATAAGCACTCTTTTGGATCTCCAGATCTTGTTTTTTCGTTTCTACATAATGCGTATAGTTGCCTGGATATCGGCGCATGACACCGAATTCGATCTCATAGACGATCGAGCATACATGATCCAAGAACGTACGGTCATGCGATACTAATACGACTGCCTTAGGGTAACGGGCAACATACCCTTCCAGCCATTCGATCGTTTCAATATCCAAATGGTTGGTCGGCTCATCTAACAACAAAATATCCGGTTTAGATAACAACAGCTTCACAAAAGCTAATCTTGTCCGCTGTCCCCCGCTGAACTCTTTGATTGTTTTTTTCAGGTCCTCCCGTGTAAAGCCAAACCGCGTCAGGATGTTCATCATTTCGCTTTCCCATTGATAGCCGCCGGCTTCTTCAAACGCTTCTTGTATGCGCGCATATGCTTCTAATGTTTTTTCATCTGCGTGAATCTCCATTTGTTTAGCTGCTTCGTTCAGCTGTTCTTCCAGCTGTTTGACATGTTCGAACACCGATTCCATTTCTGCTTGCACGCTGGCATCTTCATCTCGAAAAGTCGTCTGCGCCAAATAACCGATGCGGATGCCGTTTTCTTTATGGATCGTTCCGCTGTCCAGTTCTTCTTCCTGCGCAATGATCCGCATCAAGGTCGTCTTTCCACATCCATTGCGGCCAACAACAGCAATTTTCTCATGGTCACGGATCTCAAATTGGATATCTTGGAAGATGGTGGCTGCACCATAAGACTTTGAACCTTTATTGATCTGATAGCGCATGTACCTTCTCCCCTTTCATCCTTCTGCATTTGCCGGATCAATGCCCAGCGCATAGACAAACCCTTCGCTTAAACCGCGAATGATCGTCTCTTTATTTTTTTCATAATTCTTTATGTCATCTTCATCGCTTACACATGCCAGATCCAGCTCAATGCCCTGCATGCCATTTGCATTTGCATAGATCTGGTTGGCACTGCTTCGTTCATTGTATTGTCCAGCCAAGGTCGCTTTCCCTCCGCTTTCACGGAAGACCGGCATGCTGTCATATACCGAACGGCCGTCATCCCCTTCTGCATAAGAGGAAGAGAAAATGCCCGCAATGTTCGTTTGCGATGTATAGGTCGTGCTGCCTGCGATCGCATAGGTCTTTAACAGATAATACATCAGATCATTGCTCAGCCGCGAAGAAGACTGAACACCATGATACGTTTCGATCCCTGCATGTCCACTGCCATATGTAAAACCGATACTGATGATATAATTTGCATTGGCTTCATAACCTTTGGACGCCCGGCTGTTTTCCCCATAATATTCAACAACTTCTTCTTCGCCACGAGCAAGCAGCACACGCAAGCCATAGCTTTCTAACTGTTCCTTCATGGCTGTTGCCACTTCATAGGTCTCTTGATATTCAACAATGCCATTTTCACTGAAACCGACATCGATCCCACCCCATATGGTCGTATACAGCCCATACGGATCGATCAATACATCCGCTTTTTCTTGGCTTGGCGTCACCGTATCCACCTGCAAGAACGCATAATGGGCTGATAAAGAGCCGCCATATTGATCAAGGACCGTGCGGTCTGCAACCAAGGTCACTTCTTTTACTTTTCCTTCTCGGCGGATGGTCTGAAATGGCTCACTGTGAACCGCATTGGCAAATACCACTCGTTTCCGCTGGAAACTGTCGATCAAATAGATCTCATAAGTGCCGTCGCTGAGATCTGGCAGATAAATCTGACGATCCGCCGTATTTCCGATCGTAAAGCTGAATTGTTCACCGCTGCAGATGTTGACAAGCTCCATCGTCTTGCCATAGATCCCATCTTCTTCTCCATCATAGGGATCCATATACAGCGCCAGTGTTTCTCCATAAAAGAGATAATCTTCTAATTCGATCGTCTGTGCTGACTGCTCTTGCAGATCCCGCATTTCACTATTGCTAAAACCGCAGGCATGGAAATCGCCTTGTATTTCAGTTGACCGAAACAGATAGGACAACATAAAGGAAAGCACTACGATACCTGCCGCCAAGATCACGCCGAATTTCCAAGTCCATTTAAACTGCCGTTTTCTAGGTTCATAGCGCATATGCATCCCCCTTCCATCCATGTTGGTCAATCGCATAATCAGTATAGCAGAAACCATGAAAAAAACAACGATAAACCAATGAATCCGAATTTAAAAAACAGCGAAGCACGCTGTTTTTAAAATACTAAGTTTTTCGGTGTACGAGGGAATGGTTCTACATCACGAATATTCTGCATGCCGCTGAGATACATCA
>CASFOT010000155.1 GCA_949296305.1 uncultured Erysipelotrichaceae bacterium
TCATCGGCTTGATCATTGAAGTCATCAAACGACAGGAAAAGGATCCTTATCGATCGGATCAACGAAGTTTTCTCGCTTTTGGTTTCTTTACGCAAAAAGTTTCATCTTCGTTTAAATATCTAAAGCAGCCATCCGGCATCCATGACAAATGCAGAATGTTATTTGATATTTGTATAGGTTCTTTCACAAATGACCGTTCGATTTGTATCCGTTAATTTTCCATCATTCGTTGTCAGGGGACTATTTATCACTTCTTTTGCATAGATCAAGTATCCATCCATATTTACATCATAGATGCATTCATGTTCCTCTGTGTATGGCGGTGTTCCATCATCTAATACGTTTCGATCAACTGCATGAATGGTATACCGAGTGCCATGCTCTATAGCTTCTTCAGTAATTGAATATTCTAATGATTCCGACTTCCCATGTTCGTCTGGTTTTTGATAGATTGATGGGAATATTTCAAAATGCAGATTACCCAATGAATAATCATAACCGCCATTATATTCGCCAGGTAAAATAGCGTCTTCCCCCGCTTTTTTTGTAATAGGTCCTTCCGTGATCAAATCATCCATTTTTGTATTTTCTGTAGTTTCTTCATTCCCTAACATCTCATCATGATAATAGCCTTCAAACACCATATTCTCTACATCGCTCAAAGTTCCTTTTAATGTAGTTTTGCTATAATAGAAAAACTCATTTGCAGGTGTTGCTTCCCAAAAAAAATCAACATCAAAGCTCTTCGCATCATACAATTTCAGATATGCTTCTAAGATCCTATTTTCGGGAGTATCCATGATTTCCTCCGCTTGCTGCGTCGATACTTCCTCTTGATCAGTTTTATTTTGATCATTTGCTGATGAACATCCGCATAACAAGAAGAACGTAACAAGTATTATTCCAATCTTTTTCATATTTCCCATCCTCTTTCCTTTATTTATAGTATAGCTGAACTTGTCCTTTTAAAAGTTACCGTTTATTACATTAAAGTAGTCATTCGTTCAAAAAAAACAGCAACTCTCTGTTTCTATTTTTACAGGTTGATCTTATCATTGCTGAACATTTGAGCACAAGGCGAAGATCATAGAAAATCGTATTTTGAAGCAAAGTAATTTTCATGCATGTTCTATTTACCAAAAAAAGCCATCATCAAAAACCGGTGATGGCTCTCATCCTTTTAATCAGAAAGATAAAAATAGCTTTCATAAAAACATAAAGCAGTCTTAATTGTATTCAACATAAGTCATGAATGGAATGTCAATGACACCAAATTTCCACTTGTCATCTTCAAAAACAAGGCTGTACACATAGTCTTTTGACCCTCCAAACAGATCTTCTGCATGCACGGTATACCAGACTTCATCTTCACTGGCTTTTTGCACATCTCTAACTTCAATTGAACGAATCAAAGGGCCACCTATGCCGGAAGCAACAGGAAAATATACTTTTCCGTTTTTTTGATGCATCCGGATATCGACCATCGGATATTTTCTAGAGTAAATGGAATAATAGTAATTTTCAAAACCTTCTGATGTCTGTATGTCCGTGTCTGCTGCCAGTGCAAATGGCTGTCCTTTCACATCGATCACTTCAGATGTATCAACATCGAAGATCGCACCATACACCAATCCATACAATTTTGCATAGTTCTCGGCAAACATCGTTTTCCCTATATCCAACAGTTCCTGCTGTCCATACAGATCCAATAAAGTTGCCGTCTCAAAGTTCTGATTACAGCCATATTCAAAATGCTGATCACCATATTCTAAGAAAAATTCTATCGTGTGTGTACCATCTTTAGGCTGTACCGGAAGAATGCCGTCTTCATACGTATATGTTTCTCCATCAATCTTGATCTCTATTGCAGAAAATTGATCCACCTCTTTATCGATCTTCAATTCTGGATTTGCAAAGACGAAAGTAAGATCTTGAATGTACGACTTCCCATTGCTTGTTAAAATACGATCATCCATGATGCAATTGGTTACTTCCATTTCTTTATTTTCGATCGGATCAACTGAAAAATATAGTTTTCTTGCATCTTTAAGCGATTCATCTTCCAATCTTGAATCATTCAGCTCCAAAACGTAGATCATATCTTTTTGATAACCGCCTTCCGGAGTAGCAATGACTTCTTTGTCATCTTTTACTTCGATATGCAGCTCGATCTCATCGCCATCCAAGGTAGTCAATCGAACATCATCCTTGTATTGAGCAAGACCAAAGATCTGATATTGATCGATATGATCGATCACATACACTTTTTCTATTGAATCTAAGCAGACCGCTTTATTTACATTTGAGCGAGAACATCCAGCTAAAAAACTGATACAGAAAACAGCCAAAATCACGATTGTATGCCTTTTGTTCATATCGAGTGTCTCCTTATCGAATAAGATCATCCAGAGTCAGATAGCTGCCTTCCCCAATCACATTTGATTTTGTTTGATGAACCAGGTCATCAACTAAACTGGTATTGATCTTATCGATGGAACAAGGAGTATATGTCGCCACACTGTTGCTTTCATCTATGACACCCTCCCAATCACGTTTATTTTCCCAAGTAATTCGTTGGATGAGTCCTTTATTTATTTGCACAGTCATGCAAAATTCAAGATATGAACCAAATACATCTTCACCATATTGTTCAATCCCTTTATCTTTACACACTTCATTATATTTCTCCATGTCAGAAAGTGTAATAGTAATCAAATAACCATCAGCGTTTTTCTCCATGTCGAAAGAGACATAATTGCTTACATCATTGGCGATCAGATGTTCAAACAATGAAGTAAAATACTCCTTATCTATATATGAGTCATATCTTTCAGAATAGCTGTTTGCATCCGTCACAGTAAGATCTCTAAATGATGTGCTGGACGAAGTTCCTTGAACACTGGTTGCATCTGTCTGTGTATATTTTGATATATAAACTCGATTGTAGTTTCCGCCAACTGCATTTTGAAAAGTAATGAGATAGGCTGCTTGTGATGGAAAAACAGCATAATTATTATTAAACATATGATAGACCGTATCGCCTCTCGTTAATTTATCCTCATATTCTTCATGAAATGCTTCTAACTGATTTGAATATTCGATCGCATCTATCAGCACCTGTTTTGGAGATGCGGTTTTATTTGAATCACTTGAACTGCAGCCTGAAACGATAAACAAACAAGCGCAAACAACAAACATAAACTTTTTATATATTCTTTTCATATGATCAGCTCCAATCATCAAACATTTCACAACCGCCATTGATCCATAATCCGCCTTTTTCATAACATCTCTGTTTATTGTAAGAACTCATAGAGGAACTGAGGATCAAAAGCAATATGACCACACCGACCGCAACAGCGATGATCCATGGCCATTTATTCGCTGGCTTTGCTGCAGAGGCAGTTTGGGAAAGAGGCGTCTCTGTACTGGAAGATGCAACCGTCTGAGACATTTCTTTGGGGCCCTTAACAATTTTCTCTTCATCGATATAAGAGCGAATTTCATCTTGATCATATCCGTATTTATTATGAAAAGCATGGACATATCTTGTGATCGTCTCTTCCATCGTCTCATTTTGTTCAGGCTTGATCACGGCATTGATATTATTTAAGATCAGTGCCTTCTTATCTATAGAAGCCATCTGTTCTGCCTCTTCAATTTTTGTAGCACATACTTTGCAATACAGTTCACTGCTTAAATTGTAATTCCCGCAGAAGCAGATCCAATGATCGTCTTCAATGACCGGAATCGTATGAATTTCTTTCTCTTTATTTGGATATTGATACAGCTGCAAAAGGCGCAGTTTTTCCTCATCTGTGACCAGATCGAATGCAGGTACATAAGAACCCGATAACTGTACGGTTTTTCCATCTTGGATATAAGAGAGAATTTCGACGTCTTTAGCTTCTTCAGCTAAGTCCACTTCTAAGAGAAAGCCGAGCACATTAGGATCATTATATTGAGAAACGGCAGAAAACTGATCCTGCTGTACTTCTTTTCCATTGACAAGCAGATATAAACGCATCAGATTGTCTTTCTCATTGAAATAACGGTTAAAAAACAGCACTTTGATGAAACGTCTGCTCAAACCATTTATTTTTTTGATCTCACTATCGATCTGATAGATCCAATACTGTGCATCAGCACGATTTTTACAATGATTTGCATTCATCAGCTGATACAAGCTGATTACTTTTTTATCCATTTTGCTTCTCCCCTCCTATTTGATCATCATATGGTCTGATCATCGTTTTGCGATGGTCTGATCTGTTGGAACATGGACATGATCTTTCTTTTTTTCATAAAGTCCGACCCATGATATGCCCGTAAAATATCTTCCTTCGAGAAATCATTTGGCAGATTCAGTTCTTTTGCGAGATTGATTGCATCTGCATTGAGAGAAAATTCGATATTCGCTTTATTATCTGACAAATAATCTGCCAATGCGTTGACATCTTCTTCTTTCCCGCTGAAAGGAACCAAATTTTTCATGCTTTGTCCGCTGGATCCTGTTTGCTGCAAGACCTCTTTATCTTTAAATGCGAACACAGCACCAGCAATCTGCAAAACGCCCATGAGCAGCATCAAAAAGCCTAACAATAAAATTGATGAAGCCAGAGAATCCATTGAAGATGAAAACATGTTAAAAGCACTGTTTTTAATCGATGAAATCATCCCTTCGCACAAGAAACCGACCACGATGCTCCCTAAAAACAAATAACCCGGTTTGTAATTCATCCGGCCGCCGGTCTTCATTTTTAAGAATATGGCGATCGTTAAAATGATCAATACAAGAAAATTAAATGCATATGTAGAACTCATATTCGAGATACTAGAGTAGAGATCCGAAAGTCCGCCAAAAGCAGAGTACATGCTGCTGGCAGAACTCGATAATGAACTCGCACTTGAGATCACCCCTAAACAAGACAGCAACAGGATCCCCCCTAATACACCTAAAGCAAGACCTGCATATCTTACATAGCTCCACTTTACAAAGTCATCAAACGCTTTCATTTTCATCATCCTCCCTTTTTGTTTAAATTTTCGTTGATCAACACTTTAAAAAGCGCATCGCTCATTCTATTTCAATTATAATGAATCAGCGAATCCAATATCTTTTCATGTACCGAAAGGCAAGAAAAGTGTTTTAAGTTGTCATTCTTATCAAGAATTTAATATGATAGAATAAAATAGGGGGAGGAGATTCAAAAATGTATCAAATCATTATTTGCGAGGATGACCCTGCGCAAAATGCATACATAAAAAGAAGCATCGAGCAAATTGATTTACCTATACCCGTACACGTGTATTCTTACATGCATTCAGAAGAAATTCTTACATCGGACATAGATAAAACCATTTCTACCATCTTTTTGATGGACATTGTTTTAGACAAGGAAAACGGCATCGAAAAGGCCAGACAGCTTCATGACCAGTTCATGCATTCCGTTGTCATTTTTATTAGTGCTTATTTAGAAAAAGTGACCGATATTTACGAAGCCAATCATTGCTATTTTATTTATAAACCAGAGCTAAACATGCGTCTGCAGAAAGCTTTAATGAAAGCGATCACCATATTGCAATCCATGCAGAAAGTCCTTTCGATCCGTTCTGGATCAAAGCAGAAGGTCATTCCGATCAAAAACATCGCAATGATCGAAAGAGTAAAACGATATAGCTACATCCACACAGAAACAGAAGTCATTCGTGTAACTGAATCACTTGAAGAATTATTTTCTTCACTATCCGCTTCCTTCCATCAATGTCATCGCAGCTATCTCATTAACTTTGAACATGTAAAAGAAATGCAGCGTACGGATTTTTTAACCGATACCGGTCTCTTGGTTCCCATCAGCCGCGCGTATTCCAAAGAAATTCAGCAAGCATTTCAAAGCTATCTGATTCATCAATTTTACTAAGGAGCTCTCCATGTATAGTTATTTTTTTTTATATTTTTCAAGGTTATTGTTATAGCAGATTTTTCGTAGATTATCTGCAGCCAGAAAATAAAACAAAACCTTTCTGGAAACTCTATCTTTTTTTTCTGGCAATCGTCTATCCTTTAGCCATCTTATTTTTGAAGAATTATGGATTTAAGATCCCGTTGCTGTTTCTATTGATTTTTTTAGTATTATGTCTTCTTTTCCGCACAGAAAAGAAATCAAAACTGTTTTTAGCAACCTTGCTCTACCAGCTTGGTGTGCTCTTATGCGATATTATTTTTATCGTATTTCTGCTATCTCTTACGAACAATGACGGCGAAGATTATGTGCGCACCATCCAATCTTATTCGATCTTTTTCCCGATCATCCAATGTCTGATCGTTTATGCTGTATTCAAGGCCGAGCTTTATTTTTTTAAAGAAACGTTTTCTTTCACAAAGAAGCGATCGTTTATCCTTGCCTGCTCCTGTTGGATCTTTCAATGTTTTTGTTTATTATCCAGCAATTTTGTCCATTCAAATCAATTATTCCTTTTTTACTTTATCTCTCTATTTTCAATTTCCATCGGTATCCATATTTTTTTATTCCGCCATCTGTTGGAAGAATTTAATAAAGAAAAACTTTCAAAATCCATTTCCTACCTGGAAGATTCATATAAGCAATGTTTATTTGAATATACAAAATTTACGAATAAACAAAACTTTCGAAAACTTCGCCATGATTACATCAATTTTATAGAATCGAAGGAGAACCAATTATGAATAAATTTTTTCATTTTGCTGCACAGCGATATTTGAACATTTCTTTTTTTATCGTGAATTTTGTCATTTTTGCCATAGCGATCTTGATGCGTTTCTTTGATCAGCAGACCAACAAGATCAGCTTGGGGATCATATTGGTCCTATTGGAATGTTTTTCCTTCTATCTATTGATCAAGATCTTTCAAAACTTGCAAAAGCAGACCCAAGAAGATATCGAACGTGCCAGTTTATATCATCAAAAAAAGATCCAGGAGGAGCATTTATTGGCGATGATGCAGGCAGATCAGGATATCGATAAATTATCTAAACAATTAGAAGAGATGCAAAAAAACGCTGTTGATACCATCGATCCGCAGTTTCAAAAAGAAATGGATAATCTATTTATTTCCTATTGTCCAAATAAGATCATCGATGCGATCTTGTATCATAAATCGTTCTTAATGAAAAAGCAGCATATCAATTATTATGTCAAAGCAAGTGTGAAAGATGATCTGAACATCGAGGATTTTGCTATCTTATCCGTATTGAACAATATGATCGACAATGCCATGGAAGCTTGTCTCCAATCAAAAGCAGCCAAGCCATATGTAGAGGTACGCATTTTTACAAAAGCAAATTATCTGGTCATCCAAGTTGAAAACAGCGTAAATGAAGACTTTAAGATGATCATTGGCAAAAGTTCAAAAACAGATGACCGCGAACATGGATTGGGTCTCGAGATCATTCAGCAGCAATGCAAAAAGCATTACGGCACTTTTGAACATGAATATGATGCGGATGAAAAAGCAGTGATCTGTACAGCGACCATGCGATTATAAGGAGACACCGATCATGCTCATCGGAATTATCATTTATTTCTTGCAAAGTACCGCTTTTGCCTATTTCTTTACTTTTTTCTTTCAAACGCAGCGGAAATGGTTTTCTTTTATAGCTGTGTTGATCTTTTTTAATTTCATTGCCATGCCTGTCGCTGTATGCATATCCAATCCTTATCTAGCGATTCCATTGAATATGTTTCTTGTTTATCTGATGACTCGCCGATTATTTAAAAACGAAGGCAGGATGAATTGTGTTTACGCAATCGTGCTATATGAAGCAAGCTCTTTAACAGCAGAAATGCTCATGTTTTCTTTATTGCTGTTAACGAATACCGATCTGACTCCAGCAACTTTAGCTCTCAACTATTCACCTATTTTTTACATCCTGCATTATATTCTGTTGATCCTGATGTTTTCTTTCTTTATCCTTCGCTTTGGCCATCATCCTTTCGGCAATAAAAAGATACAGTATTGGCAAATCTTGATGATGGTCATTCAGATCCTTGCTTTCTTTATCATGACCTCAAATTATTATGATGTCAATTTAGGAATCATGATCATTTACAGCATGTCCTATTTTGTGATCATGATCTATGTATGGAAAAAATTGATCGACGATCAAGAACAGCGGAAGATGGAAATGACCAGTTCATATCTCCAAGAACAATTATTCAAACAATGTGAGCAATACATTCAGCTCCGAAACCAGCAACAATTTAGAAAACTTCGTCATGACTATATCAACTTTATAGAACAACGAACGATATTGAACCAGCAAAAAAAATGACATTTCAATAAGGAGGGCAGCGTATGGAACTTGGACTTCTCATCTTTTTTATACAAAGTACTTCTTTTGCCTATTTCTTTACTTTCTTCTTCAAAAATGATCATAAAATCTTTAATTTTATCGCCATATTGCTCATCATCAACGGAATCATCTTACCAGTGGTCATCCTGCTTTCTAATTCATATCTGAGCATTCCGATCAACATGTTCTGCATGTATGTGATGCTGCGCTGCTTATTTCGAAAAGAAACGAAAACTCGATGTGCATTTGCCGTGGTCTTATATGAAACCATCTTATTGCTTTCTGAGATCATCGTCTTCTGTTTTCTTTTATTATCCAATCGAACCTACACGTTTGCATCTTTAGATGTGCATTATGAGTGGGTCTTTTATGCGATGCATTATGCTTTTGCAGTCTTTTTATACACATGTGCACTTTTTCGTTTTGGGGGCAATCCGCTCATCCATCAGGACTATATGATGTGGGGAGGC
>CASFOT010000156.1 GCA_949296305.1 uncultured Erysipelotrichaceae bacterium
TTATAAAAAACCATCTCAAATGGATCTTGCTTCACTGCAATAAACCCATCTGCACCGATGCCGGTATGACGATCACATACGGCGATGGCAAAAGCAGACAGATCAAAGCTGCACACATCGTTCATTGCCGCAATCACAAAATCATTTCCACAGCCATGGTATTTTGAAACTGGAATGATCATCCTTCCTCACACTCTCCTCTCAAGAGATCCGCATAAGTCTCTCTTTTTACAACACAGCGTGCTGTACCATCTTTGACAAATACCACTGCTGGCCTGCACAGGCGGTTATAATGGTTGGACATACTAAATCCATAAGCGCCTGTCGTATAAACAGCTAACAGATCACCAGCCTGGCTAGCCGGCAATAAGATCTCATCAATGAGCACATCCCCGGATTCACAGCACTTTCCTGCAACACAAGTCGGGATCGTTTTTGTTTCATCCATGCGGTTTGCCACATCACAGTCATAAGCAGCCTGATATAATGCTGGGCGGATGTTATCACTCATGCCGCCATCGACGAACAGATAGTTACGATGCGGTGTCTTCTTTTGAAAACCGATCGTATATAGTGTCGTACCCGCTTCTGCAACAATGCTTCTTCCTGGCTCGATCATCACTTTCTGCAAAGGCAGCTGATATTTATTTTTCTGTTTCTCGCAAGCTGCGATGATGGTCTCACATACTTGCGGGATCGGGATTGGAGCATCTGCATCTGTATAATGGACCGCAAACCCTCCGCCTACATCGAAGCATTTCGTTTCGATGCCATATCGTTTCTGCAGTTCATAAATAAACTGGGCAAGCACTTCCACTTCCGTTTCAAATGCTTGCGGTTCAAAGATCTGCGAACCGATATGTGCATGAAAACCATCAAAAACGATCGAAGGTGTCGATTGAAATTGCTGGATCAGCTCTACCAGCGTCTCTTCTTCATGGATCGAGATACCGAATTTGCTGTCATCATGTGCTGTTACGATATATTCATGTGTATGCGCCTCCACTCCAGGATTGACACGGATCATCACATGCAGCTGATCTGGATGAAGGTTTGCTTTCTCACAAAGATAAGCGCCCTCCATTACATTATCCACGATAAAGGTTCCTACGCCCGCCTGCAAAGCTTCCTCTATTTCCTGAAACGATTTGTTATTTCCATGAAAATAGATCCTTGATGGATCAAAGCCGGCAGAAAGCGCCGTAAACAATTCGCCGCCACTGACGACATCCAGCCCTAAATCGTGCTGTTTTGCTAAACGTACCATTTCTTTGATGCAAAATGCCTTGGAAGCATACAATACTTCTGTCTCAAACAGCTCACTTTGAAAATGGTCATGAAATGTCCGCATTTTGCTTTCAATTGCATTTTGATCATATATATACAGCGGAGTTCCATAAGTCTTCGCTAATTCATCCGCTCCAACACCTTGGATCTTCAGCATTTTTTCCATCGCTATATCCTCCAACAAAAAAAACCGATAGTGCAATCTTATCGGTCATTATGGATCTTATAAGATAGCACTCCTACATTCTGTAGACAGTCTGAAGCATCTTCTGCAGCAGCCCACCGCTTTTCCATGCCTGTAAAAGCAGTTCGGCAGAGTTGCCTCCAAAACAGCTCAATCACCCGCCGGTTCGCTGTTTTCTCTTCTTCCCTGCGCCTCTATCAATATTTGATTTTATTATACAATTATTTCAATTTTTTTCAACCTTTATTTTCGGTTTTCTTTCATTAAGTGTAACCATTTTCATTGTAACTCTTCTGTATTTCCGTTACAATATACGCAAAGGAGAGAACCTATGCAATTTGAAACCATTCAAACGATTCGCCGTGATCTGCATCAGATACCGGAATTAGAATTAGATCTGCCAAAAACAAAAGCATATATTTTGCAGCATTTACGATCTCTGCCATGTATCATCGATTGTCCGATCAACAGTTCAATCTTGGCCTATTATGATAACAACTGTCCTAATACGATTGCCTTCCGTTGTGACATGGATGCTTTACCTGTAGAAGAAAAAACCAATGCAGCTTATCAAAGCCAGCACAAAGGCAAGATGCATGCCTGCGGACATGATGGGCATATGACCATATTGTTGGGGCTGGCCTATGAACTGCCTAGCTTTCTGCATACACTGGACTACAATGTCTTATTGATCTTCCAACCAGGCGAGGAAAATCCTGGCGGCGCCAAGCTCCTCGTCGATGCCGGCATCTTAGAAAAATATCATGTCTGCCGTATCTTCGGAATGCATGTATGGCCGCAGCTGCCTGCCGGTGTCATCGGCACGCGGAAAAAAGAAATGATGGCGCGCTCTAGTGAAGTCAATATCGATATTTATGGCAAAAGTGCACATGCAGCAAAATATAAAGAAGGCTGTGATGCCTTAGAAATCGCTTGCCGCTATTTATGTGACTTATACGCGATGGAACAGCAGATCAATGAAAAGGAATACCGCTTGCTTCGTTTTGGTGTGCTTCATGCCGGAACGATCCGCAATGTCGTCAGTCATCATGCACGGTTAGAAGGAACGCTGCGTGCTTGCAACGATTCCATCTATGACCATCTCCGTGCACAGCTGCACGTGCTCGCCCAGCGCTATTCTCCAGCCCAATTTGCTTTTTCCTTCAGTGAAGGTTATCCAGCACTTGTCAATGATCCAGATCTGGTCGAACAAGCGCAGCGGATCTTGCCTGATCTGATGCTGTTGGATGAACCGCAGATGATCACAGAAGACTTCTCTTGGTATTTGCAACGGGTCCCAGGCGTCTTTTTCTTTCTTGGTACTGGAACCGGCATTCCTTTGCACAATGATCATTTTGATTTTGATGAACATATTCTGATCAACGGCATCCAAGCACTCATCCAATTATGCAAGCTTCCCTAGACAAATCATGCAAAGAAAAAATAGCTGATTTGCACATCGGTCTTATTATCTGTTATGATGAAAAAAACAGGAGGGATAAGAGATGAAATATCGTATTGTGGGCGATAATGACTGCCCTTTGGTTCAGATCGAACTATTGCAAGATGAAAAAGTACGTATCGAACGTGGATGCATGGCGTACATGTCCAATGTCTTGCTGGAAGGAAAAATGAACACCAGCAAAAAAGGGATCGGCGGCATGTTCAGTGCGATCGGACGATCATTAACGAGCGGCGAAAGCTTCTTCATCACTGAGGCAACAGGTGAGAACGATCAAGCATCATTAGGCATTGCGCCGGCCGTTCCTGGAAAGATCCATTGTCTGCACGTACATGGAAATGAACAATATCGTCTAAATACAGGGGCTTTTTTAGCCTGTGATCATGACGTGCAGTATGTGATGAAACGTCAAGAGATCGGAAAAGCGCTGTTTGGCGGTACCGGCGGTTTATTCGTGATGGAAACCCAGGGAGATGGGGACATCCTCATCGCTTGTTTTGGTGATATCTTCGAGCTGGACGTAACACCGCAGACACCGATAACAATCGACAATGAACATGTGATCGCTTGGGATGCTGCGCTTGATTACTCTATCCGTGTTGCATCGGGAACATTCGGCTTCACTTCTGGTGAAGGTCTGGTCAATGAATTCAGCGGTTATGGAAAAGTGTACATCCAAACGCGCAACATCCATAATCTGGCTGATGCACTGCGACCATTCTTTCCAAGCAGCAGTAGTAGTTAAAAAGAAGGAGACATGCGTTTCCTTCTTTTTTTGATCATTTTCTTTTAATTTTCCTGCAGTAATTTCACCATGACTGCTTTTTGAGCATGCAAGCGGTTCTCTGCTTCTTCAAAGATCTCATCCGCATGTGCTTCAAATACGTCTTCTGTGATTTCTTGTCCACGATATGCCGGCAGACAATGCTGTACCATCGCATGTGGTTTAGCAAACGCCATCAGTTCATCATTCACCTGATAACCGGCAAATGCTTTCTGACGTATCTCTTTTTCGCTTTCCACGCCCATGCTTGCCCATGTGTCTGTAATGACGACATCCACATCCTTGATCGCTTCTTTTGGATCATTGGTAAATGTGAACGTATCATATTCTTTGGCAAAAGCCATGACTTTTTCATCTGGCTCATAGTTTTCCGGTGTAGCTACGCTGACTTTCATCCCTACCTTCAAACCGCCGACGATCAATGAATTCGCCATGTTATCACCATCACCGATATAACACATCTTCAATCCTTCTAACACGCTGTATTTCTCACGAATCGTCATCAGATCGGCTAACACTTGACAAGGATGGCTGAAATCTGTCAAGCCATTGATCACTGGAACAGAACCGTAAGCAGCCAGATCTTCGACTTCTTTTTGATCAAACGTACGGATCATGATGCAATCCAGATACCGTGATAATACGCGCGCCGTATCCTGAATCGGTTCTCCGCGGCCGATCTGCAGATCACGGCTGGATAAGAACAGAGACTGCATGCCTAACTGATAAGCACCTGTTTCAAATGATACACGTGTGCGTGTACTAGACTTCTGAAAGATCAATCCGATGGATTTTCCTTTTAACAGCTGATGTTCAATACCATGCTTTTGTTCATATTTTAATTGGTCTGCCAGATCAAGGATCGAGATGATCTCTTCTTTTGACAGATCCAGCATCTTCAGCAAATGTTTCATTTCAGCACCTCTTTCATGCAGGCTACTGCCTGATCGATATCTTCTTTTGTGATCACCAAAGGCGGCAATAGACGGATCGTATCTGCTCCAGCAGTTAAAACAAGCACGCCTTTTTCCTGCAGCTGTTTAACATAACCGCTTCGTTTTTCTGGATCGACACCAACGCCGATCATCAATCCTAATCCTCGAACATCATGGATCGCAGGTGAATGCAATGCCAGCAACTGTTCTTTCAGATACGTACCCTTTTCTTTTACTTCCTGTAAGAAAGACGGCTGATTGACGACGGACAATACGGCTTGTGCGCTGCGGCAGGCAAGCAAGTTGCCGCCGAAGGTAGAACCATGCTGGCCAGCCTGCAACGTATCTGCACATTTTTCGCCACAGAGAACAGCACCGATCGGAACACCCCCGCCTAATCCTTTTGCGGCAGAGACGATGTCAGGTTCAATGCCATATTGTTCATAACAAAACAGCGTTCCCGTACGTCCGATACCGGTCTGTACTTCATCTACACAAACAAGGACATCACGCTCTTTGCAATATGCACTGACTTGTTTGACAAATTCCTGATCCAGCGGAACAACACCGCCTTCCCCTTGGATCATTTCCATGATCACTGCGCATACATGTTCATCGATATGTGTCTTGAACTCTTCAAAATCACTCGCACTCGCATAAACAAAGCCTTCCGGCAGCGGATAAAAATACTGATGAAATTTATCTTGTCCGGTCGCCATCAACGTTGTCATCGTTCTTCCATGGAAGGATTGGCGAAGCGTAACGATCTTATAGCGGTCATTCCCATAATGATCGCTGGAATATTTGCGTGCAGTCTTGATCATTCCTTCATTTGCTTCTGCACCGGAATTTGCAAAGAACACACGTGACATGCAGGTAGATTCGATCAGCTCTTTTGCCACGCATGCCATCGGCTCACTATAAAACAGATTGGAACAATGCATCAAATGCTGTACTTGATCACAGACTGCCTGCACCTGTGCTTCATGTTGATAGCCCAGGCAGTTCACGCCGATGCCAGAGGTCAGATCAATGTATTCCTTGCCTTCGCTGTCATAGAGGTGCGCGCCTTTTCCGTTGACAAGGGCAATCTCATTGCGTCCATACGTCTGCATCACATATTGTTTTTCATATGCACAAATTTCATCAAAATGCATCCTTGTTCTCCCCTTCCTTTAATAAAATACTGTTCCGATTCCTTCGTTGCTTAAAATTTCAATCAGGATCGAATGCGGGATGCGTCCATCTTGAATATTGACGGTGCCAACTCCTTGACGGATCGCTTCCACACAACATTGTACTTTAGGAATCATCCCGCCTGAAATGATCCCTTCTTTCATCAATCTAGGTACTTGAGATATTTTCACTTCCCGGATCAATGAATCCTCATCGTGGAAATCACGCATGAGTCCTTTGACATCCGTCAATAGGATGAATTTTTTGGCATGCAGTGCAATAGCCAGTTTCTCAGCCGCAAAATCCGCATTGATATTATAGTTCATCGTCTGATCGATCCCAGAGGCAATGCTCGAAACGACCGGAATGTACCCTTTTTCAAGCACATCCAGTACGATATCAGGATTGACATTGACGATATTTCCCACATTGCCATGTTCTGCATCACGGCGGACAGCCTCAAACAGATTACCGTCAACGCCAGCCAGACCAATTCCATTACCGCCAGCCTTCTGCAGCATGGATACCAAATTCTTATTTACTTTTCCACAAAGCACCATCTGAACGATATCCATCGTTTCATCATCCGTACAGCGCAAGCCATTGACAAAGACACTTTCTTTGCCTACTTTTTCTAACATCTCACTGATTTCCGGACCGCCGCCATGCACCAATACAACACGGATCCCGATCAGATTCAGCAAGACGACATCTTTGATCACTGCTTCTTTCAGCTCTTCATTGATCATAGCATTCCCGCCGTATTTGATGACGATGATCTCACCGACATACTGTTGGATATAAGGAAGCGCTTCTACTAAGATCTGTGCTTTGATCTTTGCATCGATCCCTTTCATGTCCGATAATCTCCATTGATCTTGACATAATCAT